>DASPGZ010000100.1:0-12522 GCA_035620355.1 Solirubrobacterales bacterium | reverse complement strand
CGCCAGCAGCGCGAGGCCCGCGGCCGCCCCGCCGAGCTCACCGGTGACCGCGAGCAGGTCTCCCGGCCGGGCGCCCGAGCGGCGCACCAGGCGATCCGCCGACTCGGCGTGGCCGACGACGGTGACCGCGACGAGCAGCGCCGGCGCCCTGGTCACGTCGCCGCCGGCGATCGCGACCCCGAGTCGCCCGGCGAGCGCGGCGAGCCCGTCGGCGAGCCCGAGCAGCTCCGGGTCGCCGCGCTCGTCCGGGATCCCGAGCTGAACGTAGGCCTCGCCCGGCTCGGCTCCCATCGCGGCGAGATCCGAGAGCGCCGCGGCCAACGCCTTGTGGCCGACCTGGCGGGCCTCGAACGGCGGGATCCGGAAGTGGACGCCCTCGACCAGGGCGTCGACGCTGGTCGCAGTGGCCCCGCCGGGAACGGTGATCGACGCGTCGTCGCCACTGCCGAGCACGAGCGCCGGCGAGCCGCCGTCCGCCCCCGCCTGGGCGATCCGCTCGCGCAGCGCCGCGATCAGCTCGAACTCGCCGCTCACGCCCGACATTGAAGCGCGCGCCGGGCCCGCCGGCCCGGGCGGGCTACGGGTTGACGCCGCCGGTGCGGTTCGGGTCGACGCCGTCACCCGGGGTCGGCGCGGGATCCTGGCCGGCGCCCGGGGCGTAGAGGTCCGAGTCGTAGCCGTCGGTGTCGCCGCCGGTCGCCGGGTCGTCGGTCGCGGTGTCGTCGGGGGTCGTCGGGGTGGTCGTCGTCCCGGTGTCGGTCGAGTCGTCGTAGCTCGGATCGGTGGTGTGCTCGCTGGTGTAGCCGGAGAGCTCCGCTGGGTTCTCCGGCTCGGGGAAGTCGTCGCACGGTTCGGTCGCCGCGACCATCATGTAGTCGTGCCAGATCGGCGCCGCGAGATCGGCGCCGTAGCCGGGCAGCGGGACGCGCTCGTCGGGGTTGCCGACCCAGACCGCGGTCGAGACATGCGGCGTGTAGCCGACGAACCAGGCGTCCGCCTGCTCCTCGGTGGTGCCGGTCTTGCCGGCCGCCGGGCAAGGGATGTCGCAGCAGGTCGCGGTGCCGTAGTCGAGCGTCCCGGTCATCACGTCGGCGACCGTGTAGGCGACCCCGTCGCTGATCACCCGGGTGCCCTCGGGATCCTCGGGCTCGTCGACGTGGCCGTCGGGGAACTCGACCTTCTGGATCGCGGTCGGATCGTGGTGCACACCGCCGTTGGCGAGCGTCGCGAAGCCGTTCGACTGATCGAGCACGGTCACGTCGCTGGCCCCGAGCACGTCCGGCGCGTAGCCCGAGAGCGGGCTGGTGACGCCCATCCGCTTCGCCATCTCGTCCATGTTCTCGACCCCGACGTCGAGCACCAGCTGCGCGAAGACGGTGTTGATCGAGCTCGCGGTGGCCGAGCGCAGGCTCATCGAGCCGCTGCCGCCGCCGGAGACGTTCCACGGATCGGCGTAGGCGCCGTTCGGGTAGAGCGTGATCGACGAGGGGGCCGAGTAGTAGGTCGAGTCCGGGTCGATGCCCTGGTCGACCGCGGTGGTCAGCGCGTAGGGCTTGAACGAGGAGCCCGGCTGGCGGCGGCCCTGGGCGGCGAGGTTGAACTGGCTGTCCTCGTAGGACTCCGAGGACGCCATCGCGATGATCTCGCCGGTATCGACGTCGGTCGAGACCAGCGCCTGGGCGGCGCCGGAGACCGGGTGCGCCGCGATCGCCTGCTCGGCGACCGACTGCAGCCTCGGATCGAGCGTCGTATAGACCTTGAGCCCGCCGTCGCGCGCGGTCTGCACGCCGTAGCGGTCGATCAGCTCCTCCTGGACGAAGTCGAAGAAGTACTGCTGCGTGCGCGACTCGTAGCGGTAGCCGCGCTCGAGCCCGAGGCCCTTGCGCTTGTTCTGCTGGGCCTTGGCGAAGGTGATGTAGCCCTGATCGGACATCGCATCGAGCACCTGGTTGCGGCGGCGCTCGGCCCCGTCGGGGTTCAGGAACGGGTTGTAGTCGGTGGGCGCCTGCGGGAGGCCGGCGAGCAGTGCCGCCTCGCCGACGTTGAGGTCGGTGACGTCCTTGTCGAAGAACACCTGCGACGCCGCCTGCACCCCGATCGCGGTCTTGCCGTCGTTGGTGCCGTAGGAGGCGGTGTTCAGGTACTCCTCGAGGATCTCCGACTTGGTGTGCTCGTCCTCGTACTCGCGCGCCATCTCGGCCTCGATGATCTTGCGCTCGATCGTGTCCTCGGGGTCGTCGATGTAGAGGTTGCGGACCAGCTGCTGGGTGATCGTCGAGGCGCCCTGCTTGACCTCACCGGCCTCGACGTTCTCGACCGCCGCGCGGACCACGGCGCCGTAGTCGACCCCGGAGTGGGTCCAGAAGTTCTCATCCTCGATCGCGATCGTCGCGTTCTGCAGGACCTTCGGCATCTTCTCGAGCCCGACCGGGTCGCGGATGATGCTCGACTGGACGTAGCCGAGGCTGGTGCCGTCGGCGGCGAAGATCTCCGAGTTGGCGCCGCTCTCGGCCGGCTTCAGGGTGTCGATGTCGGGGGCCGAGGCGCGAATGTCCTGGACCCAGAGCACGGCGCCGCCGACCGCGGCGGCGATCAGGGCGAGCACGACGCCGAGCGCCAGGAGGACCTTCTTGCCCACCGAGCCGCCCTGCGAGCGCCGGTACCGTCTTCGTTGCCGAGCGGTCATCGCGACGGAAAAGGGTACCGAGGCGACTCAGTCGGCTTGCAGGCAACCCGCCTCGCGAAGCGCGCGTTGCGCGCGCTCCCGCAGGGCCGCCTCCTCGCCGAACGCGCGCGTGCCGCCGGGCCGGCGCGGCCCGTGGACCTCGATCCGCACCCCGTCCGCGGTCACCTCGGCGACGTCGATCTGCGACGGCTCGAGCACCGAGAGGGCCTTGCGCGCCGCGCTCAGGTCGGCCTCGGGAGGGACCCAGAGCGAGACCTTGACCGGCGCGTTCAGGTCGCCGGTCGAGCGGTTGACGACCACGTTCGTGACCACGATCTCGTTCGGGACGATCACCAGGCGGCCGTCGCCGGTGTCGATGAAGGTGTTCGAGAGGGTCAGGTCGTCGACCCGCCCGGTCTCGCCCTCGATCGTCACCGAGTCGCCGATCCGGATCGGCTGCGCGATCGCGAGCAGGATGCCGGCGATCGGGTTCGCGAGGATCTTCTGCGCGGCGAACCCCAGCACCAGGCCGATTACCGCGCTCGAGGCGAGCACCGCGTTGGCGAGCTTGTTGAGCTTGTCGAACTGGCTCAGCGCGATCCCGAGGCCGACGACGATGATCACCACGAAGACCAGCCGCCGGACCATCCGCAGGCGGGTCTTCGCGGCCCGCGAGACGGTCGTGTCGCTGACCCGCGAGGCGACGCGGGTCGCCCGGCCGATCACCAGGCGATCGATCGCGAACGCGAGCGCGAACGCGATCACCAGCGTGATCAGGGCCGAGATCCACTCGCCGTTGTTGTCCCAGAACGTTTCCTCGATGGGTCCGATCCTGCCAGTCTTGGCCGCCGCATGACGAAGGCGGTGCTCCTCGACGCGCTCGGCACGCTGGTCGAGCTCGAGCCTCCGTGGCTGCATCTGGCGGCCGCCCGGGGGATCGAGCCGGACGAGCGGGTGCGAGCGGCGTTCGGTGCCGAGATGGCTCTCTACCGCGGCCACGCAGACGAGGCCGTCGACGCCGAATCGCTCGCGGCATTGCGCTCGCGCTGCGCCGAGCTGCTCTCGCGCGAGCTCGGCTTCGCCGTGACGCCGGCCGAGATGATGGCCGCGATCCGCTTCCGCGCCTACCCCGACGCGGCCCCGGCGCTGGCCCGCCTGCGCGAGCTCGGCCTGACCCTGGTCTGCGTTTCGAACTGGGACTACGCGCTGCCGGAGGTGCTCGACCGCTGCGGGCTCGGAGGATCGCTCGACGCGGTCGTCACCTCGGCCGGTGCCGGCGCGCGCAAGCCGGACCCGGCGATCTTCGCCCGGGCGCTCGAGCTCGCCGGGTGCGGCCCGGACGAGGCACTGCACGTCGGCGACACGCCGGAGGAGGACATCGCCGGCGCGGCGGCGGCCGGGATCCCGGCGCTGCTGCTCGACCGCGGCGGGGACGGCGGCGGCGACGGGGTAGGGTCGCTGGCCGAGATCGAGCAGCATCTGCGTCCGTGAGCGACCCGTTCGAAAGCAGCCAGGGGCCACCGCCCGCGTCGTCGCCGGCGGTTCCGAGCCAACCCCCGCCGCCGACCACACCGCCGTTGAGCGAGCCCGTCGGCGCGCCGCCCGGGGGCCCGCCGCCGCCGAGCGGCCCGGCCGAGCCCGGGATCCTGCCGCCCGCCGCCTGGGGCCCCGGGCGGGCGTTCGCGGCCTTCGCCTTCGTGCTCGCCGCGTCGATCGTCTTCGGGGTCGTCGTGGTCGCGTTCGACAACGACCTGGAATCGCTGGCGGCAGGGGTCGCGGTGCAGGCGCTGCTCGCCGGCAGCCTGATCTTCGCCGCCTTCCTCTTCGCGACCCCGGGGATGCGCGGCCTGGCGAGCGCCGAGAGCCTTGGCCTGCGCCGGCCGCTGCGCAAGTCGGTGTGGCTGGCGATCGCGACCTACTTCGGCTACATCGCCTGCGCCGTGGTGATCGCGCTGCTGCTGGCCCCGGAGCAGGAGGACATCACCCGCGAGCTCGGCGGCGACGAGGGCGTGCTCGGCACCGTGATCGCCGGGATCCTGATCGTGATCGTCGCCCCGGTGAGCGAGGAGATCTTCTTCCGCGGCTTCTTCTATCCCGGGCTGAAGAAGGGGATGCCGGTGATCCTGGCGGCGCTGCTCGCGAGCGTCGTCTGGGGGCTGCTGCATTACACGGGCGCCGGCACCTGGGGCGTGGTGGTGCAGATCACCGTCTTCGGCCTCTGGCTCTCGTGGCTGTACGAGCGGACCGGGTCGATCTATCCGACGATCGCCGTGCACATACTCAACAACGCGGTCGCCTTCGCCTTCCTGGTCGCCTCCTGATCGCCTGCGGCGCTGAACGTCAATCCGGCATGCTTCAATTCCGGGCGTGAAGAAGCTGCCCCAGGTCGCCGCGGGGGTGCTGGCGACGCTCGCCATGCTCCTGTTCCCAGCTCTCGCGCTCGCCCAGGGGGGCGGCGGAGGCGACAATGGTGGGGGCGGCGACGCGCCCCCAGCGGGCCCGAAGCCGGCGAAGATCTCGCTGAAGGTCAACGGGCTCAAGGGCGGCAAGGCCAAGGTGGGCGAGCGGGTCGAGGTGGTCGGCACCGTGACCCCGTTCGTCGGCCACCAGCGGGTCAGCGTTCGGCTCGGCAACGGCGGCGACACCGTGATCAAGGCGAACCCGTACGTGCGCCAGGTCAAGGGCAAGAGCTTCGGCCGCTTCGTCCTCCGCAGCAAGCCGCTGCTGGAGGCCGGCCACTACCGCGCCCGGGCAACCAAGAAGGCGACCGCCCAGCAGGCCGGCGCGCAGGCGAAGTCGAAGAAGTTCGCGCTCAAGTTCGTCGACATCGACCCGGGCGATCGCGGCCCGGCGGTCGGGCTGTTCAACGACCTGCTGCGCGAGCAGGCCTACTACAACACCGACAAGAACCGCTACGGCTCGCACACCGAGCGCGCGGTGATGGCGTTCCGCAAGGTCAACGGGATGGCGCGCACCTTCCAGGCGACGCCGGGGATCTTCAAGACGCTCGCCGCCGGCAAGGGCGGCTTCAAGATCGAGCACCCCGAAGCGGGCCACCACGCCGAGGTCGACATCTCGAAGCAGGTGATGGCGCTCGCCGACGGCGGCGAAGCGAAGTACGTCTTCCACATCGCGACCGGAGCGGCGGCGACCCCGTCCGACCAGGGCGCGTTCACCTTCTACCGCAAGGACCCCGGCTTCAACTCGATCGGGATGTACTACTCGGTCTATTACAACCGGGGCGAGGCGACCCACGGCTACCACTCGGTGCCGCCCTACCCCGCGAGCCACGGCTGCATCCGCAACCCGATCCCCGATTCGGTCTTCATCTACAACTGGATCGACCTCGGGGACAAGATGTACGTCTACGGCTAACGGAATAACTCCGCTGGCTCCTCCGCTCCCGCTCGAATCAATGGCCCGCGGCTACGCCGCGGGCTTTTGTTTGTGCTCCCGCGTCCGGGGCCAGCGGGTGGTTCGATGACCGACTCAGCACGCGAGACCCTGATCGGCGAGCTGCGCGAGCATGCGCTGGTCGTCGGCGAGGTGACGCTGTCGAGCGGGGCGACGGCGCAGTACTACATCGACGCGCGCCGGGCGCTGCTGCGGCCGGCCGGCTTTCGCGCCGCCGGCGAGCTGCTCGCGTCGGCGGCGGTCCGCCGCGGGGCCGAGGCGGTCGGCGGCCCGGTGATGGCGGCGATCCCGCTCGCCTGCGCCGCGATCGCCGTGCCCGAGGGCGAGGGCCTGGTCGGCTTCTTCGTCCGCAAGCAGACCAAGGCCCACGGGCTGCAGCGGATGGTCGAGGGGCCGGTCGAGGAGGGGACCAGGGTGTTCGTGGTCGAGGACACCGTCACCACCGGCGGCTCGACCGTCGCCGCGGTCGAGCAGATCCGCGCCCAGGGGCTCGAGATCGTCGGGGGCGCCTGCGTGGTCGACCGCCTCGCCGGCGGCACCGTGGCGATCGCGGAGGCGATCGGCGGCCCGTTCGAGGCCCTGGTCACGGTCGACGAGATCTATCCCGAGCGCCCCGACCGCTAGCCGCCGGCCCCCGGTCGCGCTCAGTCCTGGACGCGCCGGAACACCGGCCGGACCCTCGGCTCGGCCCCGACCTGCGGCGCCTGCTCCTGCTGGCCGCCGACCAGGCCCCCCGAGACGCCGAGGAAGGCGGTCGTCGTCCCCTCGTCGAGGCCGTTCGCGTACGGGTGGGCGCAGACGTCGCTCGGGAATCGCGAGACCTTCGCGGCGCCCTTCCTGCCCTTGCCGCCGTGCTCGATCGCATCGACGAAGGCGGCGAACGAGACCGAGTCCACCGCGGTGCCGATGTGGTTGGTCGTCCGCCCGGGGCAGACGTCCTGGATCAGGATGTTGCGCGCGCCGTCCAGCGCCGAGGTCGGATGCCTGCCGGTCTGCGGCTGCACGGTCTGGTCGGTGGCCGAGCGCACGGTCGTGTAGGAGACCTCGCCCGGGGTCTCGTCGGGCTGCGAGTTGAGCGCCTCGAGCAGGTTCGAGTCCGCCGCCTGCTGCCAGTTGGCGGGCGGGCAGGGAGAGGCGGCGGAGCAGCCGCGGAAGACGGTGGTCCCATGCTGGGTGCCGGCCGCCGAGAGCACGTCGCCGACCTTGCGCTCCAGGTCGGGCCAATAGGTGAGCGCGAAGCGCGGCAGCAGCCCGCCCTGGCTGATCCCGAAGATCGCGATCTTGCGGCCCGCCATCTTGTACTCGCGGCGCAGGGCGTAGACCAGGTACTGGACCGAGACCTGAATGTCGGCGGTGGTGAAGTCAGGGAAGTTGACGTAACAGACGGGATGCCCGTAGGCCTCGAACGCCGACTGCCCGATCAGATAGCCCTGGTCGCCGGTGGCGCCGGTGCCGGTGACGAACATCAGCGGGGTCACGGTGGCGCCGGTCGGGTCGATCGGGCACTCGAAGGCGGCGTCGAGCTCGGCCTTGGGCACGGTCAGCTTCGGCCCGCTCGCCGCCGCCGGCGAGGCGAGCAGCCCCAGCGCTACGATCGCGAGCAGCGGCGCCGTCGCGCGCTTCCAGCAGTTCTTCGCCATCTCCCCGCCGCTCATCCGTGCCGTTCGCAGCCTACGCCCTCAGCCGCGCCCGCCGTCCCCGCCCTCGCCGTGCGCGCGAGGCGCCCGGGTGCGGATCGTGCCGACGACGCGGCGGGCGATCCGCACCGACTCGCGCGCGTCGCGCTTTGCGTTCGCAGCGAGCACCACGGTGATCGTCGCCACGTCGTCGCGGCGCAGGACGATCACCGAGGCCTCCTGGTCGACCCCGTCGCGCGAGCGCCCGGCGCCATACACCTCGACCGCGTCGTAGCGGTGCTCGAACGGCCGCGTGCCGCGGGTCCGGAACCCGTCCTCAAACCCGCCCAGGCCCTCGGCCGTGTTCGCGGCGTAGTCGGCGATCTGCGTCGCCAGCGCGCCGGAGCTCCGGTCGGGGACGATCGAGAGCGCGACCAGGCGGTCGAACGACCGGATCAGGGTCCGCGGGCCGTCCGCCTTCGCCTCCCAGCCCTGAGGCACCAGCAGCGAGTAGCCGCCGCGCTCGTTGATGAACCGGTCCCACTCCCGCGGCCGCTCGGGCAGCGGGTCGCGGGTCTCCTTCGGCGGCGGCTTCGGCGGCGCCGCGGTGGTGGTGGTCGTGGTTTCGTCGGAGCCGCAGGCGGCGAGGGCGAGCAGCGGGACCAGTGAGAGGGCGACGACCGCGGCGGGCGGGCGCCGGGTCACGAGCCGCCGGCGTCGCCCCGGCCTCGGCGGCCGTCGGTCCGCCGCCGCAGCGGATGCGCTACCCGGTTGACGTCCCCGCGCATCTCCTCGACCGCGGCGCGCATCTGCTTCACCTCGTCGTCGAGCGAGCGGACGTCGCCGCGGATCCCGTTCAGCGCCCCGAGCAGCTTCGGCAGCACCGCCATCCCCCCGGCGATCGTGCGGATGTCGGCGAGCGCGTTTCCGACCAGGCGCGGGACCTGCAGCAGATCGACGGGACCACGCCGCACCAGCGCCCGCTCGTCGTCGGCGATCGCCGCCTCGTCGAGGATCTCGGGCCGCTCTGTCATCGGTTCGGCTTCAGCGAGTAGGCGGCGACGTCGCGCGGGACGCCCTTGGCGCGGAACATGAGCTTCTTGCGCGAGCTGACCGTGTCGCGGTCGAGCTCCTCGAGCGCCTCGCCGGAGACCAGGAGCTCGTCGCCGGAGGCACCCTCGGCGACCCTGGCGGCAATGTTGACGTCGACCCCGAGATAGTCGTGGGCGAGCCTGCGGGGTGAGCCGACGTGCATGCCCGCGCGCATACGCGGACCGTATCCGCCCACCTCGACGGTTTCCAGCCGGGCGCGCGCCTCGAACACCGCGTCGGCGGCCGCGTCGGCGTCGCCGAACACGGCCATCATCCCGTCCCCGAGTCGCTTGACCACCTCACCGCCATGGTCGACGACCGGCGGCTCGATCGCCTCAGAGACCTCCCGCAGGAGCTCGAGCGAGAGGTCGTCGCCGGCCTCGAGCGCCCAATCGGAGAAGCCGACCAGGTCGGTGAACACGATCGCGACCCGGTCGTCGCCGAGCCGCTGGCCGTCGCCCTCGGAGACCGCCTCCCACACCTGCAGCGCCGAGAGCCCCGCCTCCTTGAGGATTCCGGGACGCCGGTTGGCCGCCTCGCCGAGCCGCCGTGCGACCAGCGCCCGAGCGTCCGATCCGGTCGTCGACAGCGGATCGCCGTAGCGGGGGTCGCCGGGGAGCACCTGACGGGCGATCTTCATCGCCCTGAACAGCTTCGGCGCCAGGGCGGCGCTGAGGCCGGCGGCGCGGCCGGAGCTCTCGTCGTCTGTGTCCGATGCCATCGGGCTCGCCACAACACCCCGTCGACGGGACCGTTACATCACGCGATGTATAGATCAGGCCGGCGCGGCGCGCGCCACCGAGGAGAACCGCAGGCGGCCCGGGAGCAGCGGCAGCACCGCCCGCTTCACGTACTCGGCGCCGCCGGCGACCAGCAGGCCGCGCACCGGCTGGGGCGGCACGCTCGCGAACCGGTACTCGCGCCGGATCCGCTCCGGCAGCAGGGCGATGGTGATCAAGTTGGCGGCCTCGACCAGCGGCCGGGCGAGCAGCGGCGCCGGCGGCTCGAAGACGATCTCCCGGGCCCGCTCGCGAGCCCACCCGTTGACGTGCAGCCGGTCGCCCTCGAGCATCCGGCGGCGGTAGCTGTCGACCTCGGCGAGCGTCTCGGGCATCTGCCCCGGCTGCAGACCGAAGAGCCCGCCGACGACCCGGTAGTCGTCCCAGAGCCGGGCCTCGTCGGCGCGTGCGATCGAGCCCACGTAGGCGCGGTAGACGACCGCGGCGGAGTCGAAGAGCGTGAACAGGACCCAGAGCAGCAACTCCGGGTCGTCGGCCCGGTAGGGCGTGCCGGCCGGATAGGCGCCAACGTCCTCGCTCAACTCGCCGCTGACCCGCGCGTGCATCGCCCGCACCCGCCGGGTGATCCGGTCGGCGCGCTCGCGCTCCCCGAAGGTGATCTCGTCCATCACCCGCGCGGTCCGCGCCAGCCTCTCGTAGGGATCCTCGAGCCCGTCCGAGTGGGCGAGCAGGCCCTCGACCGCGAGCGGGTGCGCGGCCTGCATCAGCAGCGCCCGGGGCCCGTAGAGCGCCAGCGCCCGCTCGCGATGGACGCGCCGGATCATCGATCCGCCGCCGAAGTATCCCGCCACCCGTCAAGGGTGACAGGGCATAGAGTCGGGCCGGTGACCAGCGTCCGCGAGGCATCGTTCGACGTCTTCCGCGCCCAAGGGATGACGACCGTGTTCGGCAACCCGGGATCGACCGAGCTGCCGATGCTGCGCGACTTCCCCGACGACTTCACCTACGTGCTCGGCCTCCAGGAGGCGGTCGTGGTCGGGATCGCCGATGGCTACGCGCAGGCGAGCGGCGGCCCGGCGCTGGTCAACCTGCACACGGCCCCCGGGGTCGGCAACGCGATGGGCGCGATCTTCAACGCGCAGGCCAACCACTCCCCGCTGGTGATCACGGCCGGGCAGCAGACGCGCTCGCTGGTCACCCTGCAGGCGAACCTGACCAATCGCGACGCGACCCGGATGCCGCACCCGCTGGTCAAGTGGAGCTTCGAACCGGCCCGGGCCCAGGACGTGCCCCTGGCGCTCGCCCGGGCCACCCACGCCGCCACCCTGCCCCCGAAGGGTCCCGCCTTCGTCTCGATCCCGATGGACGATTGGGACGCCGAGGTGGACGAGGCCGACGCTCGGGCGGCGATCGCCCGCAGGACCACCGGCCGGGCGGTCGGCGACCCCGAGGCGCTCGCCGGGCTGGCCCGGCGGCTCGAGGCAGCGGCGAACCCGGTGCTGATCGCCGGGCCCGAGGTCGACGCCTCCGGCGGCTGGGACGCGGCTGTCGCCCTCGCCGAGCGCCAGCGCCTGCCGGTGTTCGCGACCCCTGCGCCCGGCGGCGGGCGGATCGGGTTCCCAGAGGGGCATCCGAACTTCCGCGGCGTGCTGCCGCCCGCGATCGGGCCCGTCTCGGAGACGCTCGCGGGCCGCGACCTGATCCTCGTCGTCGGCTCCTCGGTCTTCCCTTACTACCCGAACATCCCCGGCCCGCTGCTACCCGAGGGAGCCGAGCTGGTCGAGATCACCTCCGATCCGGACGAGGCGGCCCGAGCCCCGATGGGCGACGCGATCGTCGCCGACGTGCGGCTGACGCTCGAGCGCCTGGTCGAGCTGGTCGGCGAGTCCGACCGCGACCCCGGCGAGTCGTTGCCGGAGCCGACCGCGGGTCCCGACGAGGATCCGATCACCGGAACCGCGGCGATGCACGCGCTCCGGAACGCCTTTCCCGACGGCGGGATCGTGGTGCTCGAGGCGCCGTCGTCGACGCTCTCGCTGCGCAACCAACTGCGGCTGTCGCGCCCCGGCAGCTACTACTTCGGCGCCGGCGGCGGGCTTGGCTTCGGGCTCTCGGCGGCGATCGGGGTGCAGCTCGCCCAGCCCGATCGGCCGGTGGTCGCGGTGATCGGCGAGGGCTCGGTCCAGTACGCGGTGACCGCGTTTTGGAGCGCGGTCGCCTACGACGTGCCGGTCACCTTCCTGATCCTGCGCAACAGCGAGTACGCGATCCTCAAGTGGTTCTCCTCGATCGAGGGGGTCGAGGGCGCGCCGGGGCTCGACCTGCCGGGGCTCGACAGCGCCGCGATCGCCTCCGCCTACGGGCTCACCTCGACCAGGGTGAGCAGCGCCGATGAGCTCGAGGCCGCGCTCGGGCGTGCGATCGACGCCGACGGCCCGCAGCTGGTCGAGGTCGGGGTAGCACCCGGGATGTGGCTGTTTTAGAGACCGTGAGGCGAAGCGAAGCGAAGCCGAGCCGCGCCGCCGTTGAGGCGCCTTCCTCCTGATGCCGAGCATCGTCCTGTTGCCCGGCGACGGGATCGGGACCGAGATCGTTGCCGCTGCGCGCGAGGTCCTCGACGCCGTCGGGGACTTCGACTACACCGACCACCTGGTGGGCGGCGCGTCGATTGACGCCCATGGGACCGCCCTCACCGACGAGGTGCTCGCGGCGTGCCGCGAGGCTGACGCAGTGCTGCTGGGCGCGGTCGGCGGCCCGAAGTGGGACACCACCGATCCGGAGGCTCCCCGGCCCGAGCAGGGGCTCCTGGGCCTGCGCAAGGGGCTCGGCCTGTTCGCGAACCTGCGCCCGGTGCGGCCGAGCGCCGCGCTGCTCGACGCCAGCCCCTTGCGGCGCGAGCGGATCGAGGGCACGGACCTCCTCGTGGTCCGCGAGCTGACCGGGGGGATCTACTTCGGCGACAAGACCCGCACCGAGTCGAGCGCCAGCGACGCCT
>DASPGZ010000099.1:0-7222 GCA_035620355.1 Solirubrobacterales bacterium | reverse complement strand
CTCGAGCGGCTGCGGACCTGGGACGCGTTCGTGCTCCCGTCGCGGGCCGACCCGTTCCCGATCTCGATGCTCGAGGCGATGGCGAGTGGGCTGCCCGTGGTCGGCACCCGGCGCGACGGAATCGTCGAGCAGATCGTTCCCGGGACCGGGCTGCTGATCGAGCCCGAGGATCCCGAGGCGATCGCCGACGCGGTCACCTGGTGCGCCGACCAGCCCGCGCCGACCCGGGAGGCGCTCGGCGCCGCCGCCCGCCGCCGCGTCACCGAGGGGCTCACGCTCGAGCACCAGAGCGCCGCCATGGACGACGCATACAGGGCGATCCTCGGCCGCCGCTCGCCGAGCTCGACGTCGCGGTGCACGACTCGCGCCGAGACGTCCTCGCGGGCGGCGATGTGGCGGGCGACCCGGTCGGCGACCGTGATCGAGCGGTGCCGCCCGCCGGTGCAGCCGATCGCGATCGTCAGATGGGTCTTGCCCTCGGAGACGTACGCCGGGAGCAGGAAGTCGAGCAGCGGCAGCAGCCGGCGGTAGTACTCGCTCGCGAGCTCGCCGGCCTCGACGTACTCGACCACGGCGGCGTCGCGTCCGGTCAGCGGCCGCAGGTCCTCGCGGTAGTGCGGAGTGGGCAGGAAGCGGACGTCGAAGACCAGGTCGGCGTCGCGCGGCGGCCCGTTCTTGAACCCGAAGGTGAGCACGGTCAGCGCCAGCTTCGCGCTCGACCCGGGGCCGAGCAGGTCGGTGGCGATCTTGCGCCGCAGCATCGCCCCGGTGAGCCCGGTCGAGTCGACGACCACGTCGGCGCGCTCGCGCAGCGGGCCGAGGATCGAGCGCTCGGCCCTGATCCCCTCGAGGATGCGGCCGTCGGGCGCCAGCGGGTGGCGCCGCCTGGTCTCCTTGAACCGGTTCATCAGCGTCTCCTCGGAGGCCTCGAGGAAGACGACCGTAGGCCGCAGGCCGCCGGTCCGCAGCTCCTCGAGCACCGCGAGCAGGTCGTCGAAGTACTCGCCGCCGCGCACGTCGGTGACCACCGCCGCCCGCCGTACCGAGCTGGCGCCACTCGTGAACAGCTCGCCGAGCGCCCCGATCAGCCTCGGCGGCAGGTTGTCGACGCAGAAGTAGCCCGAGTCCTCGAACGCCGCGATCGCCTCCGACTTGCCGGCGCCGGAGTAGCCGGTGATCACGTAGAGCTCGACCTCGGGGCCGAACAGGGTGTCGCCCGCCTCCGGAATCCGCGTTACCCCACCATTTCAGCTGACCCAGCGATCGCCCTTCCGAGACTACCCGCCCACGGGGCTGTGCTACGAACCGGCCGATGAGCCGGCCCGCGGTCAGCGTCGTGGTCCCGTTTAGGGGTGGCGAAGGCGAGGCGCGCGAGCTGCTGCGGACGCTCGCCGGGCTCGACCGGGAAGCCGGCGACGAGCTGATCGTCGCCGACAACACCCCGAGCGGGGTCGTCGCGCGACTAGACCCTGACGGCGTCGCAGTGGTCGCCGCGGCCGAGCGTCGTTCGGCCTCGTTCGCGCGCAACGCCGGAGCCGGGGCGGCCTCGGGCGAGTGGCTGCTGTTCACCGATGCCGATTGCCTCCCTCCCGCCGGCCTGCTCGACGAGATGCTCGCGCCCGCGGTCGGAGAGCGCTGCGGCGTGGTCGCCGGCGAGGTCGAGGGCCTCTCGTCCCAGGTGGCCCCGCTCGCCCGCTGGGCGCGCTCGCGGCGCGGCAGCTGGGTCGAGCGGCACATCTCGGCGCCGCCGGCGCCGGCCGGGGTGACCGCCAACCTGGCGGTCCGCCGGGTCGCGTTCGAGCAGCTCGGCGGTTTTCGGATCGGCGGCGGCGGCGACCTCGACCTGTGCTGGCGCGCGGCCGAGCGCGGCTGGCAGCTCGAGTACCGCCCCGAGGCCGTGGTCGCGCATCGCGACCGCGAGCGCTGGCGCGAGCTCGCCGCCCAGGCGGTCGCCTACGGCGGTCATCAGCGCCGGCTGCGCGAGCTCCACGGCGAGGCGGTGCCACGGGTGACGCTCGCCGGCCACCTCGCCCGGGCTCTCGGCGGCGGCGCCGCATGGGCGGTCCGTGGCGAGCGCGAGCGGGCAAGTTTCAAGCTCGCCGACGGCGTCTGGGCGGCTTGCGAGTGGTGGGGCTGGGTCACGCGCGGGGCTCGGGCCCGGCGCGCCGACTGACTCCCGGTCAGAGGATCAGCACCCGGTGGCGCAGGTCTCCGCGCACGGTGGTCAGCAGCGTGAGCGCGTCGTAGGCGACCGAGTACGGGCCGATCATCGGGTTGCCGGCGTCGAGGGCGCGCCGGGCGAGCAGCCGCGCATACGGGAGCGCCAGCAGCGCCAGCGGCGCGAAGCGCCGCGCGCCCAGCAGCCCGATCACCGCCAGCAGCGCCCGCAGGTGGGCCTGGTTTCGGATCACCCCGCGGTCGAGCGCGCTCGCCCGCAGCAGCGGGTGGCGGCGGAACACCAGCACGCTGTCGACCCCGACCGTGGCCGTCCGCAGGTGAGCGGCGGGGCCCAGGTCCTCGACCGCGTGGTCGACCAGCGCCGCCGGAGCGAACTCGCGCCCGGCGCCGGCCGCCAGCGCCCGCCAGCCGAGGTCGGTGTCCTCGCCCAGCGGCTCCGCGAAGGTTTCGTCGAAGCCGCCGAGCCGCTCGAGCAGCTCGCGCGGGTAGGCGACGTTGCAGGTCTCGAACCACCAGGGCCCGGAGCCGTCGACCTCGCGCGTGACGCTGAACGGCCCGGCGCGGTCGAGCTCGCGCGGGTTCGGCCGGGTGCGGCCCTGGATCACGGCGCCCGGCGCAGCGGCGGCTCGCTCGAGCAGCCGCTCGAGCCAGTCGGGGGCGGGCTCGCAATCGTCGTCGGTGAACGCGACCACTGGCGCCGACGCCCGCCGCCAGCCGGCGTTGCGGGCCCTGGCCGGGCCGCCGGACGGCCCGCCGGCGATCGGCTCGAGCCGGTAGTCGCTGCGCCCGGCCTGCTCGGCGAGCCAGGCGCCGGTGCCGTCGGCCGAGCCGTCGTCGACGACGATCACCTCGAACTCGGACGGCGCCAGGGTCTGCGCGCGCAGCGAGGCGAGCAGGGCGCCGAGCCGCTCGCGGCGATCGCGGCTGGCGACGACGACGCTGATCCGCGGCGCCGGCGCCACCGGCTCAGCCCGCCCGGTTGAGCTGGCGATGGATGTCGCGGGCGAGCTTCCCGGGGATCCCCGGGACCGCCTCGAGCTCCTCGCGGGAGGCGGCGACGAGCCGCTCGGGCGAGCCGAAGTACTCGAGCAGCGCCCGCTTGCGCTTCGGCCCGACCCCGCGCAGCTCGTCGAGCAGCGACCCGGTCATCGCCTTGTCGCGGCGGCCGCGGTGGTGGTCGATCGCGAACCGGTGCGCCTCGTCCCGCACGCGCTGCATCAGCCGCAGGCCCTCGGAGTCCTGCGGGATCTCGAGCGGCTCCGAGCGCCCCGGCAGGTAGACCTCCTCGAGCCGCTTCGCCAGTCCGATCACCGAGGTCCCCCGCTCGATCAGCGGCTCGAGCACCTTCATCCCGGCCGAGAGCTGGCCCTTGCCGCCGTCGATCACGATCAGGTCGGGGACCGCGGCGAAGCTCTCGTCGCGCTCGGGGTCGTGCGGAGAGCGGTCCGACTGCTCGAGCAGTTGCGAGACGCGCCGCGAGAGGACCTCCTCCATCGCCGCGAAATCGTTGGGGCCGTCGGCGCCGTTGCGGTGGGTGCCCCGGATCCGGAAGCGCCGGTAGTCGGCCTTGCGTGGGGCGCCGCCCTGGAACACGACCATCGATGCGACCGTGTGCTCGCCGCCGATGTTCGAGATGTCGTAGCCCTCGACCCGGACCGGGAGCACGTCGAGCCCGAGCGCATCCTGGAGCGCCGAGAGCGCGTCGACGCGCTGGGCGCGGCGACGCTCCTGGCGCAGCTTGTCCTGGGCCAGAGCGAGGACCGCGTTGCGCTCGGCGAGCTCGCGCAGGCGCCGCTTCGAGCCGCGCTCGGCGACCCGCACCTCGACCGGCCCGCCGCGCCGCGACGAGAGCGCCTCGGCGAGCACCTCGGCGCGCTCCGAGAGCGCCGGCCCGGCCACGATCAGGCGCGGGATCGAGGGCGCCGCCGAGTAGTACTGAGCGAGGAACTCCTCGGTCACCTCCGCCTCGTCGCCCGCGGCCTCGTTGGCGAGATAGAAGCCGTGGCGTTCGGCGAGCACCCCGTCGCGGACCTGGAACACCTGCGCGTTGGCCTCGGCGCCCTCGACCGCGACCGCGATCAAATCGGCCGAGTCGAGCGACTCGCCGGCGACCGAGCGCCGCTCCATCAGCGAGCGCACCGCCTCGAGCCGGTCGCGGAAGACGGCGGCACGCTCGAACTCCTCGGCGGCAGCGGCCTCGGCCATCTTCCGCTCGAGGTCGCGCTCGACGTCGCGGTAGCGGCCGGAGAGGAAGGCGACGATCGCGTCGATCCCGCGCCGGTACTCCTCGCGGTCGACGTAGCCGACGCAGGGCGCCGCGCAGCGCTTGATGTAGTAGTCGAGACAGGGGACGCCCGAGCGCCGTCCTGGCTCGGGGCCGTCGCAGGTCCGATACTGAAACAGCCGCCCGAGCAGGTCGAGCGTCTCGCGGACCCGCTTCGCCGACGAGTAGGGGCCGAAGTAGATCCGCTGCGAGCGGTGGCGCTCGCGCGTGAAATACACCCGCGGGAACTCCTCGTCGAGGCTGATCCCGATGTAGGGGTAGGACTTGTCGTCGCGCAGCCGGATGTTGAACTGGGGCCGGTGGCGCTTGATGAAGGCCTGCTCGGCGAGCAGCGCCTCGGCCTCGCTGTCGGTGACCAGGAAGTCGATCGAGGCGATCCGCTCGACCATCTCCTCGCGCGAGTGCGTGCGCGAGAAGTGGCCGCCCACCCGCTTGCGGATCGAGCGCGCCTTGCCGACGTAGAGCACCTTGCCGTCCTCGTCGGCGAACACGTAGACCCCCGGCTGATCGGGCAGGCGCTTGCGCTGTTCGGAGACGGAGCCAGCCATCTCCTCCGCTTCACGTCCGGGGATGTCGGGGTCCGAGCCCATTGATCAAGGGTACGGTTCCCGTCCGCCGCAAATCACCCTCAGGAAGCGAGCCGATGAACACGACGACGATCCCCGCCCCACCCGAGCTGGCGACGCTCTCGATCGAGGTCGACGACGAGATTGGCACCCTCACGCTCGACCGCCCCGACTCGCTCAACGCGATGAGCCCGGAGATGATCTTCGAGCTCACCGTCGCCTCCGGCTGGCTCGCCGATCAGGCGCCGCTGCGGGGTCTGGTGGTCACCGGGTCCGGCGAGCGGGCATTCTCGTCTGGCGGCGACGTGAACTGGTTCAAGGGCGGCGTCGACAATCCCGACGTCGACCTGCCCGCCGACGTCCGGCGCGGGGCCGAGGTCCTGCATCAGGCGATCGTCGACTTCCGCCGCATCCCCTATCCGGTGATCGCAGCGGTCAACGGGGTCGCCGCCGGCGCCGGCTTCTCGCTGGCGCTGATGTGCGACATCCGGATCGCGTCTACCGCCGCCTCCTTCGTCTGCGCCTACGGGCGGATCGGCGCCTCGCCGGACGGCGGCATGACCTACTTCCTGCCCCGGGTGGTGGGGCCGGCGAAGGCGCTCGAGCTGCTGCTCAACGACCCGCTGTTGAGCGCGGACGACGCGCTCGAGCTCGGCATCGTCTCGAAGGTGGTCGCCCCCGAGGAGCTGCTCGGCGAGGCGAGGGCGAAGGCGACGAAGCTGGGCGCGAAGGCCCCCCACTACGTGCGGATGGCGAAGCGGCTGATCGGCGAGAGCCTCGACAACTCGCTCACCGACCACCTCCAGGCCGAGCGCCATGGGATCGCCGACTCGATGGCGACCGAGGACCTGCGCGAGGGCGTGACCGCATTCTTCGAGGGCCGCCAGGCGAGGTTCACTGGCCGATGAGGGCGCGCGCGATCGTCGCCTGCGTCGCGCTCGCGATCGCGCTCGGAGCGTGCGGCGACGACGAATCCACCACGGTCGCCGAGAGCACCTCGGCCAACCAGAGCGGGCCGCCGATCGACAACCCGGGCGACGGGCCGGCGCCGACCACGGTCGAGCTCGCCGCCGACCCCGACGGGGCGCTCGCCTACGACACCGATCAGCTCACGGTCGCCGCCGGGCAGCCGACGATCCGGTTCACCAACGATTCAGGCATCGACCACGACGTGGTGGTCGAGGACGCCAACGGCAACGCGATCGGCGAGACCGACGTGATCAGCCAGGGCAGCTCCGACGCGGTCTTCTCCGCCGAATCGGACACGTACACCTTCTACTGCTCGGTCGACGCGCACCGCGAGGCCGGCATGGAGGGCACCCTGACGGTCGTCGACAACTGAGCCCGGCCCAAGAGCCGCGGTCAGCGCCGGCGTGGGCTCGGCTACTCGCGCAGGGCGCGGCCGACGGACTCGGCGACGCAGACCGGCTTCTCGCCGCCATCGAGCTCGAGCACGAACCGCGTCACCACGTGGTACCAGCCCTCGCCGAGGTCCTCGACCGAGACCAGCTCGGCGGTCGCCCGCACCCTGGAGCCGGCGGGGACCGGCGCCGGGAAGCGGACCTTGTTCCAGCCGTAGTTGATCCCGAGCTTGACGCCCTCCTGGCGGATCAGCTGCAGGCGGAAGCCGTCGATTAGCGACAGGGTCAGGTTGCCGTGCGCGACCGTGGTCCCGAACGGGCTCTCGCGCTGGGCGCGCTCGACGTCGACGTGGATCCACTGGTCGTCGCGCGAGACCTCGGCGAACTTGTCGATGTCGGACTGGGTCACCTCGACCCAGTCCGAGGGACCGATCGGCTGCCCGATCAGCTCGCGGAGCTCGTCGATCCCGGAGATCGTCAGCGGTGGCATCGCGAGGAGCCTAGACCGATCCGCGCCGGCCTGGCGTGCGCGCCGGTCGCTCAGTCCACCACCCGCACCTCGAGCGCCGGCGGGCCGCCCGCGACGGTCGAGCCGGTCCCGCCGACGAGCGCGAGGATCCGGGCGACGTAGGCCTGGGTCTCGGGATAGTCGGGGACGCAGCCGCACGCGGCGACCGCGGCGGGGCCGGCGTTGTATGCGGCGAGTGCCAGTGAGGGATTCCCGAACTGCGCCAACAGGTCCGACATCAGGTGGGCCTGAGCGTCGATTGCCGCCTCGGCGTCGAACGGGTCGCCGAGCCCGTAGGCGGCCGCTGTCGCCGGCATGAACTGGG
>DASPGZ010000098.1:0-5259 GCA_035620355.1 Solirubrobacterales bacterium | reverse complement strand
GGATCAAGGCCGAGGTCCCCGAGGTGAGGACGTCGCTGGGCGTCTCGAATGTCTCCTTCGGCGTCTCGCCCCCGGCCCGGGCGGTGCTCAACTCGGTCTTCTTGCATCACTGCGTCGAGGCCGGGCTCGACCTGGCGATGGTGAATCCGAACCACATCACCCCGTACGGCGAGATCGACGACGGTGAGCGCGAGCTCGCCGACGACCTCGTCTACAACCGCCGCGAGGACGCGCTCGAGCGCTTCATCGCCCACTTCGAGTCGAAGGGGCCCGAGGACGAGGCCGAGGCGGCCGACCCGACCGGCGATATGGAGCCGGAGGAGGCCCTGCACTGGCACATCCTGCGGCGCAAGAAGGAGGGGGTGGAGGACTGGGTCGACCGCTCGGTGTCAAAGATCGGCGCCGTCCCGACGCTGAACCAGGTGCTGCTGCCGGCGATGAAGGAGGTCGGCGACAAGTTCGGCGCCGGCGAGCTGATCCTGCCGTTCGTGCTCCAGTCGGCCGAGGTGATGAAGCGGGCGGTCGCCAGGCTCGAGAACTACCTCGATCGGATCGAGGGACATACGAAGGGCAAGGTCGTGATCGCGACCGTGTTCGGCGACGTCCACGACATCGGCAAGTCGCTCGTCAACACGATCCTGACCAACAACGGCTATACGGTCGTCGACCTCGGCAAGCAGGTCCCGGTCGACCAGATCATCAACGCCGCGATCGAACAGCGCGCCGACGCGATCGGGCTCTCGGCGCTGCTCGTCTCGACCTCGAAGCAGATGCCCCTCTGCATCGGCGAGCTGCACCAGCGCGGGCTCGAGTTCCCGGTGCTGATCGGCGGCGCCGCGATCAACCGCGACTTCGGCCGCCGGGCGCTCTATCCGCTCGGCAAGGAGTCGGATGAGGTCTACGAGCCGGGGGTCTTCTACTGCAAGGACGCGTTCGTCGGGCTCGACACGGTCGACACGCTCGTCGACGCCGAGGCCCGCGGCGCGCTGGTCGAGCGGATCCGCGAGGAGGCGCGCGAGTTGCGCGAGCGGCCGGTCGCCGAGGACACCGGCCCGCCGACCACCGCCGACACGGTGCGCTCCGCTGTACGCACCGACACCCCGGTTCCCGAGCCGCCGTTCTGGGGCGCGCGCGAGGTCGACGTCGCCCTCGACCGCGTCTACCCGTACCTCGACCGCCACGTGCTGTTCAAGCTGCACTGGGGCGGGCGCGGCAAGAAGGGCGAGGAGTGGCGGCGGATCGTCGAGGGCCACGACGGTGACGAGGGCTTCGCGCCGAAGCTTGAGCGGATGTGGCGCGAGCAGGACTACCTGAGCCCGCGGGCGCGGCTCGCCCACCTCCCATGCAACGCCGACGGCAACGAACTCGTGATCTTCGACCCCGACGATCACGAGCGCGAGATCGAGCGGCTCGTCTTTCCGCGCCAGCCGCGCCACGACCGGATCTGCCTCGCCGACCTCTACCGCCCGCTCGACAGTGGCGAGCGGGATGTCGTAGCCCTTCAGGCGGTCACCGTGGGGTCGGAGGTGACCGAGCGGATCGGGCTGCTCGAGCGCGAGGGCGAGTTCGCCGAGCAGCTGTTCACCCACGGGCTCGGGGTCCAGGCGGCCGAGGGCCTGGCCGAGTGGCTGCACGCCGAGGTCCGTCGCGAGCTCGCGATCGAACCCGCTCAGGGCCGGCGCTATTCGTGGGGCTATCCGGCCTGCCCCGACCAGTCGGAGCACGAGAAGGTCGAGCGGCTGCTGCGGATGTCGGAGATCGGGATCGAGCTCTCGGGTGGCTACGCGCTCGAGCCCGAGCAGTCGACGGCGGCGATCATCGCCCACCACCCGCAGGCGGTCTACTTCGGGATGAAGTCCGGCTTCGTCCCGGCCGAGGCGAAGGGCGACGAGCTGATCGCGGGCACCGATCGCGGCGGCGAGCTGCCCCCCGACGCCGACCCGCAGGGCGACGGGACGATCGAGGCGGAGGCCGAAAAGCCCTCGCTCGACTCCGCCACCGCCTGATCGTCGCCGACATCGTGTCGCAGACGAAGCCCTGACCCGGGCGCGGGAGAGCGGCTAGGCCTCACCGTGGATCGTCGCGACCAGGGTCCGGGGGCCGCCGCGATCGCGGAACTCGCACAGGTAGATCCCCTGCCAGGTGCCGAGCGCGAGCCCCCCGTCGGTGATCGGCAGGGTCAGCGAGGGGCCGGCGAGGACCGACTTGACGTGGGCCGGCATGTCGTCGGGGCCCTCGAGCGTGTGGCGCCACAGTCCCGCGTCCTCGGGGACGGCGCGGTCGAACCAGGAGGCGAGGTCGGCGCGCACGTCGGGGCTCGCGTTCTCGTTCAGCGCCAGCGCCGCCGAGGTGTGGAGGAGCTGCAGGTGCAGGAGGCCGATCGCGATCCCCGCCAGCTCCGGCAACCCGCGCTCGGTCTCGCGGGTGACCAAGTGGATGCCCCGCGGCCGCGGCTCGAGCGTGATCTCGCGCTGCGCCCACACGCGCCGCGACCCCTAGCCGGCCGCGGGCGAGGCGGCATGCGGGGGGTCCTGCGGGGTGGGGAAGGCGCCGCCGTCGATCAGCTCGACCCGGTAGCCGTCGGGGTCGGCGACGAAGCAGATCCGCCCGACATCCTCGCGGCCGCCAGGCGAGTAGGGCGGTTTCTCGGGCTCGATCCCGTGCTCGGCGAGCTGAGCGAGCGTCCGGTCGAGATCGTCGACCGTGAGCGCGATGTGGTTGAAGCCCTCGCCGAGGTCGTAGCCCTCCCCACGGCCGACGTTGACGGTGAGCTCGAGCGTGTCGCCGTCGCCGGGAAGGCCGAGGTAGACGTTGTAGGCGGAGTCGAAATTGAGCCGGCCGCGGAGCTCGAACCCGAGCAGCTCGTAGAAGGTGACACTGGCGCTCTCGTCGCGGACCCGCAGGCAGGTGTGAACGAGGCTGCGTGCCATCTACGCCTCCGGCACCCACCCCGCGGGGAGGGCGCCGGGCGGGATCGATCCGGGGTACTCCGGAAACCAGCGGCGCGCGATCTCGGCGCCGGCGCCGCTTTCGATCAGCGGCGCGACGTCGCCGAGCGTGAGCAGCACGCGCAGGGTCGCGCCGATCTGCAGGTCGGCGGCGTTGGCGCGCTCGCCGCCGATCACGCCGTCCTCGGCGAGCCGGTCGACGTGATCGAGGAGCGCGGGCAGCCCGGCGAGGTCCTCGGCCAGGCGCGCCGCGGTGATCCGGTGGTACTTCCAGGACGCGTGGACGAAGCGGATCGCGTAGTCGGTCCCGGCCGGATCGAGCGGCCCGGCTCCGCCGTAGGTCCCCATCGCATCGGGGCGAAAGTGCATCGTCCCCCACGGGAGCCGGCGGCCCAGGTCCTGGAGCTCCGCGTCGCCCCAGCGCTCGGCCTCACGCACGGCGTCGGCGATCGGCTCCGGGTACAGCGGCGGTTCGGGCTCGAGCAGCTCGAGCCGCTCGAGGATCGGCCTCGAGCCGTGCACCGGCTCGCCGTCGATCACCGCGCCGGGGACGGTGTGGTTGCCCTCGCCGTAGATCCGCACCATCTCGGAGTTGTGGGTGCCCGGGACCAGGTCGACGCGCTCGAACTCGAGCCCCTTGAGGCGCAGGGCCGCGTCGACGGTCATGCACGGGTGCGAGGGCGGCAGGGCGTGGAGGACGATCTCGGGCATCGACGGGAGGCTATTCCGCGATCGGGTCCGGCGCGGCCGGGCCGTGGTCGTGGGAACCGAGGCGCTCGGCGAGGAAGATCGAGAAGCTGCCAATCGCGGTCGCCAGCAGCCCGCCGGATTCGTCGCTGACCTCCGAGCGCAGGACGGCGACCCGGTCGTTGCGGCGGTCGAGGGTCGAGTCGCAGATCACGTCGCCCTCGCGCGCCGTGCGCAGGTAGTTGATCGCGATCCCGATCGTCGCGATCCGCTCGCCGCGCTCACGTTCGACCCAGAGCGCCGAGCCCATCGAGTAGTCGACCATCGCGTAGGCGACCGGGCCCGAGAGCAGCCCGGCCGGGTTGATCAATTCCGGCCGCACGGTGAGCCTGACCCGCGTCGGCGACTCCCAGCGCAGGCCGAGCCAGCGGGTGAGGCCGTCGATGCCGCCATAGGTATCGCTCACCGCGCGAACCCTAGTCGGGGTGCGAGGCTCAGCGACTGAGTCGGTTGCGCAGCCCGCGGGCGTTGAGGAAGCGGTAGATCCGGCGGACGAGGCCGCGCTTACGGGCGCTGTAGGGGAACCAGACCGGTTCGGACTTCGCCGTCGGCAGCCGCGGGATCGTGACCGCCTCGGTGTGGCAGAACCGGCGGATCCCCTGGGCGCCGTGGCGGACACCGATCCCCGAGTTCTTCCACCCGCCCATCGGCAGGCCGAGGACGTTGTAGTTGATCAGCACGTCGTTGACGTTGCAGTGGCCGGCCTCGATCCGGCGGGCGATCCGCTCGCCCTCGTCGGGGTCGCCGGCGAACACCGAGGATCCGAGCCCGTAGGTGGTGTCGTTGGCGAGCTCGATCGCCTGCTCGACGTCGCGGACCTTCATCACCGGGATCACCGGGCCGAAGGTCTCCTCGCGCATCACCTTCATCGAGTGGTCGACGTCGGCGATCACGGTGGCCTCGTACCAGTCGCCCGGCCCCTCCTTGCGCCGGCCGCCGGTCAGCACCCGGGCGCCGGCCTCGCGCGCGTCCTCGACCTGGTCGGAGACGATCTCCACCTGAGCCGGAGAGGTCATCGCGCCGAGCTCGGCCGAGTAGCTGTCGCCGTCGGCGCCCTGGCGCAGGGTCTTCACCTTCTCGGTCAGCTTGGCGACGAACTCGTCATAGATCGGCTCCTCGACGTAGACGCGCTCGATCGAGATGCAGATCTGGCCGGTGTTCAGGAGCCCGCCCCACGCGGTCGCGTTGACCGCCCGCTCGAGGTCGGCGTCGCGGGTGACGATCAGCGGGTCCTTGCCGCCGAGCTCGAGGCTGACCGGGGTGAGCGTGTCGGCGGCCCGCTTCATCACGATCTTGCCGGTCTTCTCCGAGCCGGTGAACTGCATGTAGTCGGACTCGTCGACCAGCGCGCCGCCGGTCTCGCCCATCCCGTTGACCACCCCGAGCACGTCTGGTGCGCCGACGTCCTCGCGCCAGGCGCGGGCCATCTCCATCACCGTCAACGGGGTGATCTCGGACGGCTTGATCACGACCGCGTTGCCGGCGAGCAGGGCCGGGATCGCGTCGCCGACCGAGAGGATCACCGGGAAGTTCCAGGGGCTGATCATCCCGACCACCCCGAACG
>DASPGZ010000097.1:0-4168 GCA_035620355.1 Solirubrobacterales bacterium | reverse complement strand
GCCGCTCATACGGCGCATTCCCCTTCGCCGCGCTCGACCTTGTACGGCTCGGAGCGGTTCCAGTCGATGAACTGGTTCATCGTCTCGAGGCTGAACTCCGCCGGCAGGGTGAGCTCCTTGACCTCCGTCTCGAACCGCTCGGTGCCGACCCGCTCGACGAAGTCGTTGAAGGTCTCGCCGTCGTCGCGCTCTGCCTCGTAGAGGCGCAGCCAGCGCTCGACCGCGTCGGGAACGCGCTTCGCCGGCAGCCGCGACTTGAGCCGGTGGCCGTAGACGACCTCGCCGCCCTCGTAGTTGCCGCCGAGGTGCGGGATGTAGGCGGGCATCGTCCGCCCGCCGACCTTGAGCGAGGCGCCATAGAAGCCGATGTTGGCGATGTGGTGCTGGCTGCAGCCGTTCGGGCAGCCGGACATCTTGATGTGGATCCGCTTGGTCAGCGGATCGTCGATCCGCATCGACTCGACCCGCTCCTGGACCGCCCGGTTGAGCCCCATCGAGCTGGTGATCCCGAGCTTGCAGCTGTCGGTCCCGGGACAGGAGACGACGTCGGTGATCTGGTCGGCCCCGGCGTCGTTGAGCCCGAGCTCCCCGAGGCGCTGCCAGACGTCGTAGACGGCGTCGTCGTGGACCCAGCGCAGGACGAAGTTTTGGTGCACTGTCGTGCGGGCCGAGCCGCCGGTGTACTCGCGCATGATCTGGCCGAGCCCGCGCAGCTGGTCGGGGGACAGGTCGCCGCGGGTGATCTTGATCTCGACCACGTTGTAGCCAGCCTGGCGCTGCGGGCGGACGTTCGCCCCGCGGAAGCGGTCGAACTCCGAGTGGTCGCCGTTCGGGCTGGTCGGCGACATCGGCGGGCCTGGCGCGTTGGCCTCCTCGTCGATCCCGTAGACGAGGTGGTCGATCGAGAAGTCGCGCTCGGCGACCCAGTCGCCCTCGAGCTCCTCCTCGACCATCTCGCGGAAGTCATCGATCCCGATCTTGTCGATCAGCACCTTGATTCGGGCGCGGGCACGGTTGACCCGCAGCCACTCCTGGCGGTCGAAGATCCGGAACACCGCCTCGGAGACCTTCAGGTAGTCGCCGTTCTCGAGCTCGACGAACTCGTACAGGGTCGGGGCGATCCGCGGCATGATCGAGGTCCCGCCGCCGACGCGGATCTCGACCCCGCGGACGCCGTCGCGCTCGCGGGGGATGAAGCCGATGTCGTGGATGCCGGTGATCGCGACGTCCTCGTCGGTGGCCGTGAACGCGGTCTTCACCTTGCGCGGCATCAGCTGGGTCGTCGGGTGGCGGACGAAGTAGCGGACGTAGGCCGCCGCGTAGGGGGTGATGTCGAAGAGCTCGCCCTCGCTGACGCCGGCGTAGGGGTCGCCGGTGACGTTGCGGACCGTGTTGCCGCAGCCCTCGCGGGAGGAGAGGCCGGCGTCGGAGAGCTCGCGGATCAGCTTCGCGGCGTCGGGTAGCGGGACGTGGTGGATCTGGATGTTCTGGCGGGTCGTGACGTGACCCTTGCCGAGTGGCGCCCACTTCTCGATCACTGAGGCGAAGGCGTCGAGCTGGTCGGGAGTGACCCCTCCCATCGGCAGCTTCACCCGGATCATCTGGACGTCGGGCTGGCGCTGGCCGTAGACGCCCTGCTTGAGCCGGAAGCCGATGAACTGCTCCTCCGACTGCTCGCCGCGCAGGAAGCTGCCCGACTCCGTGTCGAAGTCGTCGAACTCGCGCGCGATCGCCGGGATCAGGTGCCCGGGGACGTTGTCGTAGACCTCGGGGTTCTCGAGCGAGCCGAGCTTGCCCTTGCCCTTCTGCGGCTTCCGGGGGTCGACGTCGAGCTTGTGCTCGCCGGCGATCCGCTCTGCTGCCGATGCCGCGGGCGCAGCGGTGGGCTCCATGCGCGGGCATATTACACAAATCCCGATTGGGATTCGGGTATTTAGCTGTGGGCAGGCGTCTCAGGCGTGCCCGTGGGGTGTCTCAGTCGACGTCGGTGTCCTCGATCAGGAACGCGACCCGGACGTGGGCGCGGTACTCGTCGAGGTTCTCGCCGCGGATCCCGGTCGAGACGATGTCGACCGCGCGGATGTTGCGCAACGACGACTGCGCCTGGGTCAGCGCCTGCTTGGCGGCGTCGTCGGTTGACGTCTTCGAGCTCCCGACCAGCTCGATGATCTTGACTACGGCCACGCTCTCCTCCTCCTTGACGTGCCCGGCCCGGTTCGCGGCCGGTGGAGGTGTTCTATCGCGCCGCGTGCCCCCATGCCGCGCCGCTCAGCTGCCGGGCCGAGATCCCCTCCTCGAGCGCGGCCCGCTGCCAGCGGCTCGGCGCCGCGGCGACCGGCGCCGGGGCGGTCTCGGCGAGGAACCGCTCGATCGCGGCGACGATCGCCGCCGCCTCGCCGGCCGACCGGGCCGGGGAGAGCAGCTCGATCCGCGGTCGCGGGGGCTTTCGGATTCCGTCGGTGCCGCTCACGGCCACAGAATCTAACCTGCCGCGGATGGCGGAGCTCCCGGTCTTCAACCGCGAGGCGGTGTTCGCGGCGGTTTCGCCGGCGACCGCGATCGAGCGCACCCGGGCCGCGTTCGAACGTCACGCCGCCGGCGACTGGGAGATGCCGGCGAAGGTCTATGTCGACGCGCCCCCCGCCGGCGACTTCCGCGCCATGCCCGCCCGGGGCGAGGGCGTGGCGACGCTCAAGTGGGTGACCTCGTTTC
Source organism: Solirubrobacterales bacterium (assembly GCA_035620355.1). GTDB lineage: Bacteria > Actinomycetota > Thermoleophilia > Solirubrobacterales > 70-9 > WHSW01. The sequence continues at coordinate 1,456 of DASPGZ010000097.1, read as the reverse complement.
CCCACAACCCCGAGCGCGGGCTGCCGGTGGTCGCCGGCGCGCTGCTCGTCTCGAGCGCGGAGACCGGCGAGCTGCTGGCGCTGATGGACTGCGCCGCGATCACCTCGCTGCGCACCGGGGCCGCGGCCGCGGTCTCGGCGACGGCGCTGGCGCGCGACGACGCAGGCGCCGTCGGCCTGATCGGCTGCGGGGTCAACGGCGCCTGGGCCGCGCGCTGCCTCGCCGCCGCCGGCTACGGGCCGGGGATCTGCTTCGACCCGCGCGAGGAGGCGGCCGGGGCGCTTGCGGACGAGCTCGACTGGCGCAGCGGCGATCGCGCCGAGGCCGCGGCGCAGGAGGTGGTCGTCACCGTGACCCCGGCCGAGGCGCCGGTGATCGGGGCGGGGGACCTGCGCCCGGGCCAGCACCTGGCGGTGCTGGGGGCCGACGCCCACGGCAAGGCCGAGGTCGAGCGCCAGGCGCTGCTCGCCTGCTCGCTGTTCTGTGACGAGTGGGAGCAGGCTTCGAAGGGGGGCGAGCTCTCCGGCGCCGCCGCCGCCGGACTGCTCGATCGCGGGCGGGTGACCGAGCTGGGGCCGGTGTTGCTCGGGCGCGAGCCGGGCCGGCGGAGCGCCGAGGAGACGACCCTGTTCGATTCGACCGGGCTCGCGATCCAGGACCTGGGGATCGCACTCGGCGTGCTCGATGCCTGGCGCGCGGGCCGGGTCGAGGCCCCTTCGATCTCGCTCTAGCCCGGCGGCGCGAGCTCGCGGATCACGGCTTCGGCGAGGTCGGTGGCGCAGGCGACCGTGCCGTAGCTGAGGTTCTCCGGCACGTCGGCGGGGGAGTGGTAGTTGGAAAGCGCCTTGTGGCGGTTGAGCGAGGTCAGGCAGACGGTCGGGATCCCCATCCGGCTCGGGATCACGGAGTCGGTGCTGGTCGAGGCGCGCATCCCGCGCCGGATCGCGATCCCCTCGCGAATCGCGATCCGCTCGCAGAGGTCGCGCAGGCCGCGATCGAAGTAGTCCTCCATCACGAACGGCCCCTCGCCCTCGAGCATCGCCAGCGACGGCGAGCCGACCGTCTCGATGTTGATCACCCAGGTGCGCTCGCGGTCGAGCGGTGCCAGGCGGCGGCGTGCGAAGCCGTAGATCCCGCCCTGGAGCACCTCCTCGGCCCCCACCGATGCCAGCACCAGGCGCAGGCCGCGCACCGGGCGCTCGCGGAAAACCTCGGCGAGCGCGACCAACGCCGCAACCCCGCTCAGGTTGTCGTTCGCCCCGGGGACGACCGGATGGCGGGCGATGTCCTTGAACGCGGCCGTGCTCACCACCGAGAGCGCGGCGCCGGCTGCCGCCAGGCCACGGCGACGCGTGGCGGCGCCCAGCGCGGCCAGCGCCGGGCCGGCGGCGACCCCCCACCAGACCGGGATCGCGGTATCGATCCGCTCGATCACTCCCGGGAAGAGGTCGACGAG
>DASPGZ010000096.1:0-2133 GCA_035620355.1 Solirubrobacterales bacterium | reverse complement strand
GGATCTCGGCGACGGTCTCGGCCATCGTCATCCCGCGCGGGATCAGCTCGTCCAGGAACAAGCCGATCACCTCGCCCTCCGCGGCGGTCTTCACCTCCTCGGCGATGATCACCTTGACCCCGAACTCGTCCGCGAGCTCGGTCGCCGCTAACGCACCCGAGACCTCGTTGTGGTCGGTGATCGCGATCGCCCCGAGACCGGCGTCGCGGGCGGTCGCCAGCAGGGTCTCGACCGGAGTGGCGCAGTCGGAGGAGTGGTCGGTGTGCATGTGCAGGTCGACGTGGATCTCGCGCCGGCGAGCGATCCGGCGGCGGACCTCGGGGTTGCCGCGCGGGTCGTGGCGGCGCCCGCAGATCCGCTGGTAGATCGCCTCGACCTGGTCGGCGACCACGCCCCAGTCGCGAACCGAGCCCCGCGCCTTGGCCGCGAGCTCCCGCCGCAGCGCCGGGCTCGCCAGCAGGCGCTCGAGCTGGCCCGCGAGCGTGATCGAGTCGCCCGGCTGGAACTCGAGCCCTAGCTCGCCGTCGCGAAGCAGCTCGCGGTAGAGCGGGATCTGGGAGCAGACCGGGGCGGTCCCGGTGGCGAGCGCCGCGCGCACCATCCCGGGCGCCGGTCGCGGCCCGCCGGAGGCGGCGACGAGGATGTCGGCGCCCGCGATCAGCGCCTCCGCCGAGCACTCGGCGGGACCGACCGAGCGGACCCGGTCGCGGAGACGCTGCGCGACCCGGACCTCGGCCGGGTCGGCGGCCCAGACGGCGGCCTCCCAGTCGCCGTCGGGATCGAGCCGGCGGATCGCGCGCAGGAACAGCCGCAGGGCGCCGCGCTCCTCGTCGAGGCAGAGGGCGATTCGCGGCCGGCGCTCGACGCCATCCGCGCCGCCCGGCCACCAGGGCTCGACGTCCGCGTCGGCGCCCGGCTCGACCCGCTCGTAGGGCCCGGGGAAGAAGCGCTCCATCAGGCTCTCGGTCTCGCCGCAGCTGGCGGTACGGGCGTCGAGCCGGCCGAGGAAGATCTCGACCAGCGGCCGGGCCACCTGGGTCGAGAGGATCCGCTCGCTGGGCTCGTGGAAGCTGCCGACGTTGAGCGAGCGCGAGTGGCGCAGCGCCGCCGAGGAGACGCTGGGCGCGAACGGGTCGTGCACGTGGACGAGGTCGAACTCGACCCCGCCGAGCAGCCCCTCGAGCGCGCGGCTGATGTCGAGCGGCAGCGGCGCCGCCCGCGGGCGCGGACCGCGCGGGAGCGGGATCCCGGTCCCGAGCGCCAGCACCCGAGGCTCACCGCGGCCGAAGAGCGAGGCCGGGCGGTCCTTGGCGGCGGCGATCGCCGCGCGCGAATCGCGCACCTCGGCCCGCGATTCCGAGGGGGCGGCGATCACGATCCGGTGGCCCCTCTCCGCGAGCTCGGAGGCGACCCGGCCGGCGAACTCGTTGATCTCGTGCCTCGCACCCCAGGGTTGCGGGGTCACCTGGGCAATCGTCAGGCGCTCGGGGGCCGGCACGCGACCCAGCATAGGAGAGGTCGCCGGCAGCCCGAGGACGGATCGGTGATCATCGCGCCGTGGAGGAGTCGCGGCAGCTGGATCCGCAGGCGGCGGGCGACCACATCGACCGCCTCTATCGGGCCGCGGTGGCGCTCTCGGGATCGCCGCAGCTGGCCGAGGACCTGGTCCAGGAGACCTACGTCAAGGTGCTCTCGCGCCCGCGCTTCATCCGCCGCGACGACGACCTCGCCTACCTGATGCGGGCGCTTCGAAACGTCTGGTACAGCGAGCTGCGCGGCCGCGGCTCGCGTCCGGCGCAGACCGAGCTCAGCCCCGAGGAGGTCGGCTCGTCGACCCGGATCGGCGATCCGGAGCTCAGCCTCGAGGCCGGCGACGTGCTCGGCGCCGTCGCGGCGCTCCCGGACGAGTTTCGCGAGGTGGTCGCGGCGGTCGACATCGGCGGCCTCTCATACGCACAGGCGGCGAAGGCGCTCGGGATCCCGGAGGGCACCGTGATGAGCCGGCTTGCCCGCGGCCGGACCCGGATCGCCGAGCAGCTCGGCGCCGAGGAGGACGGATGAGCCGGGCGGCGGAATACGAACGCCCCCGCGCGCGTCTTGAACCAGGAAGGCTCAGCCGATGACACCGCCCCT
>DASPGZ010000095.1:0-8977 GCA_035620355.1 Solirubrobacterales bacterium | reverse complement strand
TCGTAGCCGGCGGCCTCGAGCGCCTGGGCGTAGATCTCGCCGAGCACGATCTGCTCGGTGAAGTTCTTCGAGCCGACCGTCAGCGAGATCCCGTTGTTGTCCGGGTTCTCCTCGATCGCCGTCGAGCTGGACTCCGTGGTGGCCTCGGTCGAGTCCTCGTCGTCGTCGCCGCAGGCGGCGATCGCGAGCGCGAGCACGAGCGCAGCAAGCAAGGCGAATAGCCCCTTGTACCGGGCGTTGGAGCTCATTTTGGGGTTTCCTCCCTCTCGGATGACCTTCCGCGGAATTCGCGGTGAGCTGATCCTATGCGGTCGCGCGGGCGGCCTGGCGCTCCAGCAGCAGCCCGCTCGGCGTCATCAAGCGCTGCATCCCGGCGAGCACGAGCTCGAACGCGAGCGCCAGCAGCGCGACCAGGATCGCGCCGGCGAGCACACCCTCCTCGCCGTAGACGCCGCGGTTGATGATGAAGTCGCCGAGGGTGACCACGCCGGCGAGCGGCGCGATCGTCGCCGTTGCGACGATCGCGATCGCCCCGGTTCGCACGCCGCTCATCAGCGTCGGCACCGCGAGCGGCAGCTCGATCCGCCGGATCACGCCGAGCTCGCTCATCCCGACCCCGCGCGCCGCCTCGATCGCCCCGGGGTCGACCTGGCGCACGGCGACGAAGGTGTTGGTGAGGATCGGCGGGATCCCGATGACGACCAGCGCGACGGTCACGTTCAGCACCCCGACGCCGATGAACGCGGCCATGAACGCGATCAGGGCGAGCTCCGGGATCGCCCGGCCGGCGTTGCCGATCGCGACCGCGAGCAGCTCGCCGGTGCCGCGATGGCCGAAGTACACGCCGACCGGGATCGCGATCGCGCAGGCGACCGCCAGCGCCAGCACGCTGATCCAGATCTGCGTCCACATCAGCTCCCAGACCTGGTCGAGGCCGCCGACCTCGGTCGCCGCGGCCCGCGGTCCCTCCTGGGGCTCGAAGATGAACTGGATCGCGTTCGAGAACGAGTCGAGCGCCGAGCCGAGAACGGCGAGCGAGCTCATACCAGGCGCCTCAACGGCGGCGCGACTCGGCTTCGGCCTGTCGGCCTCCGCCTCATACCGGCCGCACCCGCCGCCAGGGCGACAGCAGCCGCTGGGCGGCGATGTAGAGGACGTCGAAGCCGATCGCCATCGCGATCGCGATCCCGCCGCAGACCACGATCCCGGTCTTGAAGGCGATGTCGCCGTAGAGCTCGGCGCCGAGCCCGCCCGCCCCGGCGAACACGGCCAGGGTCGCGATCGCCACGGTCGACACGGTCGCGATCCGCAGGCCGGCGATGATCTCGGGCATCGCCAGCGGCAGCTCGACCCGCCAGAGCAGCTGGCGATCGGTCATCCCCATCCCCTGGCCCGCGTCCTTGGCCGCGCCGGGGACGTTGGCGAGCCCGATGACGATGTTGCGGTAGATGATCTGCAGCGTGTAGAGGGTCAGCGCGATGATCGCGGTCACCGTCCCGCGCCCGGTCACCGGGAGCAGGATCAAGAACAGGGCGATGCTCGGGATCGTGTAGATGACGCCGGTGAGCCCGGTGAACGCCGGGACCAGCCAGCGACGTCGGTGGGAGAGCAGGGCGAGGGCGAGGGCGATCGCGAACCCGACCGCGACCGGGATCACCACCAGCACCAGGTGCTCGAGCGTCGGCGTCACGTAACGGTCGAAGTTGTCGATCGCCCAGCCCCAGCAGACGGTGTCGTTCTGCGCCACGCACTCGGTCGAGGCCTCGCCCGGGTCGCGGACGAAGCCGTCGCCTCCCTGGGCGATCGGAAGCAGCGCCGCGACCGCCGCGATCACGTCGCCAGCGGGCGCTCGGCCGCCGGATGCTCCTCGGCGAGCGCGTCCGGGGAGTTCAGGAACTCGGAGATGATCTCGATCGAGAGCACCCCGGCGATCCGCCGGCTCCCGTCGACCACCGGGGCGTACAGGCTCTCGGCCTGGAGCAGGTCGGCGAGCGCGTCGCGCATCACGTCCTCGAGCTCGAGGATCGGGTCGGCCGAGGTGCCGGGGGTCGCCGGGACGGTGTCCCGGGCGAGGTCCCGGTCGGAGAGCCAGCCGAGCGGCCGGCGCTCGGAGTCGACCAGCAGCGAGTGCGGGACCTCGGCCCCATCGAGCTTCGCCCGCACCTCGGCGGTCGGCTGGCCGATGTAGGCGAGTGGCGCCTCCCACAGGTCGATGTCGGAGACGCGCATCAGCGCCAGCCGCTTCAGCGCCCGGTCGGCGCCGACGAAGTCCTCGACGAAGTCGTCGGCCGGCGCCATCAGCAGCTCGGCCGGGGTCGCGTATTGCGCCAGGTGGCCGCCCTCCTTGAGCACCGCGATCCGGTCGCCCATCTTGATCGCCTCGTCGATGTCGTGGGTGACGAAGAGGACGGTCTTGCGGATCTCGGCCTGGAGGCGGAGGAACTCGTTCTGCAGGCGCTCGCGGTTGATCGGGTCGACGGCTCCGAAGGGCTCGTCCATCAGCATCACGCCCGGGTTGGCGGCGAGCGCCCGTCCGACCCCGACCCGCTGCTGCTGGCCACCGGAGAGCTGGGCCGGGTAGCGGTCGCCGAGCTCCGGGTCGAGGCCGACCAGGTCGAGCAGCTCGATCGAGCGGGCTCGGGCGCGCCCGGAGTCCCAGCCGAGCAGGTTCGGGACGGTGGCGATGTTCTGGGCGATCGTCCGGTGCGGGAACAGGCCGATCTGCTGGATCACGTAGCCGATCTCGCGCCGCAGCTCGGCCGGGCTGCGGTCGCGGACCGAGCGATCGCCGATCACCACGTCGCCCTCGGTGATCTCGACCATCCGGTTGGCCATCCGCATCGCGGTCGTCTTGCCGCAACCGGAGGGGCCGACGAGGACGCAGATGTCCCCCGCCGGGACCTGGAGGCTGAGCTTGTCGACCGCCGGTCTGTCGGCCCCGGGATAGACCTTCGTCGCCTCGCGGAACTCGACCGAGAGCGCCGCTCCCGCCTCCTCGCCTGTCGGGCCCTTGCCCTGCTCCACCGTGCGCCGATCCTACCCGTGCGCCGGCCGCGCTACCCGCACGCAGCGAATACGCTCGCGGCGCGTGGAACGCGCGCGAAATCCCTGGTGGGTCCTGATCGGGTCGTGCACCGGCCTGTTCGTGCTGATGCTCGACTCGACCGTGGTCACGCTGGCGCTGCCGGCGATCCGCAGCGACCTCGATGCCTCGCTGGACAGCCTCCAGTGGATCCAGAACGCCTACCTGCTGACCTTGACCGCCGCCGTGGTCACCGCCGGGCGGCTCGGCGACCTGCGCGGGCGCCGGCGGGTTTTCGTGATCGGGATGGCGATCTTCGCCGCCGGCTCGGTGCTCGCCGGGGCCGCCGGCTCGGCCGGGGTGCTGATCGCCGCCCGGGTGATCCAGGGGATCGGCGGGGCGGCGCTGCTCTCGCTCTCGCTGGCGCTGACCGCGGATGCCTTCCCCCCCGAGAGCCGCGCCCGCGCGCTCGGGATCTGGGCGGCGGTCTCGGCGATCGCGCTCGCGATCGGGCCGGTGGTCGGCGGCGTCCTGATCGAGCTCGCCAGCTGGCGCTGGATCTTCTTCGTCAACGCGCCGGTGATCGTCGCCGGGGTCGCGATCCTGCTCGCCCGCGGCTGGGAGTCGCGCGACGAGACCGCCTCAGAGCGGATCGACCTGGCCGGCGTCGCCGTGCTCGCGGGCGGCCTGACGGCGATCGTCTACGCCCTGGTCGAGGCCGACGACTGGGGCTGGGATTCGCCCGCGACGCTCGCCCTGCTCGCCGCCGGGATCGCGGTCCTGATCGGCTTCTGGCGGCTCGAGCGCAGCCGCGAGGAGCCCCTGGTCGACTTCAGCCTGTTCCGCAACCGGCCGTATCTCGGCGCCAGCGCCGCCGCCTTCGCCCTCGTCGGCGCCTACTGGACGGTGATGTTCTTCGAGCCCCAGTACCTGCAGCAGGGGCTGGCCTACTCGGCGACCGCCGCCGGGGCGCTGATCCTGCCGATCACGGTGCCGATGGTCTGCTTCTCGCCCTTCTCGAGCCGGATCATCGCCCGCTTCGGCCCCCGCGCGACGATGAGCCTCGGGATGGCGATCGGGCTCGCCGGACTGCTGCTGACCGCGCTGCTCCAGGACTCGTCGGGGGTCGAGGGCCTGCTGCCCGGTTTCCTCTGCTTCGGGATCGCGCTGGCGCTCGTCTACGCGCCGATGTCGACCGCGGCGATGGCGGCGATGCCACCGGAGAAGGCGGGCATCGCCTCCGGGGTGCTGGCGATGGACCGGGTGTTCGCCGGCGCGCTGCTGCTCGCGATCTCCGGCGCCGTGTTCCAGGCGGCGCTCCCGGGCGGTGCGGCCGGCACGAGCTCCGCCGACGCGCTCGCCGGCGCGGTCTCCGACGCGCTCTGGCCGTCGATCGTCGCGGTCGCGATCTGCACGGTCCTCACCTGGATACTGGTGCGCGCGCCCTCGCCCCCTGGCGCCGAGCCGCACCCGTCCCAGCTCGTCCACCACCAGCACCACCGGCGGTTCCACCTGTGAGCGGCGACCACTCCGAGCGCAGCAGCCGCCGGCGGGCCGAGCGCCGGCAGCACGACGTCATCCGCCGGCGCCGGGTGGCGCTCGCGGCGGTGGCGCTCGCGGCGCTGATCGGCGGGGCGCTGGTCGGCGCCGGCGGCGGGGGCGACGACGCCCCGGCGGCCGAGGACACGGCGGAGGCCGACCCGACGCTCCCGCGCGGCGGGCGCAGCCTGCTCCCGGGGACGCGGATGGTCGGCTTCTACGGCGCGCCCCAGGACGACGCGCTCGGCACGCTCGGGATCGGCACCCCGGAGGAGGCGGGTGAGCGCCTGCTCGACCAGGCCCGCGCATACCGCGGCGGCGAGCCGGTGCTGCCCGTGCTCGAGCTGGTCGCGACGATCGCTGCCAGCGCCCCCGGCGACGACGGCAAGTACGTGCTCCGCGAGCCCGACCGGGTGATCGACCGCTACCTCGAGGAGGCGCGCCGGATCCGGGGCCTGCTGCTCTTGGACGTGCAGCCGGGGCGCGCGAGCTTCCCGGAGGAGATCGAGCGCCTCTTGCCCTACCTGCGCCAGCCCGACGTCGGCCTCGCCCTCGACCCCGAGTGGCACGTCGGCCCCGACGAGGTTCCCGGCCAGGTGATCGGCTCGGTCGAGGCGCGCGACGTGAACCTGATCTCCGCCGAGCTCGCCGACCTGGTGCGCGAGTACGACCTGCCCGAGAAGCTGTTCGTGATCCACAAGTTCACCCCGGGGATGGTCTCCGGGCCCGGCCGCGTGATCGACCGCCCGGGGCTGGCGACGATCATCAACGTCGACGGCTTCGGCGACGCGCCGAACAAGATCGCCAAGTACGAGCAGCTGCATCCGAGCCCCAGGTCGCGGCTCGGCTCGGGGTTCAAGCTGTTCATCGAGGAGGACATCGGGCTGATGACCCCCGAGCAGGTCCTCGACCTGAGCCCGAAACCCGATCTGATCGTCTACGAGTAGGCGCTTCTCTGTATAGATGGTCGGGTGGAAGCGAGCTCGCTGAATCAGGGACTCTCGAGCGCCGAGGCCGCCCGCCGGCTGGCGCGGCTCGGCGAGCCGCAGCCGGTGTCCAGCCGGTCGGTGGCGAGCATCGTCACCGCCAACGTCCTGACGCTGTTCAACGCGATCATCGGCGTCTTCTTCATCCTCATCCTCTCGCTGGGTCTGTGGGCGGATGCGCTCTTCGGCCTGATCGCGATCGTCAACTCCGCGATCGGCATCCGCCAGGAGCTGAAGGCGAAGGAGACCCTCGACCAGCTGGCGCTGCTGGTGGCCCCGCGGGCGAAGGCGATCCGCGACGGCCGCGTGGTTGAGCTGACCGCCGACGAGGTCGTCCCCGGCGACCTGGTCAGGGTCGAGCCCGGCGACCAGCTGGTCGCCGACGGCGCCGTGGTCGACACGCGCGGGCTGACCGTCGACGAGTCGCTGCTCACCGGCGAGTCCGACGGGGTCCGCAAGCGGGTGGGCGAGCGGCTGCTCTCCGGCTCGTTCGGGATCTCGGGCTCGGGCCACTACGAGCTCGACGCGGTCCGCGAGGACTCCTACGCGGCGAAGATCGCCGGCGAGGCGCGCGAGTTCCGCCACGCTCCGTCGCCGCTGCAGCTCGAGGTCAACGAGGTGCTCAAGGCGACCACGATCGCCCTGGTGCCGATCGCGCTGATCGTCCTGGTCGGGTTCACGGTCCACGACAAGGAGTTCCGCGAGGCGGCCCAGGAGGCGACCGCCGGGCTGGTCACGCTGATCCCCGAGGGGCTGGTGCTGCTGATGAGCGTCACCCTCGCCGTCGCCGCGGTCCGGCTCGCGCGCCAGCACACGCTGGTCCAGCAGATGGCGGCGACCGAGGCGCTGGCGGCCGTCGACACGATCTGCGTCGACAAGACCGGGACGCTCACCGACGGGACCCTGAAGCTGATCGGGGTCGTCGCCGCCGACCCGGACCGTGCCGCGGCCGCCGAGCGCGCGCGCGGCACCTTCGCCGCCTCGGCGGGCGAGCGCAACCGGACCCTGGAGACGATCGCCGAGCGCTACCCGGCCCACCCCGAGCGGCCCAGCGCCGAGGTCCCGTTCTCGTCGCAGTGGAAGTGGAGCGGGATGAGCCTGAACGGCACCTCGTACGTGATCGGCGCCCCCGACGTGCTCGCCGGCGCCGGCGCCCTGCGGCTGCGCGAGGGACTGCAGCGGGCGCTCGACGAGCACACCGGCGCCGGCCGGCGGGTGATCGCCTTCGGCGTCGCGCGCGGCCCCCTCCCCGGGGACCCGGCCACCGAGCCGCCGCCGCCGCTCGAGCCGCTGGCGCTGGTGGTGCTGGAGGAGACGCTGCGACCCGACGCGGCCGACACGATCGCCTACATGCGCGACCAGCAGGTCGACCTGAAGCTGATCTCCGGCGACGCGCGCGAGACGGTCACCGCCGTCGCCCGCTCGGTCGGCGTGCCCGCCGACGCCGGGGTGATCGAGGGCTCGCAGCTGCCCGGCGACAAGGGTGGGCTCGCCCAGGCCGCGCTCCGCAACACCGTCTTCTGCCGGATCACTCCGGACCAGAAGAAGGCGCTGGTCGGGGCGCTCGCCGACCGCGGCCGGTTCACAGCGATGATCGGGGACGGCGTCAACGACGTCCCGGCGCTGAAGCAGGCCCGGCTGGCGGTCGCGATGGGCTCCGGCAGCCAGATCACCAAGGGCGTCGCCGACATCGTCCTGCTCCGCGACCAGTTCTCGATGCTGCCGCGCGCGGTCACCGAGGGCCGCCGGATCGCCCGCAACATCCACCGGCTCGGGCGCCTCTACCTGACCAAGTCGGTCTACGCCGGCTTCCTGATCCTGCTCGCGGCGATCTTCGACTTCGCCTTCCCGTTCCTGCCCCGCCAGCTGACCGTCGCGGCGATGCTGACGATCGGGATCCCGTCGTTCGTGCTCGCGCTCGCCCCGAGCGAGGGGCCGCTGTACCGCGGCCGGCTGCTGCGGGCGCTGGCGGCGTTCGCGTTCCCGGCCGGGATCGCGATGGGGATCGCCTCGCTGCTCTCCTTCTTCCTCGTCGACACGGCCTTCGGCGGCACGCTCGAGGAGGGCCGGACGGCCGCGACCACGACCCTGATCGTGCTCGGGCTCTGCTTCATCGTCCTGCTCGAGCGCGGCCCGGGGCGCGAGCACATCACCGTGCAGAGCTACATGCTCGCCCTGGTCGCCGGGCTCGGGGCGCTGTTCGCCGGGATCATCGCGATCGACCCGGTGCGCGAGTTCTTCGACCTCGCGGTGCTCGCCGGCGGCCAGTGGTTCGTCGCCCTGCTCTGCGTCGCCGCCGGGCTCGGGATCGCCGGCGCCGCCTGGCAGCTCCCCTACGTGCAACGGCTCGAGCTCCCCGAGGGCGAGACGCTCGCCGCCGACGACGGCCCCGAGGCGACGCACACGCCGCGCACCGGCGAGTTCGACGCGGTCGCGCCCGAGCCGCCGCGGGCCGCCGAGCCCCCGGCCACGCCCGCCGACCAGCCGCCGCCCGCACCGGCCGAGGCCGACGACCCGAGCGAGGCCCAGACGACGGTCGCGCCAACCGAGAGAATGCCCCGGCCATGAACGCGCAGCGACGAACGAAGATCGTGACCACAATCGGCCCCGCGACCCGCAGCGTCGAGGGCATGATCGAGCTGATCGAGGCGGGCGCCGACGTCTTCAGGCTCAACTTCTCCCACGGCACCCGCGACGACCACGCCGAGAACGTGGCGATGACCCGCGAGGCGGCCGAGCGCAGCGGCAAGGAGATCGGGATCCTCGGCGACCTGCCGGGTCCGAAGCTGCGGATCGGCGACGTCGACGAGGGCATCGTCGGCCTGCGCCCCGGGTCGGAGATCGTGCTCACGACCGAGGACTGCGTCGGCTCCGAGGAGCGGCTCTCGGTCTCCTACGACGGCCTCCCCGAGGCGGTCAGCGCCGGCGGGCTCGTCTACCTCGCCGACGGGCGGATCCGCCTGCGGGTGGTCGAGGCCGGCGACGACGAGGTCCGCTGCGTGGTCGAGGTCGGCGGCCGGGTGTCCTCGCACCAGGGCCTCAACCTGCCGGGCGCCGAGGTCGGGCTGCCGGCCGCGGGGCGCGAGGACCTCGCCTGGGTCGACTTCGCGATCGAGCATGGGGTCGACCTGCTCGCGGTCTCGTTCGTGCGCCGGGCCGAGGACCTCGCCCCGGTCGAGCGCCGGGTGCGCACCGGTGGCTCCGACATCCCCGTGATCGCGAAGATCGAGAAGCCGCAGGCGGCCGAGCGCGCCGAGGAGATCGTCCAGACGGTGACCGCCGGGGTGATGGTCGCGCGCGGCGACCTCGGGATCGAGCTGCCGATCGAGCAGGTGCCCGGGGTCCAGCGGCGGCTGCTGGCGCTCGCCGGCAAGTACTCGCGCCCGTCGATCACCGCGACCCAGATGCTCGCCTCGATGGTCGCCTCGCC
>DASPGZ010000094.1:0-6405 GCA_035620355.1 Solirubrobacterales bacterium | reverse complement strand
GGGCAGGCGAGCTCGAGCTCGCTGATCCGCAACTACCTCGGCTTCTCCCGCGGCGTGAGCGGATCGGAGCTGGCCCAGCGCGCCTACCAGCAGGCGTGGGTCTTCGGGACCCGGTTCGCGGTCAGCCGCGACGTCCGCGGCCTGCAGCTCGGCGAGCACCCTTACGGGATCGGCTGCGACGCCGGCTACGTCGCCACCGCCGGGGCGGTCCTGCTGGCGACCGGCGCCACGTACCGGCGCCTCGGGATCGAGGAGCTCGAGCACCTGACCGGCGCCGGCGTCTACTACGGCTCCTCGACCGTCGAGGGCCTGGGGCTGGCGAACGAGGACGTCTACGTCGTCGGCGGCGGCAACTCCGCCGGCCAGGCGGCCCTGCACCTCTCGCGCTCGGCGGGACGGGTGCGGATCCTGGTCAGGGGCATGTCGCTCGCCGACGACATGTCGCAGTACCTGCGGCGGACGATCGAGGCGACCCCGAACATCGAGGTCATGAACGGGACCGAGGTCACCGACGGCGGCGGCGAGGACCGGGTCGAGTGGCTCGAGCTCAGCCGCTGGACCGGCGAGCGCGAGCGGGTCGAGGCGGCGGCGCTGTTCGTGCTGATCGGCGCCGTGCCGAGGACCGAGTGGCTGCCGGCCGAGATCGCGCTGCACCCGAGCGGCCACGTGCTCACCGGCCAGGACGTGCTCGCCGCCGGGATCGGGTGGCCGCTCGAGCGCCGGCCGACCACCTACGAGACCAGCGTCCCCGGGGTGTTCGCGGTCGGCGACACCCGCTACGGCGCGGTCAAGCGGGTCGCCTCGGCCGTCGGCGAGGGATCGGTCGTGATCCCCGACGTGCACGAGTGGCTCGCCAGCCGCGGCGGCTGAGCCGCGTCACAGTCGCGGACGAGGATCGCGCCCGGCGATCCGCCGGCTCGGGCGAGCCGCGCCGCGTGCTCGATCAGCGCCGCCCCGACGCCGCGCCCGCCCCAACCGAATCCGGCTTGGGCTCAGCCGCAGCCGGTGTTGTTGCCGCAGCTCGAGCAGGTGTAACAGGAGCCGGTGCGCTGCATCATGCCCCCGCATTGCTCGCAGGCGGGACCGAGGTCGCCGCCGGGCGAGACGCGGGCCGGGATCACCGGCGGGGTGTCGGTCATCGCCGAGGCGGCGGCGACCGTCTTGCCGGGCTGGTGCTTGGTCTCCGCCGAGCCGTTGCCGTTCCCGTTGTCGCCGTTGCCGGTGTGGGTGGGCGTCGCCGTGTCGTCGGTGAAGATCGCCAGCTGCGCCTCCTTGCGCGCCCGCACCTCGGGGGTGAGGATGCCGAGGTCCTCGAGCTCGTCGAGGTCGTCGATGAAGCGGCTGCCGAGCCAGCGCATGATGTAGTCGGGCATCGACTTCGCGAACGGGATCTCCGGGTTGTTGGTGATCCCCTCCGGGTCGAAGCGCATGTAGGAGAACTTCTTCACGAAGGTCTCAAGCGGCACGCCGTACTGGAGGCCGATCGAGATCGCGGTCGCGAACGCGTTCAGCATCCCGCGCAGGGTCGAGCCCTCCTTGCCGATGTCGGTGAGGAAGATCTCGCCGATCGAGCCGTCCTCGTACTTGCCGGCGGTGATGTAGCCCTCGTGGCCGGCGATCGAGAACTTGTGGGTGATCGACTCGCGCTCGCGCGGCATCTTGCGGCGCACCGGCACCGGACTGGCCTCGTCCTCGGCCTCGTCGGACTTCTGCGCGTCGGTGCGCAGTGCCTGCGCGGTCTTCGAGCCGTCGCGGTAGATCGCCAGCGCCTTGAGCCCGTGCTTCCAGCCCTCCGTGTATGCCTCGGCGATGTCGTCGACGGTCGCCGTCTGCGGCAGGTTGACCGTCTTCGAGATCGCCCCGGAGAGGAACGGCTGCGCTGCGGCCATCATCTTGATGTGGCCCATGTGTGAGATCGCCCGCTCGCCGACCGCGACGTCGAAGACCTCGAGGTGCTCGTCCTTGAGCCCCGGGGCGCCGAGGATCGTGCCCTTGTCGTTGATGTAGGCCTCGATCTGCTCGACCTCGCTCGCCGAGTACCCGAGCGTCTCGAGCGCCATCGGCACGGTCCGGTTGACGATCGTCATCTGCCCGCCGCCGACCAGCTCCTTGAACTTGACCAGCGAGAAGTCGGGCTCGATCCCGGTCGTGTCGCAGTCCATCAGGAACGAGATCGTCCCGGTGGGGGCGAGCACCGTCGCCTGGGCGTTGCGGTAGCCGTGCTCGTCGCCGAGCGCGACCGCCTCGTCCCAGCTGCGGCGGGCGGCCTCGACCAGCTCGCCCTTGACGCCCTCGTCGCTGAGCTCGTAGGAGGCTTCGCGGTGCATCCGCATGACCCCGCAATGCGCTTCGCGGTTCTTCTCGTACTCGTCGTAGGTCCCGACCGCCGCGGCGATCTCAGCCGACTTGCGGTAGCCGCGCCCGGTCATCAGCGCGGTGATCGCGCCGGCCACGTTGCGTCCAGCGTCCGAGTCGTAGGGGACGCCATCCGACATCAGCAGGGCGCCGAGGTTGGCGTAGCCGAGTCCGAGCTGGCGGAAGGCGCGCGCGTTGTCGCCGATCTTCTCGGTCGGATAGCTCGACGGCCCGACGACGATCTCCTGCGCCAGGAACACGGTGTCGACCGTGTGCTCGAACTCCCGGGTGTCGAACGAGCCGTCCTCGCGCCTGAACTTCATCAGGTTGATCGAGGCGAGGTTGCACGCCGAGTCGTCGACGTGCATGTACTCCGAGCACGGGTTCGAAGCGTTGATCCGTCCCGACTCGGGGCAGGTGTGCCAGCGGTTGATGATCGAGTCGTACTGGACGCCCGGGTCCGCGCACTGCCACGCCGCCTTGGCGATCTGGTCCATGAGCTCGCGGGCCGGCAGCGTCTTGGTCGTCGAGCCGTCCTTGCGCGCGATCAGATCCCAGTCGCCGTCGGCCTCGACCGCGGCCATGAACTCGTCGGTGACCCGGACCGAGTTGTTCGCGTTCTGGTACTGGATCGAGGTGAAGCCGTCGCCGTCGATCGACATGTCGAAGCCGGCGTCGCGGAGCGCGTTGGCCTTCTTCTCCTCGTCGGCCTTGCACCAGATGAACGACTCGATGTCGGGATGGTCGACGTCGAGCACGACCATCTTCGCGGCGCGCCGGGTCTTGCCGCCGGACTTGATCGTCCCGGCCCAGGCGTCGGCGCCGCGCATGAAGCTGACCGGTCCTGAGGCGAGCCCGCCCTTCGACAGGTGCTCGACCGAGCCGCGGATGTTCGAGAGGTTGATCCCCGAGCCGGAGCCACCGCGGAAGATCTGACCCTCCTTGGTGTTCCAGTCGAGGATCGACTCCATCGTGTCCTCGACCGAGAGGATGAAGCAGGCCGAGCACTGCGGGTGCTCCTCGAAGCCGACGTTGAACCAGACCGGGCTGTTGAAGGCCGCCTTCTGGTGCAGGAGGATGTGCGTGAGCTCGGCCTCGAACGCGTCGCCGTCCTCGTCGCTGGCGAAGTAGCCCCCCTCGCGGCCCCAGCCGGCGATCGTCCCGGCGACCCGGGAGATCATCTGCTTGACCGAGTTCTCGCGCTCGTCGGAGCCGAGCCGGCCGCGGAAGTACTTCTGCGAGACGATGTTGGTCGCGTTCTGGGACCAGCCGGCCGGGAACTCGACCCCGTGCTGCTCGAAGGCGGGGTTCGCCGGGTCGCCGATCAGCGCGTCGCGGAGCTCCCATTCGACCTCGTCGAAGGGGTGCACGTCCGGACTCGTGTGCCGGCGCTCGCAGGTCACCCCGCCCTGGCTCACATTCACAGTATTTGCAGCGCTTTCCGGCATCCTCAGTCTCCTCTTCACAAGTCTTTACGTCGTCCTCGGACCCGCTTCAGCGGGTAACGATGCACTCTCGCGCGCGGCCCGGACGGAACTCGCCGACGCCGACTCCGCAATTTCGGGGTTCAGCGGGCCCTCGGGAAGGGTCCCGAGGACCTGCAGGTAGGCGCCGTGGTCGAGACGCTCCAATCCCGAGAGGCAGAGCGCGCCGATTTTCTCCGCCGCGAGCTCGCCGCCGGCGCTCTCGACCTCGATCGCGATCTCGTCCACCAGCCGCTCGACGTCGTCGGCGGCGACCGGGCGCTTGTGGGTCGAGTGCAGCAGGGCCGCGCGCAGCTTGGTGCGGTCGAAGCGCTGCAGCGACCCGTCGCGTTTGCGGACCTGCATCTGCGGCTCGGCGGCCCGCTCGAAGGTGGTGAAGCGATGCCCGCAGCCCGAGCAGACGCGCCGCCGCCGGACGGCGCTGCCGTCGCCGCGACGGCTCTCGAGAACCCTGGTGGGACGGCTGCATCGGGGGCAATCCATGACCCCTGATTCTACTAGGGATGGTGTTTTCCTGCAGGCGAGTAACACTAGATATAGCGTTTGCCTGACTGGCGTCGCCCTCTGATCTACGCTTTGTGGCGGATGTCCCCGCGGGACAAGTTCACGGAGGCTCGCGAGAGCGCGGTCGAGCGCGTCACGGAGGCTCGCGACAGCGCGGTCGAGCGCGTCGCCGAGGCGCGCGACAATGCCGCCGAGCGGATGGCGGACGCGCGCGATGCCGCGGTCGAGAGGGTTGCCGACGCGCGCGAAACGGCGGCCGAGAAGGTCGCCGACGCGAAGGCGGTCGCAGCCGAGCAGCTGGCCAAGGTGAAGCCGCGGCTGCGCGGCGTCTCCCACGAATACGCGTTCTTCGTCTCGCTGGTCCTCGGGGTCTTTCTGATCGTGCTCGCGAAGGGCACCGAGGCCCGGCTCGCGGTCACGATCTACGCCGTCAGCCTCTCGGCCCTGTTCGGGGTCAGCGCCCTCTACCACGTGCACCACTGGGAGCGGCCGTCGGCGCGTCGCTGGATGCGCCGGCTCGATCACACGATGATCTTCTTCTTGATCGCCGGCACGGTGACCCCGTTCGCGCTCCTGGTGATGGAGCCGCCGCTCTCGACGGCCTTGCTGATCGCGGTCTGGGCCGGCGCCCTCGCCGGGACGATCGTCGAACTGATCTGGGTCGACCACCCGAGGTGGGTCTCGGCCGCCGTCTACATCGGGGTCGGGCTGATCGGCGCGATCGGCTTCCCGGCGATCGTGGTCGAGGCCGGGATCGCCGCCGGCGTTCTGGTCGCGGCCGGTGGCGCCCTCTACGCGACCGGGGCGATCGTCTACGCGGCGGAGCGCCCGGACCCGCGCCCCGCCGTGTTCGGCTACCACGAGATCTTCCACGTGCTCGTGATCGCCGCGGCGGCGGCGCACTTCGCCGCGATCGCGCTCTACGCCGTTCCGCGCTAGGCGCCGTTCAGGTGAGCGGCTAGGCGACGGCGCGCTCGCCCGGCGGGGCCGAGGCGATCGCGGCGTCGATCGCCGCCGGCGAGAGGATCCGCTCGATCACCATCACCGCGGCGCCGATCACCCCGGCGCGGTCGGCGAGCTGGCTGCGGACGACGCGCAGGTGCCGGGTCGCCAGCGGTAGCGAGCGCTGATAGACGACCTCGCGCACCCCGGCGAGCAGCTGCTCGTGGGCCTGGGCGACGTCGCCGCCGATCACGATCACCGACGGGTTGTAGAGGTTGACCGAGGCGGCGAGGACCTCGCCGATCAGCCGCCCGGAATCGCGGACCAGCTGCACCGCGGGCGCCTCGCCGGCGCGCGCCAGCTCGACCACCGCGCGCGAGTCGGCCGCTTCGAGCCCGCGCTCGTTCAGCTGCCGGGCCATCGCCGCGCCGCCGGCGAGCGCCTCGAGGCAGCCGACGTTGCCGCAGCTGCAGGTGATCGCCTCGGCCCCCTCGGCGGCGACCCGGATGTGGCCGATGTCGCCGGCGGCGCCCTCGGCGCCGCGGTGGATGCGGCCGTCGACGACGATCCCGCAGCCGATCCCGGTGGCGACCTTGATGAACAGCAGGTGGTCGACCTCGCGCCAGTTGGTCCAGTGCTCGCCGAGGGCCATGATGTTGACGTCGTTGTCGACCAGCACCGGGACCCGGTAGCGGTCGGCGAACCGCTCCGGGATCGGGTAGCCGTCCCAGCCCGGCATGATCGGCGGGTTACGCGGGCGCCCGGTCGCGTGCTCGACCGGGCCCGGGACGCCGATCCCGATCCCGCGCACGTCGCCGTTCGCGCGTCCGATCTCGCCCAGCAGCCGGTGGAAGCGCTCGTCGGCCCAGTCGAGCACCAGCTCCGGGCCGGAGGCGATCGCCATGTCGCCGCTGTCCTCGGCCAGCACCGTGCCGCCGAGGTTGGTGACCGCGAGCCGCGAGTGGGTGGCGCCGAGGTCGGCCGCGAGCACGACCCCCGCGTCCTCGTTGAAGGCGAGCATCATCGGCGGCCGGCCGCCGGTCGAGTCGCTCTCGCCGAGCTCGCGCAGGAGTCCCTGGGCGCGCAGCTGGTCGAGGCGCTGGGCGATCGTCGAGCGGGC
>DASPGZ010000093.1:0-11460 GCA_035620355.1 Solirubrobacterales bacterium | reverse complement strand
TGCGACATGTCGTCGGCGAGCGACATGCCCCTGACCAGGATCCGCACCCGTCCCGCCGAGCGCGAGAGGTGCAGGGCCGCCTGGCCGGCGGAGTTGCCGCCGCCGACGACGTAGACGTCCTCGTTCGCCAGCCCCAGACCCTCGACGGTCGAGGAGCCGTAATAGACGCCGGCGCCGGTCAGGTGCTCGAGCCCCTCGATCCCGAGGCGCCGGTACGTGGCGCCGGTCGCCAGCAGGACCGCGCCGGCGGTGGCGACGTAGCCGGCGTCGCAGCCGATCCCGTAAGGGTGCTCGGCGAGCTGCAGCCCGCGGACGTCGCGGCTGACCGCGAACCGGGTCCCGAAGACCCACGCCTGCTGGTAGGCGCGCTGGGCCAGCTCCGATCCGCTCACGCCGCGGGAGAAGCCGAGGTAGTTGCGGATCAGCGAGCTCGAGCTCGCCTGCCCGCCCATCGTCTCGCGCTCGATCACCAGCGTCCGCAGCCCCTCCGACGAGGCGTAGACGGCCGCCGAGAGGCCCGCCGGCCCGGCGCCGACGATCACCAGGTCGAAGTGGTACTCGTCGACGGGCGCGGTTTCGACCCCGAAGGCCTCGACAATCTCCTCGTTGGTCGGGTCCGCGAGCGTACGGCCGTCGCGCATCCGCAGGCTCGGCGAGTCGTCGGAGGGCTGGAATCCGTGCGGGATGCCGCTGCGCCGCAGCAGGTCGCGGATCTGATGGGTGCGCGACTCGCCCGGGTCGCCGACGACCGAGAGCTCGAACGCGTCGGAGGAGTGCTCGCGCGACCACTCGTGCAGGAACTCGGCGACGATCCGGTGGAACTGCTCGTCGCCCACATGCCCGGGCTTGAGCACGTAGTAGTCGATCCGGCCGGTCGCCATCGCGTGCAGCAGAACGTCGGCGGTCGGCCGGTGGCCCCAGGCGCCCCAGTCGATCAGCAGCGCCCGCTTCGCGTGCGGATGCAACCGGCGCACGTGGCCGAGCAGCTCGGCGCCCTGCGGCCGCTCGCTCATCCAGACGTCTGCGAGCACCAGGGAGACGCGGTCGTCCGCGGCCCGCATCTGCTCGAGCCGCTCGATCGCCGCCTCGGTCGAGCTCCCGCAGACGATCCGGTAGTCGCTGCCGTAGCGGCGGTTGAGCGCGCCGCGGATCCGGTCGAGCGCCTCGGCGTCGTCGTCGACCGCCATCAGCACCGGTTGCGAGGAGGCTTCCACCGTCCGAAGTCTCGCGGATCGCCACCGATTAGCCTTGGCCGATGGCCGCCCGCCGATCGCGTCTCGCATCGCTCGCGGCGATCTCCGCGCTCGCGCTCGCGGGGCTCGGCGCCTCGAGCGCCGACGCCGCCCGCGATTTCCCCCGCGACTTCCTCTGGGGCACCGCCAACGCGGGCTTCCAATCCGAGGCCGGCCAGGGCCGCGACGCCGACCCCAACTCGGACTGGTTCGCCTGGACCCACGACCCGCGGAACATCGCCGACGGCACCGTCAGCGGCGACCAGCCCGAGGACGGTCCCGGGTTTTGGAAGCGCTACCGCAGTGACCTGCGTCTCGCCTCCAAGCAGCTCAACAACACCGCCTTTCGCTTCTCGATCGAGTGGTCGCGGATCTTCCCGCGCTCGACCGAGCCGGTCGAGGTGGGCGCGCGGATCTCGAAGCGCGAGCTCGAGCGCCTCGACCGGCGCGCGAACCAGGCCGCGGTCCGCCACTACGCGAAGCTCCTCGACCGGGCGGGCGAGCTCGGCCTGACCCCGTTCGTGACCCTGCACCACTGGACGATCCCGACCTGGCTGCACGATCCGATCGCGGCCCGCGACGCGCTCGCGGGCAGCGACCCGAACGGCGAGCTGCCGCCGCTCGAGCGCGGCGGCTGGCTCGACCCGGCGACGGTCGAGGAGTTTCGTAAGTACTCCGCCTACCTGGGCTGGAAGCTCGGCGGACGGGCCGACTTCTGGAACACGCTGAACGAGCCGCTGGTCGAGGTCACCTTCGGCTACGCGAACGTCCCAGGCCTGTTCGGGGCCTACTGGCCACCCGGCGCCTTCAACTTCACCGCCGCGGTCGCCGCGCTGACCAACCTCGAGCGCGCGAACACGGTCGCCTACGACGCGCTCAAGCGCTTCGACCGCGCCGACGCCGACGGTGATCACCGCGACGCCCGTGTGGGCCCGGTGATGAACATGATCGCCTTCACCCCCGCCGACCCGGGCTCACCGGCCGACATCGGGGCGACCGAGCACGCCGACTACCTGTTCAACCGACTGCTGCTGAACGCGATCGTCCGCGGCGAGCTCGACGGTGACGCGGACGGCACGATCGACGCCGGCGAGTCCGGCCTGCACCGGCGGAAGGCCGACTTCGTCGGCCTCAACTACTACTTCCGCGGCCGGGTGACCTCCGCGGGCGCCCCGCTTACCCCTCGGATCCCGGTGCTCGACTTCCTCCCCGCGACGTCATACGCGAACCCGACCGACCCGGGGCTCCCACCCTGCCCGACCAGCTGCTCGGAGCTCGGCGCCGAGATCTACCCCGAGGGCTTCCGGCAGGCGATCGACACAGCGGCCGGCTACGGGTTGCCGGTCTACGTGACCGAGAACGGGATCGCCGACGCCGACGACGACCAACGCCCGGCGTACCTGCGCGACCATCTCGACCAGGTCGCCGACGCGATCGCCGACGGGGTCGACGTGCGCGGCTACTTCGCCTGGTCGCTGGTCGACAACCTCGAGTGGGTGTTCGGCTACGAACCGAAGTTCGGCCTCTACTCCTTCGACCCGGCGACCCTCGCGCGCACCGCCCGTCCCAGCGCCGCCGTCTACGCCCGGATCGCGCGCAGCGGCCGGATCCCCTAGGCGATGGCCGCCGGACCAACATCCAGCGCTGTCCTCTCCGCCTCGCAGCTGCGGACGCTGGCCGAGCTCGGGGAGGAGCGAACCGCGGCCGCCGGCGAAGTGCTCTTCTCGCTCGGCGACCGCACCTACCCGTTCATCGCCATCCTCGAGGGTGAGGCCGCGGTGATCGACGGCGCCGGCGAGGAGGTCGTCCGTCACGGCGCCAGCGGCTTCCTCGGCGAGATGGGCCTGCTCTCGGGGCAGACCGTGTACCTGAGCGCGGTGGCGCTCGAGTCGATGCGCTACCTGGCGGTCGACCGCGACGATCTGCGGCGATTGCTGGTCGAGGACAGCAGCTTCGCCGACCTCGTGCTGGCGACGTTCATCCGCCGCCGCGAGATCCTCCAGGAGCGACACGGGATCGGGGTCGAGATCCTCGGCTCGCGCGAGTCCGCCGAGACCCGGAGCACGGTCGAGTGGGTGCGGCGCGCCCGCCTCCCGCACACCTGGCGCGATCCCGAGCACGACCCCGAGGCCGCGCGAGCGCTCACCGGCGTTCCGGCCGAGGACGTGCCGCTGGTGCGGCTACCGGGAGGCCCCGAGCTCCGCCGTCCCACGAACGGCGAGCTCTCGCGCGCGCTCGGGATCGGGCTCGAGCTGGCGCCGGTGGAGGAGGTCGACCTGGCGATCGTCGGCGGCGGGCCGGCCGGCCTCGGAGCCGCGGTCTACGGCGCCTCGGAGGGGCTCGAGACGCTCGTCGTCGAGAGCACCGTGCTCGGCGGCCAGGCGGGCACCTCGCGCCGGATCGAGAACTACCTCGGCTTCCCCGCCGGGATCAGCGGCACCGAGCTGACCAGCCGCGCGATCACCCAGGCGCGCAAGTTCAGCGCCCGCACAGCGACCCCCTACCGGGCGACCGCGCTCGAGGCCGACGGGGACCTCCACGTCCTGCGGCTCGACAGCGGCGAGCAGGTGCGCGCCCGCGCGGTCGTGCTCGCCACCGGCGCCGACTACCGGCGGCTGCCGGTCGAGCGGCTGGAGGAGTTCGAGGGGATCAGCGTCTTCTACGCCGCCGGCCCGCCGGAGGCCCAGCTCTGCGGCGCCCAGCGGGTCGGGGTGATCGGCGGCGGCAACTCGGCGGCCCAGGCGGCGATTTGGCTCGCCCGCGGCGGCGCCCTGGTCACCCTGTTGCACCGGCGCGCCGACCTGAGCGAGACGATGTCCACCTACCTGATCGACGACCTCGCGGAGCATCGCGTAACCGTCCGCGCCCGCAGCGAGGTCGCCGAGCTGCACGGCTCCGAGGGGGAGCTCGAGGGCGTGACGCTCGCCGACGGCACCGAGTTGCCGCTCGCGTTCCTGTTCTGCTTCCTCGGGGCCGCCCCATGCACCGACTGGCTCGGCGACGCGATCGCTCGCGACGCGCAGGGTTTCCTGCTCACCGGTGCCGAGGCCGGGCCCGACCGCGGCCTGCTGGAGACCAGCGTCCCCGGCGTCTACGCCGCCGGTGACGTGCGCTCGGGCTCGATCAAGCGCTGCGCGACCGCGGTCGGCGAGGGCGCCACCGTCGTCCGCCTCGTGCACGAGCGGCTCGCCGCCTAGCTCGCGCTGGTAGAACTCGCCTCGTGGAGCTGAGCGGGGCGAGCGAAGACGAGATCCGCGACCGCGCAGTCGAGAGCCTGAAGCAAAAGCGAGCCTTCCGCACCCAGGTGCTGACCTGGGTCGGGGTCAGCATCCTGCTGATCGTGATCTGGGCGCTGACCGGCGCGGACTTCTTCTGGCCCGTGTTCCCGATCGCCGGCTGGGGGATCGGGATCGCCGTCCAGGCCTGGTCGATCTACGGCCCCGGCAGCAAGCCGATCACCGAATCGGACATCGCTCGCGAGAGCGAGCGCCTGCGCCAGTAGCGCTCGGCCGGCCGGCGCATGCCGCGGCGTAGCATCCGCCCATGGAGTACTCCGGGCAGCAGCCGCCTGAGCCGCCCGACGGCCGGCCGCCCGACGAGCAGCGACCTCCGCTCGACGGCCGCGCGAAGGCGGCATTGATCGGGCTCGCCGCGCTCGCCGCCGGGCTCGGGATCGCGCTGGCGCTGATCCTCGCCGACCCGCCCACGGAGGAGGTCGTGCTGACGGCCACGGAGACGAAGACGACGACCGAGCGGCCGACGACGACCACGCTCACGACCTCGACGGTCACCACCACGACGACCACCGAGACGACCACCGACGAGACCGTCACCGAGACGACCACGGGGCCGCCGGAGACCTCGACGGTGACCACCACGGTCACCGCGCCGTAGGCGGCTCAGCCCGTCGCCAGGCGCGGGCGCAGCGAACCGCGGAAGCCGAACGTGAACGCGGCACCGATCGCGGCGACGGCGCAGCCGGCGAGCACCGCCGCCGGCCAGCCCTCGGCCTCGATCACTGCCCCGCCGATTGCGTTGCCCGCGGACAGACCGACGACCAGCGCGGTCATCAACCAGGTGAAGGACTCGGCCCCGGTCCCGTGCGGCGCGAGCGCTCCGACGAGCAGGTTGCGGCTCGCGATCAGCGGCGCGATCGGCGCGCCGGCGAGCAGAACGAGGGCGAACATCGAAGCTGGCGACCAGGCCAGCGCCACCGGCAGGCAGGCGAGCGGGAAGCAGACGGCGATCGCCAGGAACGAGTCGAACCGCGGGCGGGTCGAGGCCCGGGCGCCGTAGATCAGGCCGCCGATCCCGCTCGCCCCCGACCAGGCGGCGAGCAGGACGCCGGCGAGCACCGAACCGCCCTCCCCGGCGGCGAAGGCGGGGATCGAGACCTCGATCGTGCCGAGGCAGAAGCCGACCGGCACCGTGCTCAGGGCGACCATCAGGATCGCCGGGTCGCGCAACGGGCCGAGCGCCCCCCGGTGATCAGCGGCCGCGGGGTGCGGCTCGCCGGAGCCGGGCAGGCTGGCGCTGAACAGGATCGCGCCCGCGAGCACGAGGACCGCCGACAGCCCCAGCGCCGGCGCCGGCCCGACCAGGGCGACGGCGATCGCGGTCAGCAGCGGGCCGGAGACGAAGGCGATCTCGATCGTCACCGAGTCGAGCGCGTAGGCGCCGTGGACGAGGCGCTCGTCGTCGAGCAGGTCGGTGTAGCGCGAGCGCAGCACCGCCCCCGCGGTCGGCAGCGAGGCGCCGGCGAGCAGGGCGACCGCGACCAGCGCCGCGGTCGGCGCGCCGGCCTCCCCGAGCGCCCAGATCGCGAGCACCGAGCTCGCGTGGACGACGGCGAGCGGGATCAGCATGCGGGCGCCGCGGCGGTCCATCAGGCGGCTTCCGAACGGGGCGCCGAGCGCGCTTCCGAGCGCCAGCGCGCCGACGACCAGGCCGGCGATCCCGAACGAGCCCGTCTCCTCGCGCAGGAACAGGAGCACGGCGAGGCCGTTGATGGCCAGCGGCAGGCGGGTGAGCAGCGCCGCGCCGATCAGGGCAGCGATGTGCGGAGCGCGGAGGATCTGGCCGTAGACGTTCACCCGCCGAGGATGGCAGGCGGCGATTCAGCCGTGACGGGAGATGAACTCGCGGACCCAGTCGCGGGCCGGGTAGCGCCCGCCGTACAGCGACGGCACGTGGCCGGCGTTGCGGACGACGCGCAGCTCGGACCGGGGAAAGGCGCCGGCGACCGCGGCCGCCTCGGTGGCGCTGGTGACGTCGTCGAGCTCGCCCGCGATCACCAGCGTCGGCGCGGCGGGGGCGGCGCCGCCCGGCGGCGCCGGCGGCTGGTAGAGGGCGTTCTGGCGCGGCCACTCGAGACACATCGGGTAGGTCGAGAAGCTCTCGCGCGCGACCTCAGCCGGAGTGAACGGGCGGAAGCGCTCCGGCGGATAGGACCGGATCGCGGCCCGTTGCTGGGCCCGGCGGCGACCCTCATCCGCAGCCTTGTCCCAGAGCATCGAGTAGTCGTTGCAGCTGACCGCGAGCTCGAGCCCGCGCGAGTACGAGCGGGGATTCCCGTAGCCGCCGTCCCCGACCCGGGTCAGCCGCCGCATCGGCCGCCGGTTCCCGTCGAGGTAGGCGCTGACGGCGTCGTTGACCCGCGAGTAGTAGCGGCGGGGAGGCTCGTAGCCCGAGGAGCCGATCGTGGTCAGCAGCGGGCCGGCGCCGCGCGGCGTCTCCCGCAGCAGCTCGACCACCTGCGCCAGCCGTTTGCGCGCCGGTCCGGAGCAACTGTTCGAGCGCCGGCAGACGATCGCCAGCGCGCGGATCCCGGTCCGGGTCAGGCTCGGAAACCAGCCGCTCTCGCCGCGAACCGGGTAGGCGCTGTCGATCACGATCGACTCCAGCGACTCGCCGTGGCGATAGGCGTAGGACTGGGTCAGGAAGGTGCCGTAGGAGTCGCCGTACATCGTGATCCGCTCGCGCCCGAGCGCCTCGCGGACCGCGTTCAGGTCGTCGGCCGCGGCCGAGGTCCGGTAGGAGACGAAGCTCGGCCCGAGGATCCGCGCGCACTGGGCCACCCCGTGGGCGTCCGAGCCCTGGGCCCGCTGCAGCGCCGGGCAGTCGATCGCCCGCGAGTGTCCGGTGCCGCGCATGTCGACGGTGACCAGCTCGCGGCGCTCGAGCAGCGGCCCGAGCATGTGGATGTAATAGCGGGTGCTCGCGATCGAGCCGTATCCCGGCCCGCCCTCGACCGCGAAGATCGTCCCCAGCGATGGCCGGCTGCGGTCGGTCGGGGCGCGAACCGCAAAGCGGATCGGGATCCGGCCCATCGACGGATCGGAACGCTCCAGCGGGACCCGCAGGGTCGCGCAGCGAAGCCGCTGCGGCCGCACCTTCTTCGGGCAGGCTCCGAGCTCGACCGCCGCCTCGCCGGCCTCGGCCCCTCCCCCTGCCCGGCGCTCGGCGCCGCTGGCCAGCCCGCCGGCGGCGAACACGGCCACACACAGGATCCCGAGCCCCAGGCGCCTCATCTCAGCCCTCGAACGGGGGCGCCTCCCCCCAGCCCCAGCGCGGGACCGGCGCGTGCGGGGCGACCGCCGTCCCGGGCTGGGAGTTGTGCATCGCCAGCCGCGAGCCCCACTCGGCGTATGCGATCAGCGCGGAGCGGAACTCGGGATCGTCGGGCAGCCCGGCCTCGTCGGCGGCGAGGCTGAGCAGGGCGACGAACCGGCGCCGCTGCTCGGCCCCGATCGCGAGCCCCGCGTGCTTGGCGATCATCGCCTCGTAGCCGCCGAGCTCGGCGGTGTAGGCGGCCGGGCCGCCGAGCACCTCGCACCACCAGGTGGCCACGTGGTCGCGATGCTCGGCGCTCACCTTGCCGCCGAACAGGGGCGCGATCAGCTCGTCGTCCTCGACCAGGTCGTAGAAGCGGTTCAGCAGCCGCTCGATCGCCTCGCGCCCGCCCGCCCACTCATAGAGCGTCGGGGTCTCGGCTGACGCGCCCACGCCGCCGATCATAACCTTCGCCCCTCGGGCCCCGGCGCTGACGAAGCGGCGAGCTCGCGCGTTGAACCCTGATGCCCCGCGAACGCCTCTCAGCCCCCGAAGCCCGGCGGCTGGCCCTCGCCTCGCAGGGGTTCGCCGAGCCGCGGCCCGACGGCGAGCCCGGCGGCTGGGACCTGCGCCGGGTGCTGAAGCGGGTCGGGCTGCTGCAGATCGACTCGGTCAACGTGCTCGAGCGCGCCCACTACCTGCCCGCCTTCAGCCGCCTCGGCCCGTACAGCCACGAGGCCCTCGACCGGCTCTCCCAGCGCGCCCCGCGGCGCCTGTTCGAGTACTGGGGCCACGAGGCCTCGCTGATCCCGGTCGAGTACCAGCCGCTGCTGCGCTGGCGGATGGAGCGCGCCGCACACGACGCCTGGGGCGGGATGCGAAAGGTCGCCTCCGAGCGCCCGGAGCTGGTCGCCGAGGTGCTCGAGCAGGTTCGCGATCGCGGCCCGCTCGCCGCCTCGGAACTGACCGCCGAGCGCCCGCGGCGCAGCGGGCCCTGGTGGGACTGGTCTGATTCGAAGCGGGCGCTCGAGTGGCTGTTCTGGTCCGGGCGGGTGACCGCGGCGCGCCGGCGGCGGTTCGAGCGCCTCTACGACCTGCCCGAGCGGGTGCTGCCGGCGAAGGTGCTCGCGGCGCCGACCCCCGCGCCCGACGAGGCGCAGCGCGAGCTGCTGCGGATCGCGGCCCGCTCGCTCGGGGTCGCGGCCGAGCGCGACCTGCGCGATTACTTCCGCCTCAGCGCCGCCGAGGCGAAGCCGCGGCTCGCCGAGCTGGTCGAGGCCGGCGACCTGGTCGAGGTCGAGGTCGAGGGCTGGGGGCGGACCCGGGGCTACCTGTGGCCCGGGGCGCGGATCCCCCGTCGGGTCGAGGCGACGGCGCTCCTGGGACCGTTCGACTCGCTGATCTGGGAGCGAAACCGGGTCGAGCGGATCTTCGGCTTCGCCTTCCGGCTCGAGATCTACGTGCCGGCGCCGAAGCGCCGCCACGGGTACTACGTGCTGCCCTTCCTGCTCGGCGACCGGCTCGTCGCCCGGGTCGACCTGAAGGCCGACCGGGCCGCCGGAGTCCTGCGCCTCAACGCGCTCCATCTGGAGCCCGGCGCGCCGGCCGAGACCACCGAGGCGCTGGAGGCGGAGCTGCGGCGGCTGGCGGGCTGGCTCGGGCACGAGTTCGACCGGCTCCCGTAGCTCACGCTATCTGCCATGACGCGACTCAGATTTGTGCGCGGTCGCTATCCTCACTTCATAAAGTGAAGCTGCTTCCCGAGGGGAAGCTTTGAAGCAAAGGATTTCACGCATGCAGCTGCCGCTCGTACCGCTGGACGACACGATCCTCTTCCCGGGCATGACCGCGACGATCGCGGCCGACGTCGGCGACGCCGAGCAGGTCTTCCTGCTCCCCCGGCCCGAGGGCGAGTACGGGCGCATCGGCACGATCGCCGAGGTGGTCGAGACCGGGCGCCTGCCCGGCGGCATCACCGCGGTCACGCTCACCGGCCTGCGCCGCGGGCGCGCCGGCACCGCCTCACCCGCCCTCAACGGCGAGCTCACGATCGAGGTCGAACCGCTCGAGGACGGCGTACCCGCCGGCGACGGGATCGGCGAGCTGGAGCGCAACTATCGCGCGGTGGTCGAGGAGATCCTCGAGCTGCGCGGTGACGACGGCCGGGTCGCGGCCTTCCTGCGGTCGATCTCCGAGCCCGGCCCGCTCGCCGACACCTCCGGCTACAGCCCCGACATCTCGCTCGCCGACAAGCAGCGGCTGCTCGAGACCGTCGACGTCGCCGAGCGGCTCGAGCTGGCGCTCGAGCTCCAGCGCGAGCGGCTCGCCGAGCTCCAGGTCCGCCGCCGGATCCGCGACGACGTCGAGTCAGGGGCCCAGGCCCAGCAGCGCGAGTACTTCCTGCGCAAGCAGATGGAGTCGATCCGCAAGGAGCTGGGCGAGGACGACGGCTCGATCGCCGACGAGTACCGGACCAAGATCGACGAGTCGGCGATGCCCGAGGCCGTCCGCGAGCAGGCCAACCGCGAGCTCGGCCGGTTCGAGCGCATGGGCGAGCAGTCCGGCGAGGCCTCGATGATCCGCACCTACCTCGACTGGCTGATCGGGGTCCCCTGGGGTGAGCGCTCGGACGAGAAGCTCGACCCGGTGGACGCCCGCGAGGTGCTCGACGCCGATCACGCCGGTCTCGAGGACGTCAAGGACCGGATCACCGAATACATCGCCGTCCGCGGGCTGCGCCGCGACCGCGGCCTCTCCGACGAGGGCCGGGGCGCGGGCGCGATCCTGACTTTGATCGGCCCGCCCGGCACCGGCAAGACCTCGATCGGCGAGTCGATCGCCCGCGCCACCGGACGCGAGTTCGTCCGCATGTCGCTCGGCGGCGTCCGCGACGAGGCCGAGATCCGCGGCCACCGCCGCACCTACATCGGCGCCCTCCCGGGCCGCCTGGTGCGCGCGCTCAAGGACGCGAAGACGATGAACCCGGTGATCATGCTCGACGAGGTCGACAAGGTCGGCGCCGACTGGCGCGGCGACCCGAGCTCGGCCCTGCTCGAGGTCCTCGACCCGGCGCAGAACCACTCCTTCCGCGACCACTACCTCGACGTCGAGCTCGACCTCTCCGAGGTCCTGTTCATCGCCACCGCGAACGTCGCCGACACGATCCCCGGGCCGCTGCTCGACCGGATGGAGGTGGTCCGCTTCGACGGTTACACCACCGACGAGAAGGTCGCGATCGCCCGCGGCTACCTGTGGCCGCGTCAGACCGAGCGCAACGGGCTGCGTCCCGAGGAGGTCGAGATCTCCGCCGCGGTGCTGGAGCAGATCGTCACCGAGTACACCCGCGAGGCGGGCGTGCGTGGGCTCGAGCGCGAGCTCGGCAAGCTGCTGCGAAAGACCGCCACGCGGATCGCCTCCAAGGAGGCGAAGGCGCCGGTAACCGTCGACCACGACGCCGTCCGCGAGGCGCTCGGCAAGCAGCGCTTCTTCCAGGAGGCGGCCGAGCGCACCGCCGTTCCGGGCGTCGCCACAGGACTCTCGGTCACGGGGGCCGGCGGCGACGTGCTGTTCATCGAGGCCACCTCGATGCCCGGCAAGGAGGGCTTCGTCCTCACCGGGCAGCTCGGTGACGTCATGAAGGAGTCCGCGCGGATCGCGCTCTCCTACGTTCGAGGGC
>DASPGZ010000092.1:0-3883 GCA_035620355.1 Solirubrobacterales bacterium | reverse complement strand
GTCGGCGTCGGCCGTGGCGATCGCGACTCGGCGAACGCGCTCACGGCCGCGGTCGAGCAGGTCAGGCGACTGAAGCCCGGCCCGCGGGCGGTGATCGTCACCGGGGATCTGGTCACCGACCCGAGCGCCGCCACCTACGAGCGGGTCCGCGAGCTGCTCGCGCCGCTCTCGCCGCCGGTGTTCGTGATCGCGGGCAACCACGACGACCGCGACGCGCTGCGCGAGTATTTCGCGCTCGCCGGCCGCGACACCGGCTCGGTCGGGGCGCCGTTTCAGTACTCGGTCGAAATCGGCGACCTGCGGGTGGTCGTCTGCGACTCGATCATCCCCGGCCACGAGGAGGGCAGCTTCGACCGCGAGCGGCGCGCCTGGCTGGCGACCGAGCTCGCCGTCGCGCCGGAGGCGCCGACGATCGTCGCGATCCACCACCCGCCCGTCCCGACCTCGTTCCCGGCCTTCGACGAGATCGGCCTGCCGGAGGCCGACCGCGCCGGTCTCGCCGAGCTGCTGACGATCAATCCGCAGGTGCGGCGGGTGATCTGCGGCCATGTCCATCGGGCGTTCTTCGAGGTGCTCGCGGGCTGCGGGGTCGCCGTCTGCCCGAGCACCTGGCTCCAATCACCGCTCGAGATCGGGATGACCGAGATCCATCTCAACCCCGATCCGCCCGCGTTCATGGTCCACGCGACCACCGACGGCGGGGTGATCAGCCACGTGCAGCCGATCAGCGCCGCTCGCGCTCGAGCACTCTGAACCGGGCCACCGCCGGGGAGGGATCGGCGCCGCCGAGTCCGATCGCGTAGACGCGGAAGCGGTGGCGCCTGCGCTTCAGCTGCGCGTAACGTTGCGGCGACTCGCAGTCCTCGACCTCCCGGCCGTCGAGCCGGCAGGCGAACGCCGAGCCGGGCTCGCTCGACCTGAACCGGAAGCGCACCGTGCGGCGCGTACCGCGCTTGCGCGGCCGCTTCGTGATCGTGGTCTCGGGCGGGTCGTGGTAGGTGCTGCCGACGCCCCAGTCGAGGTCGGAGGGGGCGGTGAGCCCGGAGGTGACCAGCGGCCGCGGGTTGAGGCCGCCGGCGGCGGCGACGTAGACCAGCGGGCCGGCGGCGTAGGCGACCCGGGTGCCGTCGGGCGAGAACGCCGGCGAGTGCTCGTCGAGGGTCGGGTCGATCGCGAGCGGGAACTCGTCGGTGCCGTTGTAGTAGGCGGTGAAGATGTCGCCGTCGCGGACATAGGCGAGCCGCACCTGGTCGGGTTGCAGCGACGGCTGGGACTCGTCGAGCGCGTGGTGGGTGATCTCGGTCGCGGTCGCGTGCGGGCCGCCGGTCGCCGGGACCACCGCCAGGTCGCGGTCGCCCCCGATCTCGGTCGTGAACACGACCTCGCTCTCGTCCGGCGTCAGCTGCGGATCGCGGTCGTCGCCGGGGCCGGTGTGGAGCGGCGCCGGGACGCTGCCGTCGGCGTTCATCGTCCACAGATCGGCGCCGGGGCCACCGCGCTCGGAGACGAACACGATCCGCGAGCCGTCGGCCGAGATCGCCGGCATCGCGTCCCGGACCGAGTTGACGGTGATCCGGCGTGGGTCGCTGCCGTCGAAGCCCATCGTCCAGATCTCGGCCCCGGGCCCGGCGCCGACGACGAAGGCGACCCTCCCGGAGGCTGACGCCGCCGAGGGATCGGAACCCGATCCGGGACCGCCCGGCCGATCGGTGAGGTCGATCGGCCCCGAGCCGTCGATCGGGTACGACCAGACATCGCCGCCGTTGCTCATGTAGATCGGGCCGTCGGCGCCGGGATAGGTGGCCGAGGCGTGGGTCGCGTGGACGCAGCCCACCGCCAGCAGGACTCCGAGTGGATGCCCTATCCTCATCCGCCGCACGATGGCCAAGAAAGTTCTCACGCTGATCAAGCTCCAGATTCCCGCCGGGGCCGCCAATCCGGCGCCCCCGGTCGGCCCCGCCCTGGGCCAGCACGGAGTCAACATCATGGAGTTCTGCAAGGCGTTCAACGCCCGCACCCAGGCGGACGCCGGCACGATCATCCCGGTCGAGATCACGGTCTACGAGGACCGCTCGTTCGAGTTCATCACCAAGACGCCGCCGGCAGCGGTGCTGATCCGCGAGGCGCTCGGGATCGACAAGGGCTCGGGCGAGCCCAACCGCGAGAAGGTCGGCAGGCTGACCGCGGCCCAGTGCCGTGAGATCGCCGAGCGCAAGATGCCCGACCTGAACGCCAACGACCTCGACGCGGCCTCGAAGATCATCGCCGGGACGGCCCGCTCGATGGGGGTCACGGTCGAGGGGGTCGACGCCTGATGGCTCGCAACCGCGGCAAGCGCTACCGCGCCGCCTTCGACAAGATCGACCGCACCCACGCCTACCCGCCCGCCGAGGCGATCTCGCTGGTCAAGGAGACCGCCGAGGGCACCCACTTCGATCAGACGATCGAGGTCCACATGCGGCTCGGGGTCAACGTCCGCCACGCCGAGGAGCAACTCCGCGGCACGCTGGCGCTGCCGAACGGGCTCGGCAAGTCGATCACCGTCGCCGTCTTCGCCGAGGGCGACGCCGCCCGCGCCGCCCAGGAGGCGGGCGCCGATTTCGTCGGCGCTCAGGACCTCGCCGAGCGGGTCGAGAACGGCTGGACCGACTTCGACGTCGCGATCGCGACCCCGGCGCTGATGGGTCCGGTGGTCTCGAAGCTCGGCCGGGTGCTCGGGCCGCAGGGCAAGATGCCGAACCCGAAGGTCGGCACGGTCACCGACGACGTCGCCAAGGCGGTCACCGAATCGAAGGCCGGCAAGGTCGAGTACCGGACCGACCGCCAGGCGATCATCCACCTGACGTTGGGCAAGACCTCTTTCGACGAGCGGGCGCTGCTCGAGAACTACGCCGCGATCATCGACGAGATCGTGCGCGCGAAGCCGGCGGCGGCAAAGGGCCGCTACCTGCTCTCGATCACGCTGGCGACGACGATGGGCCCGGGCGTCCGCGTCGATCCGACCCGCACCCGCGAGTCGGAGATCATGGCCGGCGCGCCGACGGGCAACGGGGCCGAGGCCTCGGAGCCCGCCGCCGAGCCGGCAACCGCCTAGCTCTCCGCCGCGGCGCTGAACCCGGCCGGGGCCCTCGAGGGCAATCGCCGGTGCTCGACCACCCGGTCGACGAGCCCGTAGTCGACCGCCTCGGCGGCGCTGAAGAAGCGGTCGCGCTCCATGTCCGCGTGCAGCTGCTCGACCGACTGGCCGGTGTGCTCGGCGTAGATCTCCTCGGTCCGGCGGCGCAGCTCGAGCACCTCGCGGGCGTGGATCTCGATGTCGGAGGTCTGGCCCTGGAACCCCGAGCTCGGCTGGTGGATGAGGATGCGGCCGTTCGGCAGCGTCATCCGCTTGCCCTCGGCGCCGCCGGCGAGGATCAGCGAGCCGCCCGACATCGCGATCCCGAAGCAGACGGTCTGCACGTCGGGCCCGATGAAGCGCATCGCGTCGTAGATCGCGAGCGCGGCGCTCAGCGAGCCGCCGGGGGAGTTGATGTAGATCGCGATGTCCTTCTCGGGATCGTCGGACTCGAGGTGCATGAGCTGGGCGACGACGACGTTGGCGATCTCGTCGTCGAGCTGCTGGCCGAGGAAGATGATCCGCTCGCCGAGCAAGCGCGAGTAGATGTCGAACGAACGCTCGCCACGGGCCGTCTGCTCGATCACCATCGGAATCAGGGGCATCGTCGTCTCCTTCGTAGTGCAACTGTGTGGTTGCGCAATATAGAGCAACCGAAAGGTTGCGCTATGCTGGGCGCATGGACACGGCCGACAGCGAATTGGTCGTCCCGGCGACGGTCGAGGAGACCTGGGAGGCGATCACCGACCCCGACCAGCTCGGCGAGTG
>DASPGZ010000091.1:0-2680 GCA_035620355.1 Solirubrobacterales bacterium | reverse complement strand
GGGCGTGGGCAAGACCTCTCTCGGGAACTCGATCGCGCGGGCGCTCGGGCGCAAGTTCGAGCGGATCTCCGTCGGAGGCGTGCGCGACGAGGCCGAGATCCGCGGCCACCGCCGGACCTACATCGGCGCCCTGCCGGGCCGCCTGGTGCGGGCCCTGCGCGACGCCAAGACGATGAACCCGGTGATCATGCTCGACGAGGTCGACAAGGTCGGCGCAGACTGGCGCGGCGACCCGAGCTCGGCGCTGCTCGAGGTACTCGACCCGGCGCAGAACCACTCCTTCCGCGACCACTACCTCGACCTCGAGCTCGACCTCTCCGAGATCCTGTTCATCGCCACCGCGACCGTCGCCGAGACGATCCCCGGGCCGCTGCTCGACCGGATGGAGGTGGTCCGCTTCGACGGCTACACCACCGACGAGAAGGTCGCGATCGCCCGCGGCTACCTGTGGCCGCGGCAGACCGAGCGCAACGGGCTGCGCCCCGAGGAGGTCGAGATCTCCGCCGCGGTGCTGGAGCAGATCGTCACCGAGTACACCCGCGAGGCGGGCGTGCGTGGGCTCGAGCGCGAGCTCGGCAAGCTGCTGCGAAAGACGGCGACCCGGATCGCCTCGGACGAGGCGCAGCCGCCGGTCACGATCGACGGCCAGGCCGTGCGCGAGGCGCTCGGCAAGCAGCGCTTCTTTCAGGAGGGGGCCGAGCGGACCGCGGTCCCTGGCGTCGCGACCGGGCTCTCGGTCACCGGCGCCGGCGGCGACGTGCTGTTCATCGAGACCACCTCGATGCCGGGCGACAACGACTTCGTGCTCACCGGCCAGCTCGGCGAGGTGATGAAGGAGTCCGCCCGGATCGCGCTCTCCTACGTGCGCGGGCACGCCGACGCGCTCGGGCTGGGCGACGATGCGTTCGCCGATCGCGAGTTCCACATCCACGTGCCCGCGGGGGCGATCCCCAAGGACGGCCCCAGCGCCGGGATCACGATGACCACGGCGCTGGTCTCGCTGCTCACCGGTCGCCCGGTCAAGCACACGGTCGGGATGACCGGCGAGGTCACCCTCCAGGGCCGGGTGCTGCCGATCGGCGGGCTGAAGCAGAAGGTGCTCGCCGCCCATGCGGCCGGGCTCACCGACGTGGTGATCCCGGAGCGCAACCGCGCCGACCTCGACGACGTCCCCGAGGACGTCCGCGAGCAGATGAGCTTCCACCCGGTGCTCTCGATCGACGAGGTGCTCGAGCTGGCGCTCGAGCCCGAACCGGTCCACAAGGCGGTCGCCGCGTAGGCGGCGGCCGCCGACCCGCCCGAAAAGCGTGTTTTGGGCATGGAATAGGGGGAAACCCAGGGGAGGGCCTCTTGCTTGCAGCGGCAACTAGTTTTCGCTATACTTTCTGAAGCCAGGGGTAAGGAAACCAGGGGGACGACAACCAACGAGGGGTGAAAGATGCCTCGCCAGAGGGGCGCTGCCGACCAGCGCCAAGTCCGCCGCAAGCGCGGCGAACATGACAACAAGACTTCCGGTGGACGGGCGCAGCAGCGCACCGACACCCATGCGGTCGCCGAGCCGACGACGGACAGCCTCCAGCTGTTCATCAACCAGGCGATGCGCTACCCGCTGCTGACGGCGGACGAGGAGATCCAGCTCGCACAGGCGATCGAGCGCGGCGACCTGGCCGCGAAGGAGCGCCTGATCAACTCCAACCTGCGGCTGGTGATCAAGTTCGCGCGCCGTTACCAGGGCTTCGGGCTGCCGCTCGGCGACCTGGTCCAGGAGGCGATGCTCGGGCTGATCCGCGCCGCGGAGAAGTTCGACTGGCGCCGCGGGTACAAGTTCTCGACCTACGCCGTGCTCTGGATCAAGCAGTCGATCCAGCGTGGCCTCGACAACACCGGCCGGCCGGTGCGGATCCCCGCGCACATCGCCCAGCGCGAGCGCACGGTGAACCGCACCACGACCGAGCTGGCGGTGAAGCTCAACCGCGAGCCCACCGACGCCGAGGTGGCGAAGAAGGCGAAGCTGCCGCTGGACGAGGTGATGGCCGTTCGCGACCTGACCCGGGTGACGACGAGCCTCGACACCCCGGTCGGCGACGGCGACACCACGCTCGGCGAGCTGCATGCCGAGAGCACCGCCGACCTCGAGGACGAGGTGCTCGAGCGCGAGCAGGAGGAGGCCGTCGGCTCGGCGCTGGCGAAGCTGCCCGAGAACGAGCGCAAGATCATCGAGGCGCGCTTCGGCACCGGCGGACGCCCCGAGCTCTCGATCCGCGAAGCGGCTCGCGCGCTCGGCGTCACCCAGAGCGCCGCGCGCGAGCTCGAGACCCGGGCGCTGGCGCGCCTGGCCACCGACGGCTCGCTCGCCGGCTGGCGCGCCGCCGCTTAGGGCGGCGCCCTAGCCGGGTAGGAAGCGGGTCACCGCGAGCGAGCTCGCCGCGGTGTCGATCGCCAGCTGCGCGTCGACGGCGATGCCGCCGAAGGGCGCCGCGCTGACCGCGACCAGGTTCACGTACAGGTTGCGGCCGGGCGCCCCGCGCACGGTCGCGACGCCGTACTTGCTCGAGCTCTGCGGTCCCTCGCCGGGGATGCAGTTGAAGCCGGTGAATTTCGACAGGTGTCCCTTCCAGGTGACGCTGTCGCCGGCGGCCCCGCCAGGCTCGGTCTGGTCCGGGGACTCGGCCAGGAACAT
>DASPGZ010000090.1:0-8297 GCA_035620355.1 Solirubrobacterales bacterium | reverse complement strand
GATCACCGCGGCCTACTCGCTGATCCTCAAGCGCCTGGTGATCCTGGACGTGATGACGATCGCCTCGCTGTTCATCCTCCGGGTGGTCGCCGGCGCGGTCGCGGTCGGGGCCCAGGCATCGGAGTTCCTGCTCGTCTGCACCGGGTTCCTCGCCCTCTTCCTCGGCTTCACCAAGCGCCGCCAAGAGGCGATCCTGGAGGAGGCGGACCCGGTCGAGGTCGAGGGCGTTCCGGCCACGCGCCCGGTGCTCGAGCACTACTCGCTGCCGTTCCTCGACCAGATGATCGCGATGGTGACCGCCTCGGCGATCATCTCGTACGTCATCTACACCGTCGATTCGCCGCGGATCGGCTCGAAGATGCTCGCCACGGCGCCCTCGGTGCTCTACGGCATCTTCCGCTACCTCTACCTGGTCTACGACCGCCGCGATACGCGCTCGACCGCGGCGATCCTGACCGAGGACCCGGGGATGGTTTTCGCCGCCGTGACATGGGTTGGTGCAGCGCTCGCGATGCTCTACGTATTCGACTGATGCTGCTTGGCCGAACGTGGATCGAACGGCGAGGGTCAGTCCGTGCCCGGCGGGAGCCCCCGGCTTTCAGCAGGTAGGGTTCTCGGCCCGACCGGACCGCCGACATGGACCTGACGCTGACATCGGAAGAGCTCGCCTTCCGCGACGAGTTTCGCGACTGGCTCGAGGCCAACCATCCCGGGCCGGCGCCGCAGGGCGGCGACCAGGTCCAGTTCGAGTTCGAGCGCGACTGGCAGCGCCGCCTGCACCAGGCGGGCTGGGCCGGCGTCTCGTGGCCGAAGGAGTTCGGCGGCCGCGGAGCGACCCTGATCGAGCAGTCGATCTTCGGCGAGGAGCTCGCCCGGGCGAAGGCCCCGCGCCCGGCGAACGTGCTCGGCCTGGTGATGGGGGGCCCGGTGGTGATCGCCCACGGGACCACCGAGCAGAAGGAGCGCTACCTCGAGCCGATCCTCTCGGCGGAGGAGATCTGGTGCCAGGGCTTCTCCGAGCCCGAGTCGGGCTCCGACCTCGCCTCGCTGAAGACCAAGGCGGTCAGGGACAACGGCGGCTGGCGGGTCACGGGTCAGAAGGTATGGACGACGTTCGCCCACGAGGCGAAGTGGTGCATGCTCGTCGCCCGTACCGACCCGGACGTCGCCAAGCACAAGGGGCTCACCTACTTCCTCATGGACATGGAGCAGCCCGAGGTCGAGGTGCGGCCGCTGCGCCAGATCACCGGCGAGTCGGAGTTCAACGAGCTGTTCATCGAAAGCGCCTACATCCCGGACGAGAACGTGATCGGCGGGGTCGGCAACGGATGGATGGTGGCGATCACGACGCTGATGAACGAACGTGCCGGGCTCGGCGCCTCGGCGGCGCTCGGGCTCGCCAACTCGCTCGACGAGCTGGTCGAGCTGGCGAAGCAGCGCGGCCGCGCCGACGACCCGATCGTCCGCGACAAGGTCGCCCGGCTGAAGATCGGGATCGAGGGCCTGCGGCTCGGCGCGATGCGCGCCCTGACCTCGACGATGAAGGTCGGCATCCCCGGGCCCGAAGGCTCGATCGCGAAGCTGCAGTGGTCGTCGACCAACCAGGCGCTGACCGAGCTCGCGGTCGAGATCGGCGGGATCGAGGCGCTCT
Organism: Solirubrobacterales bacterium; assembly: GCA_035620355.1. Lineage (GTDB taxonomy): Bacteria > Actinomycetota > Thermoleophilia > Solirubrobacterales > 70-9 > WHSW01. Next base: position 6,646 of record DASPGZ010000090.1, on the reverse strand, counting down.
CGAAGGACTCGCCGTGGTCGTACCGGTTCCTGCGCTCGCGGGCGAACTCGATCGAGGGCGGGACCTCCGACGTGCTCCGCAACATCGTCGCCGAGCGGGTGCTCGGCCTGCCGAAGCTGAGGTAGGGCGAGTATGGAGTTCGACCTCTCCGACGAGCAGCGCGAGATCAAGTCGACCGCGCGCGACTTCCTCGCCAGCCGCTTCAAGCCCGAGCGGGTCCGCGAGCTCGCCGAGTCCGACAGCCCCTACGACGACGACGTCTGGCGCGAGATCTGTGAGCTCGGCTGGCCCGGGCTCGCGATCGCCGAGGAGTACGGCGGCCAGGGCCTGGGCACGGTCGAGCTGGCGATCGTGCAGGAGCAGCTCGGTTACGCATGCGCCCCGTCGCCGATGATCTCCAACGCATACGCGGGCGCGCTGATCGAGGCGGCCGGATCCGACGAACAGCGCTCGCGCTGGCTGCCCGGGATCGCCTCGGGCGAGGCGCGCGGCGCGGCCGAGCTCACCCGCGACCCCGACCCGGTGGTCGGCGCCGCCGCGGGCAGCGTCGTGCTCGTGCTCGCCGACGGGGAGGGCGCGAAGCTCGTCGAGACCTCCGAGGCGACCCTCGACCGGATGAACCTGATCGACACCACCCGCGCCTACTTCCGGGTCAGCGCCGAGGGCGGCGATCCGCTCCCGGGCGATACCTCGGCCGCGGTCGACAAGGGCGCCGTGGCGCTCTCCGCGGAGCTCGTCGGGGTCGCCCAGCGGGCGCTCGACATGGCGGTCGCCTACGCGAAGGAGCGAGAGCAGTTCGGGCGGCCGATCGGCGCCTACCAGGCGGTCTCGCACCGGCTCGCCGACATGCTCTGGGAGGTCGAGGAGGCTCGCTCGCTGACCCTCTACGCGGCCTGGGCCGCGGACGCCCAACCCGAGACGCTGGCGCTCGCCGCCTCGATGGCGAAGGCGCGCGCCTCCGACAGCGCCTGGTCGGTCAGCCACAACGCGATCCAGACCCTGGGCGGGATCGGCTTCACATGGGAGCACGACGTCCACTTCCTGCTCAAGCGGGCCCGTGTCTCGGCTGAGCTGATGGGCAGCGCGGCCCAGCACCGCGAGCGGGTCGCGGCACTCACCGGGCTCGCCGCGGCCGAGCCCGCGGTCGCCTGAGCGCCCGGGTGCGTCTGTGGCATGAGCTCGCGGGCGACGGCCCGCCGGTGGTGCTCGTCCACGAGGGGATCTGCGACGCGCGTATGTGGGAACCGCAATGGTCGAGCTTTCCGCCCGCGCACCGGACGGTGCGGCTCGATCTGCGCGGCTTCGGCCGCAGCCCGATCCCGCCGGAGCCGTTCTCGCACGCCGCCGACGTCGCCGAGCTGCTCGACCGCCTCGAGCTCGGGCCGGCGGCGATCGTCGGGGTCTCGGCCGGCGGCCTGGTGGCGCTCGACCTCGCCCTCGCCCGCCCCGACCTCGTCTCGGCGCTGGTCCTGGTCGGCTCGGCGCTCGACGAGCACGAGTGGTCGGACGAGATGGAGAGCTTCGACGAGGCCGAGGAGGCGGCGCTCGAGCGCGGCGACCTCGACCTCGCGGTCGAGCTCAACCTGCGGATGTGGGTCGACGGGCCGCACCGCGACCCCGGCGAGGTCGACCCGGCGCTGCGCGGCCGGGTGGCCGAGATGCAGCGGCGGGCGTTCGAGCTCCAGCTGGCCGCCGGGGACGCGGCCGAGGACGAGCTGCTCTCCGGCGGCGTCGCCGGTCGCCTGGGCGAGGTAGCGGTCCCGGCCCTGGTCATCGTCGGGGAGTTGGACCTCGACGACATGCAGGCGATCGCGGCCCGGCTCGAGGACGAGATCCCGGGCGCCGACGCCGCCCGGATCGATGCGACCGCGCACGTGCCGAGCATGGAGCGCCCGCAGCAGTTCGACCGCCTGGTACTCGGCTTCCTCGCTCGCCTCTAGGCCGGCGGGGCGGCCTTTCGGGCCACGACGATGAACGCCCGGGCCGGGGTCAGGGCCGTGGGCCAGCGCCGGCCGAACTGGGTCGTCCATCTCCCGGCCTCGACCTGGTAGGCGGACTCGACCTCGAGCCGCTCGCCGATCAAACCGGCCAAGCGCCGAATTGGGAGCTGGATCGTCGCCGGGTGGCCTCCGAGGAGGGGCGTCTTCGACAGCCGGAGCAGCGGCTTGAACAGCGCCTTCTCGACCGGGTAGAACCATTCCGGCACGCACGACTCGGCGACGATCAGCCGCCCGCCCGGTTTCAGCACCCGCTCCGCCTCGGCGATCGCGCCGCGGACGTTGTCCACCATCGCCTCGGCGTCGGCGCCGACCAGGTGGTGGTAGAGCAGCGACTGGAGCACGCCGTCGAAGGCCGCGTCGGGCTCGTCGAGGTCGAGCGCGCTGCCGTTGCGGGGGGTGACGTTGGCGGCGAAGCGCGATCGCGGCAGACGGTCGAGGAAGAGGTCGACCGCGACCACCTCCCTGATCACCCTCGTGTCGTACATGAACACGCCGCCGTTGCCGACGTCGAGCAGCCGCTCGACGCCCGCGAGCTCGCGCTGGATCGCGGCGGCGATGTGCCTGTACGTGTCGAGCTCGGCGACGTCTCGGGAGTGCGTGTCGCGAGCGAAGAACTCCGCGTTGACGGCCGCGCTGTCCGGTTCCTGGAGGGCCAAGGCAGGCGAGCCTATAGCGCCGCCCCGCTAGTCTGCGCGCAATCCGTGAGCAGTCCACCTGCGTCCGAGTTCGACGAGTACGGCGAGACCTATGCGGACGCGGTCGAGCGGGCGATCGCCTTCAGCGGCGCCGACCATGGCTTCTTCACCCGGGCGAAGGTGCGGGAGCTGCTGGCGCTCACCGCCGGCCGGCTCGGCGATCCGAGCCGGCTCTCCTTCCTCGACGTCGGCTGCGGCCCGGGGGAGACCGATCGCCTGCTCGAGGGCCGGGTGCGCGGGCTCACCGGGGTCGACGTCTCCGGCCCGATGATCGAGGCTGCGCGCGAGCGCAACCCATGGGCCGAGTACACGGAGGTCGCCGAGGACGGTCGCATCCCGTTGCCGTCCGACTGCGTCGACGTCTCGTTCGCGATCTGCGTCCTGCACCACGTCGCCCCGCCGCAACGGGGGCGGCTGATCGGGGAGATGGCGCGGGTGACGAGGCCCGGGGGCCTGGTCGCGATCTTCGAGCACAACCCGTGGAACCCGCTCACCCGCAAGGCGGTCGCGGGGTGCGAGTTCGATCGTGACGCGATCCTCCTGCGCCGCACGGAGAGTGCGCGCCTGCTGCGCGACGCGGGGCTGACCGGGGTGGAGGGGTCCTACATCCTCTACTTCACCCGCGAGTCAGAGCGGTTGCAGCGGATCGAGCGGCTGCTCGGACGGCTGCCGCTCGGCGCCCAGTACGTGGTCAGCGCGCGACGCGGGTGAATCGAAGCCGTGGGCGCTGGCGACGAGGTAGAGCGGTCGCCGCTTGCCCTGCTCGTACGCCTTGGCGATGTAGAGGCCGATCATCCCGAGGACGATCAACTGGATCCCGGCGAGCAGCGACACCAGCACCGCCAGCGACGCCCAGCCCTCAACCGGCGGCAGGGACCCGGTCAGCTTGAGCAGCGCCGCGACCACGGCGAACCCCAGCGCGACCAGGGAGATCACGAAGCCGACGCCGATCACGATCCGAAGCGGCGCCACCGAGAAGCTCAGCAGCCCGTCGATCGCGAAGCCGACCATGTTCGACAGTGAGTACTTGGTCTCCCCGCTGTGGCGCTCGGAGCGCTCGTAGCTGACGCTCGTCTGCCTGTACCCCGCCCAGGCGAACAGGCCCCGGAGGTACCGGTCGGGCTCCCGCATCCCGCGCACGACGTCGGCGACCCGGCGGTCGACCAGCCGGAAGTCGCCCGCGTCGAGGGGCAGGTCGATCTTGGAGAAGCGCCGCAGGAGACGGTAGAAGCGGTGTGCGGTCCAGCGCTTGAAGCGACCCTCGCCCCGGCGCTCGGTGCGGACCCCGTGGACGACCTCCCAGCCCTCGCGCCACCGCGCCGCCATCTCGAGCGCCACCTCGGGGGGATCCTGGAGGTCGGCGTCCATCATCACCACGGCGTCCCCCGAGGCGTAGTCGAGGCCGGCGGTGATCGCCAGCTGATGACCGAAGTTTCGCGACAGGAAGATCAACTTCACCCGAGGATCGGAATCCCTCAGGCCGAGCAGCAACTCGCGGGTGCGGTCGGTGCTGGCGTCGTCGACGAGCACGAACTCGGAGGGCCCGTCGAGCTGGTCGGCGACCGCGGCCAGGCGCCTGTGGAGCTCCGCGATCACCCCCTCCTCGTTGAGGACCGGGATCACGAATGAGTAGGTGCTCATCGCAGGTCGCCTAGGGGTCGGGGAGGATCTCGACGTCGGCAGCGAGCTTGGTCTCGCCACGGAGGTGATATTCGACGTCGACGGTCTCGTTCTTGCGGTAGGTCCCGAACAGCCCCAGGTACATCGCCATCCAGCGGCCCGGGGTGACGGTCTCCTTGATGATCGGCGCGGCGAACACGATCAGGTCGTCGTGGATCTCGTAGTCGCCGCCGCGCTTCCTCTCGACCCCGTTGACGTGCACGCGGATCGGCTCGGCGGCGCCTCGCGGCAGCCGCACCCGTCGGCCGGCCGCATAGCTGCCCTTCGGGACCTCGGGCTCGTCGCTCATCGTCCCGTCCCCTCGCCCGCGGCGAGCAGCTGGTCGAGAATCTCGCCGAACCGCGGCAGTGCCAGCGACAGGTGCCCCTCGCCCTCGAGCAGGTTGGCGCGGGCGCCGGCGACGTTCGCCCCGAGCCACTCACCGTGGGCGGCGGGGACGAACCGGTCGTCGAGGCCCTGCCAGACGGTCACCGGGACCGCGATCGAGCCGGGGTCGAAGCCCCACGGCTCGAGGAAGGCGAGGTCGTCGTCGAACCAGCCCCAGGTCCCGGCGCTGAGCGAGTCCCGGATCCCGTCGGCGGCGAAGTCGGCGTACTCGCCGGTGAGCGCCGCCGCGTCGGCGTCCGAGACCAGGTCGCCCAGCGACTCGGCAACCCGCGAGCCGTCGATCCCGCTCAGCTCCGACGCGGCCTCCGACAGGAACGCCTCGAGCTGCTCGGCGCCCGCCCGCGCCGCGCCGAACTCCTGCACGTTCTCGTCCCCCATGCCGGCGAGCCAGTCGAGATCGTCGGCGTCCGTCGGCCCGACCCCGGCGATCGTCGCGGCGGCGATCACTCGGTCGGGCAGTAGCGCGGCGCAGCCGAGCGCGTGCGGCCCGCCGCCCGAGCCGCCGACGGTGAACAGGCGCTCGAGCCCGAGCGCGTCGGCGATCGCGGCCGAGTCGGCGGCGCAGGAGGCGACCGATCGGCCCGGGTCGCGGTCGGAGCCGGCGTACCCGGGCCGGGAGTAGGCGACCAGGCGGAGGTCCCGCGCGATCGCCTGCTCGAGGTGCGGGGGCCAGAACTCGTGCGCCGATCCCGGCGTCCCGTGGTGGACCAGGACGGTGGCGCCGTCGGCGGGACCGGCCGCGATCACCTCGAGCTCACGGCCGCCCGGGGCGGGGACGGAGAACCTCTCGGCTTGCACCGGGCTCACGTTACCCGGGAGCCGCGCCGCTAGGCCTTGGCCAGGGCCCGGCGAACGACCGCGAACGGCGAGCGCTCGCCGGGGTCGAGCTGCTCGCGCCCGATCCCGCCCGTGAACGGGACGTAGCGCCCGTCCCCCATCACGTCGACGCCCGCCGTGGCCCCGCCCCTGAGCGGGCCGCCGGTCGAGATCTCCACCCGCCCGGCGACCAGGTCGCCGGGCTCGAAGTCGCGGATCAGCTTCCGGCCGCGGAGCGGTCCCTGCGAGCGGATGTCCTTGGCGGCGCGCTCGAGCGCCGCCAGCGCCTGGTCGAGGTCCTCGAACTTCTCCCGCGTGACCCGGGGACCGTGCCTCGTGGTCAGCTTGTACGCCAGGGCCGCTGCGGACTACGCCCCGCGGCGCTTTCGCACCGGGCGGCGCAGCGCCTCGTTGGTGATCTTCTCGGGCCCCTCGCGCTGCTCGATCGGGATGTAGTCGGCGTCGCGCGCGCCGGTGTAGATCTGGCGCGGCCGGGCGATCTTCTGCTCCGGGTCGTCGATCATCTCGAGCCACTGAGCGACCCAGCCGGCGGTGCGCGGGATCGCGAACATCACCGTGAACATCTCGGTCGGCAGCTCGAGGGCCTCGTAGATCAGCCCGGAGTAGAAGTCGACGTTCGGATAGAGCTTGCGCTCGGTGAAGAACTCGTCGTCGAGCGCCCGCTTCTCGAGCTCCGTCGCGATCTCAATCAGCGGGTTGTACTCGGTCGCCTTGAGCACCTCGTCGACGTGCTTGCGGATGATCCGCGCCCGCGGGTCGTAGTTCTTGTAGACGCGGTGCCCGAAGCCCATCAGCTTCTCCTCGCGGTCCTTCACCCCCTCGAGGAACGCGGGGATGTTGTCGACGCTCTCGATCCGGCGCAGCATCCGCAGCACCGCCTCGTTGGCGCCGCCGTGCAGCGGGCCATAGAGGGCGGCGACCCCGGCCGCGACCGCCGAGTAGGGATCGACCTGCGAGGAGCCGACCGCGCGCACCGCGTTGGTCGAGCAGTTCTGCTCGTGGTCGGCGTGGAGGATGAAGAGCACGTCGAGCGCCTTCGCCAGGCGC
>DASPGZ010000089.1:0-8868 GCA_035620355.1 Solirubrobacterales bacterium | reverse complement strand
TGGTCGAGACCTGGGAGCACTGGCGCGAGGCGGTCGAGGGCGTCGGGCTCGGGTTCACCGCCGCCGAGGAGTACAAGGCCTTTCCCCCGCCCCCGCCCGGCTCCGACGGCCCGTCGGCCGCGGACGCGGCGCTGGCGCTGTTGCCGATGCTCGAGCGCGAGCGCTTCGACGTGGTCGTCTCCGACATCCTCACCCAGGCGCCGTCGCTGGCGGCCGAGCGCGCCGGGCTGCGGCGGGCGACGCTGGTTCCGCACGTCTATCCCGTGCAGGAGGCGGGCCTTCCGTTCTTTGCCGTCGGGGCGCTGCCGCCCCGCACGCCGGTCGGCCGCGCGCTGTGGCGGCGAGCGCTGCCGGTGCTGCTCGGTGGGCTGAAGCGGGGGCGCGACGAGTACAACCGGTCGCGGGCGGTGCTCGGGCTCGAGCCGACCGAGCGGCTGCACGGCGGGATCTCCGAGCAGCTGGCGCTGGTGGCGACCTTCCCGCAGCTCGAGTATCCGCGGCGCTGGCCGGGACACGTGCACGTGACCGGGCCGATGGGCTTCGAGACGCCCTTCCCGGCGATCGAGCTGCCCGAGGGCGAGGGCCCGCTGGTGCTGGTGGCGCCGTCGACCGCGCAGGACCCGGAATGCCGGCTGGTGCGGACCGCGCTCGAGGCGCTCGCCGACGAGCCGGTCCGGGTGCTGGCGACGACCAACCGCCGCGTGCCGGGGGAGCCGCTGCCGCCGGCGCCCGCGAACGCCTTGGTCGTCGACTGGGTCAGCTATTCCCAGGCGATGGCGGCCGCCGACCTGGTGATCTGCCACGGCGGCCACGGGACGCTGGCGCGGGCGCTCGGCGCCGGGGTCCCGGCGATCTGCTGCCCCGCGGTCGGCGACATGGCCGAGAACGGCGCCCGGGTCGCGTGGTCGGGAACCGGGCTGATGCTGCCCTGGCGGTTGGTCGGGCCGGCGTCGCTGCGGCTGGTCGTCCGGCGGGCGCTCGGTGACCCCGGACTGGCGGTCCGGGCGCGCGAGATCGCCGCCTGGGGCGCCCGCAACGACGGCGCCGACCGCGGCGCGGAGCTGGTCGAGGCCCTGGCCGGCTCCTGAACGGCGAAAGGCCCGCGCGCGGGCCTTTCGCAGCTCCGGGGGTGGGACTCGAACCCACACGCCCTTTCGGGCACTTGATTAACAGTCAAGCGCGGCTGCCAATTTCGCCACCCCGGATCGCGTTTGTGACGCCTCCCTAGAAGGAGCAGAACTGCGGCTCCAGTCTAGGACAGGACAAGGTCGGCGCGCTCGGCCTCGGCCGGCCTAGGACTGGGCACGCGCGATCCGCTCGGTGAGCTGGGCGCGGCGGCGCTGGAGCTCGACCGGCGGCGAGCCGTTCGACTCGGCGGCGGCGATCTCGTCGTCGACCTTCGCCCGCTCGAGCTCGAGCAGGCTCAGCTCCATCGCCTCCGGGCTCGCCGGCTCCTGCTCGGATCGCATCTTCACGTCGGTGACGTAGCCGAGCAGCTCCGGGTCGTCGCGCGAGAGCCCCGCCAGCGGATCCTCGACGTGGTCCCTGATCCAGGCCCAGGCGCGGGCCGCCGCCGGGCGCGAGAAGTGCTCCGGAGTGAGCCTGTCGAGCACGTCGCGGCCCTCGGTCGGCATCCGCACGCACATCGCCAGCAGCCCGAGCTCGCGGCGCTCGCGCGCGTTCAGCGCCCGCGGCGCCTCGTGGGCCGGCTCGGCCGACGCGTCGCGCTCGTCCGCGGGCGGCGCCTCGGACGCGCGCCGGCTCGTGCCGACCCGCCCGGCGCTCGCGACCCTGCGGGTGATCAGGCTGGGGTCGGCGTCGAGGCGGTCGGCGACCTCGCGCATCAGCTCCTCGCGCGTGATCGAGTCGACCATCGACGCGATCACCTCGACCACCTCGTCGAGCGCCCGGTCGCGGCCCGCCGGCGAGCCCAGGTCGCCGTCGTCGAGCAGCGTATGGACGTGGAACACCGGCAGGTCCTCGGCCGAGTCGATCGCGGCGCGGAAGGCGTTCGCGCTCGCCCCGTCGCCGCCGGCGAGCAGGTCCGCAGGATCCTGGCCTTCGGGCATCCGCGCGACCCGCAGCCGCAACGCCTTGCCGCCGACCGTCTGCGCCCGCAGCATCGCCTCGCGCCCCGCGCGGTCGGCGTCCAGGGCCAGCACCGCCTCCTCCGCGTAGGCCGAGAGCAGCTTCACCTGCTCCGGCGTGATCGCGGTGCCCATGATCGCGACGGCATCGCGCATCCCGGCCTGATGGCAGGCGATCACGTCCGTGTATCCCTCGACCACCAGCGCCCGTCCGCTCTTCACCATCTGCGGCCGCGCCCGCTCGATCCCGTACAGCGTGCGCCGCTTCGAATACAGCTCGCCCTCGGGCGAGTTGACGTACTTCGGCTTCTGGTCGGGCAGCAGCGCCCGCGCCCCAAACCCCTGAACGCGCCCGCGCGCGTCTCGGATCGGGAACACGATCCGGGAGCGGAAGCGGTCGTAATGGCCCCTGCCCTTCTGGCTGCGCAGGATCAGGCCGGCCGCCTCGATCTCCTCGACCGAATAGCCCGCCTGCTGACCGCGGAGCAAGATCGTGTCCCAGGTCCCCGGCGCGCAGCCGACCCCGAACTCGGCCAGCGCCTCGGCGCTCAGCCCGCGGCCGGCGAGGTAGTCGCGCGCCCTCGCCGCCTGCGGCGCGTCACGCAGGAAGGTCGTGTAGAAGCCCGCCGTGCGCTCGAGCAGCTCGGTCAGCCGGGCGCGCTTCTTGCGCGTCTCCTCGGCCCGCGGATCCTCGGACTCGCGCTCGAGCTCGACCCCGTAGCGGTCCGCCAGCGCCTCCACCGCGTCGGGGAACGAGAGCCCCTCCTTCTCCTCTACGAACTTGATCACGTCGCCCCCCACCCCGCAGCCGAAGCAGTGGTAGAGCTTCTCCGCCGGGTCGACCGAGAACGAGGGCGAACGCTCGTCGTGAAACGGACAGAGGCCGGTGAACCTGGTGCCGGAGCGGCGCAGGTCGGTGTGCGCGGAGATCACCTCGACGATGTCCGAGGCCTCCTTCACCCGCTCCACCGATCCCGGCGTGAACAACGCCATCAGCCGGGGCCCCTCAACGGCGGGGTGGCTCGGCTTCGGCCTGTCGGCCTCCGCCTCACAGCCTCGACTCCTCGGGCAGCGCCACTCTGCGGAAGGTGGCGATCGCGAACCGGTCGGTCATCCCGGCGATGTAGTCGGTCACCCGTTGCAGCTCCTCCGGGTCGTCCTCGGCCCCCTCGAGCAGGTAGTGGTCGAAGAGGCCGCTGAGCGTCCGGTGCACGCGGTCGTGCTCGGAGCGCGCCGCGGGGCCGAGGTAGACGGCGTCGAACATGAACTTGCGCAGCCGCAGCATCGCCCCGCCGACCTCGTCGGACTGGGAGATGTCGCCGCGCTCGCGCGAGCTGGCGACGATGTCGCGCACCAGGGTGTCGATCCGCTGCGCGCCGGTCTTCCCGAGCAACTCGATCTGCGGCGCCGGCAGGTCGTCCTCGGCGAGGATCCCGGCGCGGACCGCGTCGTCGATGTCGTGGTTGATGTAGGCGACCCGGTCGACCAGTCGCACCACCCGACCCTCGAGCGTCGCCGGCTTGCCGGGGCCGGTGTGGTTGAGGATCCCGTCGCGGACCTGCTCGGTCAGGTTCAGTCCCTCGCCCTCGCGCTCGAGCTCGTCGACGACCCTGAGCGAGTGGAGGTTGTGCTTGAACCCCTCCCCCCCGCGCTCGCGCACCGACCGGTCGAGCGCCTCCTCGCCGATGTGGCCGAACGGCGGGTGGCCGAGGTCGTGCCCGAGCCCGATCGCCTCGGTCAGGTCCTCGTTCAGGGCCAGCGCCCGGGAGACGGTCCGGGCGATGAAGCAGGTCTCGAGCGTGTGCGTGAGCCGAGTCCGGTAGTGGTCGCCCTCGGGGGCGATGAACACCTGCGTCTTGTGCTTCAGCCGCCGGAACGCCTTCGAGTGGGCGATCCGGTCGCGATCGCGCTGAAACGGCGTCCGCACCTCGCTGTCGGGCTCGGGGATCGGCCGACCCGCGGGGTAGGAGCGCGCCGCCGGCGCCCAGAGGTACTCCCCCTCCCAGCGCTCGACGCGCTCCCTCAGGCCCTCATCGATCGGTCCGCGCGCCTCGTTCAATCCGGGCTGAGCATACGGCGGGCTTCCTCACCCTCGCGCGGATCCGGGCTCTCGCGGATCACCAGGTAGGTGAGCCAGATCGCGACGACGAAGATCGGCAGCCCCATCGCCGTCTTCGCGATTCCGAGCGCGAGCAGCGAGTCGCTCAGATAGAGCGGCAGCTGAACCGCGAGCCGCAGGGTGAAGACCCCGACCCAGATCCAGCTCGCGCGGGTGTAGACGCGTACCCGCACGGGGTCCTCGCGCCAGCCCTTCTCGCCCAGGACCGCCGCCAGGAGCACGCCGATCAGCGGCCGGCGGATCGCGATCGAGACCAGGTAGGCGCCGGCGTAGGCCGCGTTCAGGAGCAGGCCCGGGAGGAAGAAGTTCTCCGCCTTTCCGGTGCGGTCGGCGATGAACGCCGAGAGCGCCACGCCGACAAAGCCGGCGAGCGCGTACTGGAGCGGCTCCCGGCGGATCACCCGGAAGACCGTGATCAGCGCCCCGACCGCAACCGAGATCCAGACCGCGAGCGAGAGGTCGTTGCCGCCGACCGTGTAGGCGAGCACGAAGGCGAGCGCCGGCAGCCCGGAGTCGGCGATCCCCTGCGGCCCGCCCAGCGCCTCGAGCAGGTCGGTGCGCTGCGTTTCTTCTCGCCGCTCGGCCTCGATAGGTCGATCCTTGCGGATCGGAGGGTCGCCCCGCTCTGACCGATGACGCCGCCTCGCGATTGCGTCGTCGCTCAGGCGGCCTGGCGGAGCTGGACGTGGGCGTGATGCTCGAGCGTCTCGGTGATCGCCCGCTCGGCCTGGCGCAGGGCCCGATTGCCGGCCTCCGGCGCCCGCGCCAGGGGGCTGCCCAGCGCCTCGACCATGAACCCGTGCGCCTCGGGCGAGAACCCGAACCCACCCCGTTCGCAGGCGCCGCATACGACCCCGCCGGCGGCGCCGGAGAAGCCGACCAGCTCATCGGCCTCGCCGCAGCGCGCGCACGAGCCGAGCTCGGGGGCGAACCCGGCGGCCAGCGCCAGCTTCAGCCGGAAGGCCAACGCGGTCGACAGCCCCGCTGCGCCGTCGGCGCAGCCGTCGCCCTCGAGCGACTCGGAGCCGTCGAGGATCGAGAGGTAGCGGCAGAGCAGGTTGTAGGCGGCCGGGTTCGGCTCCTCGGCGTCGCAGAGGCGCAGGACGGCGTCGCACGCCCGCGAGGCGGCGCCGAGCGCGGCGCCGTCGGCGCGCAGGTTCGGATGCGCCTCGACCGTGTGCGCGGCGGTCACCGTCGCCAGGTCGCCGCGGCCCTCGTGCAGGACCAGGTCGAGGCGGAAGAACGGCTCCAGCCGCCCGCCGAAGCGCGAGCGCGGCTTGCGAACGCCCTTGGCGATCGCGTTGATCCGTCCCCGCGAGGCGCTGTACAGGTGCAGGATCCGATCGGCCTCGCCGTAGCGGATCGAGCGCAGGACCACCGCCTCGGTCTTGAACTTGCCCGGCATCCGCACACTTTGCCGCGAGGGCCGGACGCGACCGTGGCGCCGTCCGACTACGAGGCGTAGGCGTCGGCGCCGAGGAAGTGCAGCGATACATACGGTTCGTCGCCGACCACCCAGCTGTCGTGATCGGGCGGCACGGCGAAGATGTCCCCGGCCTCCATCACACCCTCGTAGCCGGGGCCGGCGACCGCGGCGCGCCCGGAGACGACCAGCCCGAGGTGCTCGACCATGCAGCGGTCGTCGGGCCCCGAGCCGACGTGCTCGCTCCACCTCCACCCCGGCTCGTAGGTCGCGCGGCCGATCGTCATCCCGCCGATCCGGACCAACTCGAAGCGCCCGAGCGGGAACTCGCGCACCTCGTCGGGCCGCTCGAAACGCCGCAACAGGAACTCGTCGATCGCCACGCGCGGATCCTACGCGCGCGCCGAATCGCGGATCGCGGCCGCGGTCACGGTCGCCGCCACCGTTCCCGTCGCCAGGGCGCAGAAGCGGTCGGCGCTCGGCGGCGCCCCGGAAGCGATGCAGAAGGCGACGTCGCCGTCGACGTCGGAGAACACCGGATCCACGGCGCGGGCGACGCCCGCCGAGGCCATCCGCGCAACCCGCGAGCAGGCCGGCTTGTCGAGCGGCGCGTCGGTGACCACGCAGACCAGCGTCGTGTTGCGCTCCTCGACCCGGCGCCAGTCGGGAGCCACCTCCATCGCGGCGATCGTGGCGGCGGTCGAGGGCGCCTCGCCGCCCTGGGCGCCGATCCCGGCCAAGACCGAGCCGTCCTCGCCGATCACATCCCCGAAGGCGTTCACGACCGCGATCGCGGCCACCGTGTGGCCGAGGCCCGTTTGCGCCGCCGCGTAACCGACCCCGGTCGCGGTCGCGCTCTCGCGCCCGGCGATCTTGCCGACCGCCGCACCGGTGCCGGCGCCGACCCGGCCGCGCTCGGGCACCCCCGCGGCCGCCGCCTCGCAGGCCGCGTAGCCGGCCTCCGGCCCCGGTCGCGCGCCGGGGTCGCCGGTCGCGAGGTCGTAGATCACCGCCGCCGGCACGATCGGCACCAGCCCGCCCGGCGTCGTGTATCCACGCCCGCGCTGCTCGCACCAGCGCACGGCGCCGTCGGCCGCCGCGAGCCCGAAGGCGCTGCCGCCGGTGAGCATGACGGCGGTCACCTCTGCGGTCCCGGCGAGCGGCCCGATCACGTCGGTCTCCCGCGTACCCGGGCCGCCGCCGCGAACGTCGACCCCGGCCCGGGACCCGACCGGCGCGATCACGGCGGTGCAGCCGGTGACGCCGCCGGCGTCGGTCCAGTGCCCGATCAGAAAGCCCTCGGGCGGGGCCAGCCCGGCGCTCACCGGCGCTTCGCCCGCCGCCGGCGCGGCCGCGCCCGCAGCCGCGTCTGGCAGCCGGGGCAGAAGTAGGTCGAGCGCCCTGAGACCACCACCCGGCGGATCTGCTCGCCGCATCGCAGGCACGGCTCGCCCTCGCGGGTGTGGACCAGGAACTCGTCCTGCATCGAGCCGCGCTCGCCGCGGGCATCGCGGTAGTCATCGATCGACGAGCCGCCCAGCGCCAGCCCGGCCTCGAGCGCGTCGACGATCCCGTCGCGAAGCTCCTCCGCGTGCTCGAGCCTCATCGAGCCGGCCGGCGAGAGCGGATGCAGATGGGCGCGAAAGAGCGCCTCGTCGGCGTAGATGTTGCCGATCCCGGCAACCCGCTCCTGGTTCAGCAAAAACGACTTCAGCGGCGCTCGCCGGTCGGCCGCAAGCTCGAGCAGCAGCTCCGGCGTCAGCTCGCCGCCGAGCGGCTCGATCCCGAGTCGCGAGGCGAAGTAGGCGTCGATCTCGCCCCCGCGCAGGACGACGCCGTGGCCGAAGCGCCGGGCGTCGGTGAACCAAAGCTCCGAACCGTCGTCGAGCACGATCCGCGCCCGCAGGTGGCGAGTCTCGGGGTCGGACTCGTACAGGCGCGGGCCGCCGAGCCGATCGGTGGCCATCAGGTCGGCGACCTCGGTCGAGTCCGGGGGCCGGACGAGCAGGTTCCCGGTCATCCGCAGGTGCATGACCAGGGCGCTGCCGTCGTCGAGCTCGACGACCAGGTACTTGCCGCGCCTGCCGACCAACTCGATCCGGCGTCCGGCGAGCGCCTCCTCGACCCGGACCGGCAGCTCGGGGCGGGTCCAGCGCTCGTCCAGCACCTCGGCGCTCTCGATCGTCCGCCCGACCGCCTCCGGCTCGAGCTGGCGGCGCACGGTCTCGACCTCGGGCAGCTCCGGCATGCCCACATGATCGCTGCTATCTAAAGCAGATGGAGATAGTCGAAGCCAAGCCCGAGCACCTGCCCGCGATCTCCCGCATCTACGACGCCGTCGTCGTCGGCTCGGCGGCGACCTTCGACCTGGAGCCGCCGCCGCTCTCCTACTGGGAGCGGGCACTCGAATCGGTCGACCGCGAGGCGGGCCACCTCCTGATCGTCGGCCTCGGCGACGGTGGCGAGGTGCTCGGCTACGCGAAGAGCGGCCGGTTCCGGGAGCGGGCCGCCTACGACACCACCTGCGAGACCTCGATCTACGTCGCCGAGGAGGCCCGCGGCAGGGGCGTCGGCCGGGCGATCTACAGCCGGCTGATCGAGCTGCTCGAGGGCAGCCGGGCGCGGCTCGCGGTCGGCGGGATGGCCACGCCGAACCCGGCCAGCGCCGCCCTGCACGAGTCGCTCGGCTTCACCCTCGTCGGCACCTTCACCGGCGTCGGGGTCAAGTTCGGAGAGCCCTGGGACGTGACCTGGTACGAGCGCCCGCTGGTCAGGCCGTCGCCCGGGGATGCGCCTTGAAGTAGACCTCTTTGATCTTCTCGCGCGAGAGGTGCGTGTAGAGCTGGGTCGTCGCCACGTCCGCGTGGCCGAGCATCTCCTGGACCGAGCGCAGGTCGCAGCCGCCCGAGAGCAGGTGCGTGGCGAAGGTATGGCGGAGGGTGTGCGGGCTCATCTTCTGGTCCAGCCCGACGGCCTGCGCGTGGCGCTGGATGATCTTGTAGAGGCCCTGGCGGGTGAGCCCGCCGCCGCGGAAGTTGACGAACAGCTTGCGCTCGACCCGATCGCCGACCAGCCCCGGCCGCCCCGAGCGCTGGTAGCGCTCGATCGCCCGGCTCGCCTCGCGCCCGAGCGGCACGATCCGCTCCTTCGACCCCTTTCCGTGCGGACGGACGAACCCCCGCCGCAGGTCGACGTCGCCGATCTCGAGCCCGATCGCCTCGGAGGCACGCAGGCCGCAG
>DASPGZ010000088.1:0-18346 GCA_035620355.1 Solirubrobacterales bacterium | reverse complement strand
ATCTCGCCCGATGCCCGCCTCCCCGACGGCGACCGCTGCGCAGATCAAGGACGCGAACACCCGCTACCACGACGCGGCCGCCGACGAGTACGACGCCAAGTGGGGGATCGACTACGGCGAGATCGGCCAGGCCCAGGTGCGCGCGAAGCTGGCCAAGGCGCTCGGCCGCGAGCCGGGAGCCGAGTTCGGCGACGCGCTCGAGATCGGGGCCGGCACCGGCTACTTCTCGCTCAACCTGCTGCAGCTGGGGGTGGTCGGGCGGGCGACCGCGACCGACATCTCGCCCGGGATGCTGGCGACGCTCTCGTCGAGCGCCGCCGAGCTCGGGTTGGACGTGGCGACCGTCCTCACCGAGGCCGAGGAGCTGCCGTTCCCCGATCAGAGCTTCGACCTCGTCTTCGGCCACGCCGTGCTCCACCACATCCCCGACCTGCGCCGCGCCTTCGGCGAGTTCGAGCGGGTCCTGCGCCCCGGCGGCACGGTCGCCTTCTGCGGCGAGCCCTCGCGCTACGGCGACCGGATCGCCGCGGTGCCCAAGCGTGCCGGCCTGCTCGCGGCGCCCGCCTGGCGCCGGCTGATCGGGGCCTCCGCGGCCGCCTGGGTCGAGGGCCCGCCGAGCGACGACGGCCACGAGCTCGAATCCGAGGTCGACGTGCACGCGTTCTCGCCGATCGAGCTGCGCGAGCTCGCCCGCGACTCGGGCTTCGACGGCGTCCGGGTCCGCGGCGAGGAGCTGGTCGCGAACGCCTACGGCTGGCTTCTGCGCTCGCTCGAGGCGACCGCCGAACCGGACGAGGTCCCGTTCGCCTGGCGCCATTTCGCCTATCGCAGCTACATCGCCCTGCAGCGCGTCGACACGGCGCTGCTCGAGCCCAGGCTGCCGCCCGAGCTCTTCTACAACCTGGTGATCAGCGCCCGCAAGCCGGGGGGCTGACGCTCAGGCGGTCGCGAAGCGCTTCTCGGCCCGAGCGCGCCGCTTCGCCGCCTCGGCCTCGCGGTCCTTCGGCGGAGCCGAGCTGACCAGCCCGTCGAGCAGCTCGGCGGTCGCCCGCGTGACCTGCTCGACCGCGCGCTCGAAGGCCTCCTGATTGGCCTGCGACGGCTTGCTCGAGCCGCTGATCTTGCGCACGTACTGAAGCGCGGCGTCGTGGATCTCCTCCCTGGTGGCGGGAGGCTCGAAGTTGTGGAGGGTGCGGATGTTTCTGCACATGTGACTGAGCCTAGCCAAGCGTCAATCGCGGACCCCGGCCGCTGCGAGCGCATCGGCTCGCTCGCGGAAGTTCTCCCAGCGGGTCACCGCGCGGTCGCGAAAGGTCCAGACGTGGAAGTACCGGATCTCGGTCGCGAGGCCGCTCGCCGAACCGACGCCCCGCTGGCATACGCCGACGACGTACATCTCGCCCGCCTCGATCACCTCCTCGGCCTCGATCGTGAACTCGGTCCAGGGCTCGAGCAGGCCCTTCATGTACTCCGCGACCTGCGCGCGACCGAGGTATGTGCCCGTGTCGGGAAAGCCGGAGCCGATCACGAAGACGATCTCGGGGTCGAAGAGCTCGACGCCCGCGCGGAAGTCCCCCTCGGCCCAGCGCTCGTACACCGAGCTGATCGCGGCGAGGTTCTCGCTCTCGGCGTCGTGACCGGTGATCCGGCCAGTATCGCCGACCCCCGGCTTGGCACCGGGAGCACCCGGCCTTAGGGTTCGGTGCATGAACGAGGCCGAGGCCCGCGAGGCCTGCGCACGGCTGGCGCGGGAGCACCCGGAGCGCGAGACCCACCGGTGGCGCCCCCGCGAGGAGGCCGATCGCTCGTGGTCGGTGGTCAAGATCGCGCTCCCCTCGAACCTTGGCTCGACGGCCGAGACGCGTGCCGAGGGGCGACCCCCGACGGCCGACGACCCGAGGACCGCGGCGATGCGCAACCTCGGGCCCAACGTCGGGCCCGGCATCTAGCCCGCGGGTGAGGCGGACCTGGCTCACCGCCGGCGCCCTGGTGGCGATCGGCGCGGTCGTCTACGTCGCGGCGATCTTCGGCCCGCTCTACGACGACGGCTGCCGGTTCCGGGCAGGCGACCGGGAGGGCTCGAGCGTCTCGGAGGAGGCGGCGCTCTGGCCCCCGGGCAGCGAGTGCCATTACTTCGGTCCCGGGGGCGAGCCGACCGGGGTCGAGACGGCCGCCTGGGACTGGGCGCCGTGGTTCCTCGGAACCCTGCTCGTGGGCGCGCTCGCGGTGCTGGTCGCGGGCCTGGTCCGGGACCGGCGGCCGGCCGGGCCGGGCTAGCCTGAGACAATCGCCCGCTTGACCGGCGACGCGCCCCCCTCCTGGTTCATCGACGAGCTCGGCTACGCCGGCCGGGAGAACCTCGACCCCGAGCACGTGTCCCGCTACGACGCCAAGGAGGACGCGGGGGCGGCCGGTGAGCTGGCCGTGCTCAGGGCACTCGGGCTGACGGCTGAGTCGGTTGTGGTCGAGTTCGGGCCCGGGACCGGCCAGTTCACGGTCGCGGTCGCGCCCGAGTGCGCCCGGGTGATCGCGGTCGACGTCTCGGCGCAGATGCAGGCCCGGCTGCGGGCCAAGCTCGAGGCCGGCCGCGTCGACAACGTCGAGCTCGTCCGCGCCGGGTTCCTGAGCTACGAGCACGCCGGCGAGCCGGCCGACTTCGTCTACTCGCGGCTCGCCCTCCATCACCTGCCGGACTTCTGGAAGGTGATCGCGCTGACCCGGGTCCGCCGGATCCTGCGGCCCGGCGGGGTGCTGCGCCTCTGGGACGTCGTCTACGACTTCGCCCCGGCCGAGGCCGAGGAGCGGATCGAGGCCTGGTGCGCGACCGGCGGCGACGAGATCGAGGGCGAGTGGACCCGGGCGGAGCTCGAGGAGCACGTCCGCGACGAGCACTCGACCTTCACCTGGCTGCTGGAGCCGATGATCGCGCGCAGCGGCTTCGAGATCGCCGACGCGTCCAGCTCCGACGACGGGGTCTTCGCCTCCTACGACGTCCTCCGCGCGGCCTGAGCGGCAGCGCTAGCCGAACGTGAACGCGTAGCCCTCGATCCCATCCTCGAAGCGCAGCTCGAGCGCGTGCCGGCCTGCCTCGGGCAGATCGACGAGCCGGTAGAGCCGTTGTCCGGCGACCGTCGCCGTCGCCTTGCGGACGTCGGGGCCCGCGAGCTCGTCGGGGATCGGCCGGCCGTCGAGCAGGACCTGGACCCGGCGCGGTCCCGCGGGCGAGCCGAGCACGAGGAACACCCGCCGGGCCTGGAACGAGAGCGAGATCGTCGAGGAGCCCGCCGCGGTCGCCGCCTCGTCGTCGACGTCCCACTCGCCGCCGAACGCGAACCGGTTCAGCCCCAGCGACCCCGGGTCGACCGGGTCATAGTCGTGGAGCCCCGGTTGCGGACCCTCGACCCAGCCGTCGGCGCGGGCCGCCCCGAGGTAGGTCTCGGGCGTGCCCAGCCGCGGGTCGATCCGCTGCACCTCACCCCGCGGTCGCGCCCGCGTGCCGAGGGCGCCATCGCCGGCCTCGGCCAGCAGCGAGCGGATCGCCCTCTCGGTCTGCTCGTAGGAGCCCTCGCCGAAGTGCACGTAGCGAACCTCGCCGTCCGCGTCGATCAGGTACTTCGCCGGCCAGTACTGATTCGCGAACGCGGTCCAGGTACCGAGCTCGTTGTCCTGGACCACCGGGTAGTCGATCCCGTACTCGTCGATCGCGTCGGCGACGTTGGCGGGCTCCTTCTCGAACGCGAACTCGGGCGAGTGCACGCCGACGATGGTCAGCCCGTCGTCGCGATACTCGCCGTCCCAGGCCCTCAGGTACGGGAGCGTCCGGATGCAGTTGATGCAGGTGTAGGTCCAGAAGTCGATCAGCACCACCCGGCCCTCGCCGCCGGTCAGCTCGGCGATCGAGAGCGGCGCGCCACCGGTGTTGAACCACTCGCCGGTGCCGACGAAGTCGGGCGCCGCGCCGAGGTCGGGAAGCTCGGTGCCGGCCTCCGCCTGCGCCGCTCCCGCCTCCTGCGCTCCATGCGCGCCGCGGACCTCGGCGAGGTCGTCGGCGACCGCGTTCGAGCCCTCGAGCTCGCCGCTCGGGTTGACGAGCACCGACGGCAGCTCGTCGGCGATCGCGCTCTGGAACTCGAGATCGAGGTCGGCGATCATCGCCACCGCGACTACGACCATCACCGCCCCGGTCGCCGCCTGGACCCAGGCGCGCGCGGGCCGCACCCGGTCGACCAGCCGGCGGCCGCCGAGCATCAGCCCGTAGAGCACCGCGCCGGAGCCAACCGCGTAGGCGAGCGCCACCGCGAGCTTGCCGGCGGTGAAGTCCTGGCTCGCCGAGACCGTGATCACGCCGGCGAGAATCGGCCCGGCGCAGGGCGTGTAGACGAGTCCGAGGCTGGCGCCGAGCAGGAGCCCGGAGCCGAATCCGTCGCCTCCGACCCGCGCCGGGCCCGGGGCGATGCGGCTGCCGAAGGCCTCGATCCTGTCGCCGAGCCCGGGGATCAGCAGCGTGATCCCGAAGACGAGCAGCGTCGCGATCGCGAGGTTTCGCAGCAGATCGTTGGGAAGCCCGAGCGCGTCGATCACGTAGACGAGCGCGATCGTCGCGAAGGTGAACGCCGCAACCAGCCCCGTGACGACCCCGAGCGGCCGCCGCCGCCCGCCGGTGACCCCGGCACCGAGCACGGCCGGCAGCACCGGCAGCACGCAGGGCGAGAGCGCCGTCGCGGCTCCCGCCACGAGCGCGAACAAGATCAACAGGACCATCTAGTTGTGAGAGTCGCCGGTCGTCATCAAGCGTTACTCAACCCGATCACGAGTACGTCCCCGGTGAGCGGGCCGATCACCGGCCCGCCGCCCGCGCTCAGTCGTCGGCGCCCGTTTCGCCTGCGGGGCGGCGGCAGCGGTACAGCTTCACCTTCCCGTCGATGCCCTTCAGCCGCCGCTCGCCCGCGAACGACCAGTCGTACTCGTCCTCGAGCCGGTCGTGGATGCCCCCGTCCGCGAGCAGGCTGCCCGGCCGCGCGATCCCGGTGACCCGGCTGGCCAGGTTGACGGGGCGCCCGTACCAGTCGCCGGCCCGCGGCAGCGCCCGCCCCCAGGCCACCCCCGCCCGCAGCATCGGGAACTCCTCGCCCTGCTCGGACGCCGTCTCGACCAGCCTCAGCGCCGAATCGACCACCGCCGCCGGGTCGGGGCCGGCCAGCATCACGGCGTCGCCGATCATCTTCACCAGCCGGACCGGCGGCTCCACCGCGCCGGCGGCGAGCTCGGCGAGCCGGCCGGTGACCGCGCCTAGCGCCTCCGGCTCGAGCGTCTCGCCGAGCTGGGTGAACCCGACCAGGTCGGCGAAGCAGACCGCGACGTCGTCGGCCGCCTCGAGCCGGCCGGCCGAGAGGTCGGCGAGCGCGAAGGCGTCGTGTCGGATCTGCTCGCGCAGGTGCAGTCGCAGCACGTACGGAAGCGTCTCGGCGATCAGCGGCATGAACGCCTCGGCGGCGGCGGCGAAACGGGAGGCGGCGTCGTACTCGGTGTCGCCCTCGCGCATGAAGGCGTCGGCGATCAGCTGCCTGTTCGCCGCCGCGAGCTGCGACATCGTCATCCCCAGCAGGCGGGCGACCTCGAGCACCCCCTCCTCGGGGATCCCGGCGTCGAGCAGCGCCTTGACCCGCTTCGCGCCCTCGATGTCCCGGTCGGTGTAGATCGCCTCGCGGTCGTCGTCGGCGAGCGCCAGCCCGAGCGCGCGCCAGACCCGCTGCAGCAGCTCGAGCTCGATCCCAACGCGTTCGCTGGCCTCGGCCGCGGTGTAGCGCTCACCCTCGCCCGCGAGCACCCGCTCGACCGGGAGCAGGGCGAGGCGCTGCTCGGCGACCGCCCGCCGCAGCTCCTCCGGCTCGACCCCCTGCTCGCTGAGCTCGCTGAGCAGGCGCAGCCGCGCCTCGCGCTCCTCCCCCGCGAGCCCGTCCAGCAGCCCGTCCCCCTCGAAGTCGACAGCCATTGGCTCCATTCTGTCCGGGTCTTAGACTGCTTGCATGGCGGGCGATGAGGTCGAGCTTCCGATCTTCGAGCTCCCCGTGGTTCTGCTCCCGGGAGAGCTGATGCCGCTGCACATCTTCGAGGAGCGCTACAAGCGGATGATCGACCGCTGTCTCGACCAGGGCGAGCCCTTCGGGATCGTCTTTCGCGACGACGACGGCTCGGCCCGGCGGATCGGCTGCGAGGCGCGGGTGACCGAGGTCACCGAGCGCTTCGATGACGGCCGCCTCAACATCATCGTCACCGGCGAGCGCCCGTTCCGGGTCCTCGACCGGTTCGAGGCGGCCGAGTTCCCGGCCGGCGAGGTCGAGCCGGTCGACCCGCCGCCCGAGGACGCCGACGAGGAGGCGGCGGCGCTGGCGGCGACCGCCCGGGAGGCCTTCGCGGAGCTGGTCCGGCGGGTCGGCGGCGAGCCGCCCGAGGACGCCGAGCTCGAGACCTACGACTCATACGGGATCGCGGCCCGGGTCGAGCTCCCGGCCGAGACCAAGCAGCGCCTGCTCGAGCTGCGCTCGGAGCCGGAGCGGATGCGGATCCTGGCGGCGGCGCTCGGCGCCCTCGTCGACGCCGTCAGCCGCTCGCGGGAGATCGCCGAGCGGGCCAAGGTCAACGGCCGCGTGATCATCGGCGACCTCTAGCGCCGGCTCAGGCGACGGCGACCGCGCCGCCGCGGCGCGGGTCGCCCGCCCCTCGCAGCTCGCCGGTCGCCGGATCCCGGGCGACCGCGTGGACGCCGCCGAAGAACACGTTTCGATCCGGCCAGCGGACGATCTCGTAGCCGTCCGCCGCGAGCCGCTCGAGCGCCGCCGGGTCGACCCCCGGCTCGGCCTCCACCGCGCCCTGCTCGAAGTGCACCCGAGGGGCGTTGACGGCCTCGGTCACCTCGCGGCCCTCGCAGACCATGCGCACGATCGTCTGCAGGATCGCCGAGCGGATCCGGTTCGAGCCGCCGCTGCCGAGCCCCGCCTCGAGCTCCCCGTCGCGCAGGACCACGGTCGGCGACATCATCGAGGGCATCCGCCGGCCGACCTCGTGACGATGGAAGCCGAGCGGGTTCAGATCCTGTTCGCCGAGCATGTTGTTGACGTGGACGCCGGTGCCGGGGACGATCAGCCCCGAGCCGGTGCCGTTCGAGCAGGTGACGCTCGCGCACATGCCGTCGCCGTCGAGCGCGGTGATGTGGGTGGTCGAGCCGAGCCGATCGGCCGCCAGGAAGGAGGCGGCGAATCCCTGGTCGACGAGCCCGGCGAGGAACTCGTGCGTGCGCTGCGCCTGCGCCGCCTCCATCACCTCGACCAGGTCGACTGTGTCGGGCTCGCCGCCCCGGCGGTTCAGGAGCTCGAGCGCGAACGCGATCAGGATCCCGCCCGAGGACGGGGGCGGGTTGGTGCGCACCTCGCGGTCGCGGATCGTCGCGGCGACCGGCTCGCGCTCGATCGTCGCGTAGGCGGCCAGATCGGCGACCCCGAGCGTGCCGCCGCGCTCGACCACCCACTCGGAGATCCGCCGCGCGGCCTCGCCGCGGTAGAAGCTCTCCGAGCCCTCGGCCCCGAGCAGCTCGAGCGCGTCGCCGAGCGCGGCGAAGCGGAACCGATCGCCCTCGCCGAGCAGCTTCCCCTCCGGCGCGTAGATCTCTGCCGTCTCGGCGTAGTGGGTCAGGATCGGCGCCAGGATCGCGATGAAATAGGCCTGCTCGGCGTTGACCTCGACGCCCTCGCGGGCGAGCCGCGCGGCCGGGGCCACCAGTTCCGCCAGCGGCACCGTCCCGAACAGCTCCAGCGCCCGCTCGAGCCCGGCCGGGGTGCCCGGGACGCCGCAGGAGGCGGCGCCGACGTTGAACACCTGGGCCGACTCCTCGGTGAAGTGGACCGGGATCGGGACCAGGTCGGAGCGGCGCTCGAGCCCGTCGGCGCCCGGTACGGCGACGAAGAAATCGAGCACGGTGGTCTCGTCGCCGCTGTGGACGAGCATGTAGCCGCCGGCACCCAGGCCGGTCAGCGGGCTCTCGGTGACGCACGAGGCCGCGACCGCGGCGACCGCGGCGTCGACCGCGTTGCCGCCCTCGCGCAGCACCGCGGCCCCCGCCTCGGCGGTCAGCGGATGTCCGGCAGCGACTGCGCCACGTTGCGCCATCGCGGTCACGTTAGGGCGTGCGCCCGTCGCGCAGGCGGCTAGCGGCCCGGTACGTACTCGGGTACGTCGAGGTCGATGTCGCGCGAGCGCGACTCGCGCTCCGCGGGACGGCGGCCGCCGCGTCGCGGCTCGTCGCCGGGACCGGATTCGAGCGCGCGGCGCTCGACCGCGGCGCGCCGGGCGCCCTCGTCGAAGCGGGTCGCGATCACCGTGATCCAGACCTCGTCGCCGATCGACTCGTCGATGTTGGCGCCGAAGATGATGTTGGCGTCGGGGTGGGCGGCCTCCTGGACGATCTTCGCCGCGTCGGAGACCTCGATCAGGGTCAGGTCGGAGCCGCCGGTGATCGAGAGGAGGATCGAGCGCGCGCCCTCGACCGAGGTCTCGAGCAGCGGCGAGGAGACGGCGCTCTCGGCGGCCGTCACCGCCCGCGTGTCGCCGGCGCCCATGCCGATCCCGAGCAGCGCGTGGCCGGCGTCGCGCATCGTCGTGCGCACGTCGGCGAAGTCGAGGTTGATCATCCCCGGCAGGGTGATCAGCTCGGTGACGCCCTGGACGCCCTGGCGCAGGACGTCGTCGGCCACCTGGAAAGCCTCGACCATCGTGGTCGTCTTCGCCAGCACCGTGAGCAGGCGCTCGTTGGGGACGACGATCAACGTGTCGACCTCCTCACCCAGCGCCTTCACGCCCTCCTCGGCCTGGCCCGAGCGGCGCGAGCCCTCGAACCGGAACGGCTTGGTGACGATGCCGACGGTGAGCGCGCCGACGTCGCGGGCCAGCCGGGCGATCACCGGCGCCGCGCCGGTCCCGGTGCCGCCGCCGGCCCCGCAGGTGACGAAGACCATGTCGGAGCCCTTGAGCAAGCGCTTGATCTTGTCCTGCTCCTCGAACGCGGCCCGGTAACCGAGCTCGGGGTTCGAGCCGGCGCCGAGGCCGCGGGCCATGCCGCTGCCGAGGTGGACGGTGACGTCGGCGTTCGACTGCTGAAGCGATTGCAGGTCGGTGTTCACGGCCATGAACTCGACCCCGGGGATCCCGGCGTCGACCATGCGGTTGATCGCGTTGACGCCGGCGCCGCCGACGCCGACCACGCGGATCACCGGGGCGTGAGGCGCCACGTCGCGGAAGTCGCCGCTGTAGGAGGGCTCGTCGCGTCCGTAGGCCGGCCGGTCGGCGTCGAGGACGTCGTCGGCGAAAATCCGCGAGAGCCGCTCGCGGGCGGCGGGCGGCTCCGGCACGTGGTACGCCTGGACCTCCGCGGGCGCCTCGGGCTCGGCGTCGCTCTGGTCGAAGACCTCCGGCTCCTCCGCCTCGGGGGCCGCCGGGGGCGTCGGCTCGGACGGGCGCTGCTCGGCGGGCTCGGAGCTCATCACCCCGGTCTCCTCCTCGCGGTCGCGCGACCCGGGCGCGGGCGCCTCGGGCGGGTCGTCGGGCTCGACGGTCGAGCGGAAGAGGTCGGCGAGCGGACCCTCCCTCATGCTGGCCCGCTTACGACGCGCCATTCGTCAGAACCTCCTCCGCAAGCTGGCGGTAGTAATCGGCGGCGTTGCTCTTGGAATCGTACTTGAGGACGCTGGCACCGCGAACCGGAGCCTCGGCGAACTTGATCGCCTTGCGGATCCGGGTGTTGAAGACCAGGTCGCCGAAGTTCTCCTCGAGGATCTCCACCGCCTCCTTGGCGTGGACGGTGCGAGAGTCGAGCATCGTCGGCAGGATCCCCTCGATCTCCACCTTCGGGTTGAGGTTCTCGCGGATCATCTCGAGCGTGTTCTGCAACTGCAGCAGCCCTCGCATCGACAGGTACTCGCACTGGACCGGGACGATCACCTTGTCGGACGCGGTGAGCGCGTTGATCGTCAGCAACCCGAGGCTCGGCGGCGTGTCGATGCAGACGAAGTCATAGTCGGTGGCGACCGCTTCGAGCGCCTTCTCGAGCGAGCGTTCGCGACCGATCTGCGTCGACATCGCGATCTCGGCGCCGGCGAGGTCGATCGAGGCGACCGCGATGTCGATCTCGCGCTGCTGGATCGCCTCCCGGATCGGGATGTGGTGGACGAGCACGTCGAACATCGACTTGTCGACCTTGTCCGGGTCGATCCCCTGGCTCATGGTCAGGTTGCCCTGCGGGTCGAGGTCGATGCAGAGCACCCGGTGACCGGACTCGGCGAAGGCGACCGCGAGGTTGAGGGTCGAGGTGGTCTTCGCCACCCCGCCCTTCTGGTTGGCGAAGCTGATCACCTTGGCGCGGGTCTGGACCGCGCCGTCTTCCGGCGCGGCCGACTCGCGGCGCGGGCCGATCGCCTGGCTGGCCGTGATCCGCAGCTCCTCCGGATCGGGCTCGGGCACCGAGGCGGCGACCGGCGGCGCGAACGGGCGCTCGGGGCTGCGCTCCGGCGCCGGCGGCTCGACCGCTTCCGGAGCCTCGACGGCCTCCGGGGCCTTCACGGCTGCCGGGGTCTCGACCGGCTCCGGGCTCTGCGCCTCGGGCTCGGGCGCCTGAGGCGCGGAGGGTTCGACGCTCCGGGCCGGCTCGGCGGCGCGCTCGGGGGCGCGGTCGTCGGCGCTCGGCGAGCGTTCCGGGGTCGGCGGTCGTTGATCGTCGGAGCGCGCTCCGCGGCTGAAAAGTCCCATCGTTCGCGCTTATTCGCACAGCCTCTGCCCTTTCCTTCCCCTGCACGGCAATCGGCTCCACGCCCCGGCGCGGATACGATCTGCGGATGGGTCGCGCAGCCCGATCTCTGATGCTCGCGACCATGCTCTAGATGGCCCCGACCGAGAGCGCCGCCGCGGACCTGTTCGAGAGGCGACTCGTCTTCGTCACCGGCAAGGGCGGGGTCGGCAAATCGACCGTCTCGGTCGCCCTGGCGCTCGCCGCCGCCCGCGCCGGGAAGCGGACGATCGTCTGCGAGGTCGCCGCCCAGGAGCACCTCTCGCACGTGTTCCAGCGCCGCGAGGTGGGCTTTCACGAGGCCGAGCTGACCGAGAACCTGTGGGCGATCTCGATCGACCCCGACGAGTCGATGCGCGAGTACGTGCTCCTGCAGCTGAAGGTGAAGGCGATGCGGGATCTGCTCTTCCGCTCGCGGATCTT
Organism: Solirubrobacterales bacterium; assembly: GCA_035620355.1. GTDB lineage: Bacteria > Actinomycetota > Thermoleophilia > Solirubrobacterales > 70-9 > WHSW01. The sequence continues at coordinate 7,092 of DASPGZ010000088.1, read as the reverse complement.
CAACTACCTCGCCGCCGCGACGCCGGGGCTCAAGGAGCTGGTCACGATCGGGAAGATCTGGGAGCTGACCCTGGACCAGCGCAAGGCCCGCGGCGGAGGCCGTTACGACCTGGTCGTCGTCGACGCGCCCGCGACCGGGCACGGGGTCGGCTTCCTGCAGACGCCCCGGACCTTCGCCAACATCGCCCGGGTCGGGCCGATCCGCCAGCAGGCGGAGACGCTCGACGGGTTCATCCGCGACCGCGAGCGGACCGGGGTCGCGGTGGTCGCGCTGCCCGAGGAGATGCCGGTGAACGAGACCGCGGCGCTCGAGAGCGAGCTCGCCTCCGAGGTCGGGGTGACGGTCGACAGGATCTTCTGCAACGGCCTCTACCCGGAGCGCTTCCGCCCGGCGGAGGCGAAGCGGATCGCGGCGGCGGCGCCGGATGCCGGCCCGGCCGCGCGCGCCGCGCTGCGCGCCGCGCTCACCGAGGAGCGCCGCGGCCGCGATCAGCGCCGACAGCTCGCGCGGCTCGAGCGCGAGACGAAGGCGCCCGTGAGCACGCTGCCGTTCCTGTTCGAGCCCGAGCTCGGGCCGGAGCAGATGGGCGCCCTGGCGGGCATGGTGACGGCCTGATGGCCGGGGTCGCCGACCTGCTCGAGGGCAAGCGCGTCTGCGTCTGCGCCGGCTCGGGCGGGGTCGGCAAGACGACCACCTCGGCGGCGATCGCCGCCGGAATGGCTGCGCGCGGCAAGCGGGTGGCGGTGCTGACGATCGACCCGGCGAAGCGCCTCGCCGACTCGCTCGGGCTGCCCGAGCTCGGCAACCGCGAGCGCCAGGTCGACCCGGCGTTGTTCGAGCGCGCCGGCACCGAGCTCGAGGGCGGCGAGCTCTGGGCGATGATGCTCGACGCGAAGCAGACCTTCGACGAGGTGGTCCGCGAGCACGCGCCCGACGACGAGACCCGCGAGCGGATCCTCTCCAACCGCATCTACCAGCAGCTCTCCTCGGCGCTCGCCGGCTCCCAGGAGTACATGGCGATGGAGAAGCTCTACGAGATCCACGCCGAGGGCCGCTACGACCTGCTGGTCCTCGACACGCCGCCGTCGCGCAACGCGCTCGACTTCCTCGACGCTCCCAACCGCCTGCTGCAGTTCATCGACGGGCGAGCGCTGCAGATGTTCATGAAGCCGACCGGCTTCGGGATGCGGATCTTCGGCCGTGGCGCGTCGATGATGTTCTCGGTCCTGCGCCGGATCACCGGCGTCGACCTGCTCGAGGAGCTGGCCGAGTTCTTCCAGGCGTTCAGCGGCATGGTCGGCGGCTTTCGCGAACGCGCCCGCAAGGTCAACGAGCTGCTCTCGGACCCGGCGACCTCGTTCCTGGTCGTCTGCGCGCCCCAGGGCGAGCCGATCTCCGAGGCCGTCTACTTCCACCGCAAGCTGGAGGAGGCGCGGATGCCATTCGGGGGCGTGATCGTGAACAAGGTCCACGCCGCCGGCCCCGCGGACGCCGAGCCGGTCGCCGACGAGCTCAAAGAGCTGCTCGGCGACCCGGAGCTCGCCGGCCGGGTCGAGGCCAACCACCGCGACTTCCGCACGCTCGCCGAGCGCGACCGTCGCAACATCGCGCGCCTCGGCGCCGAGCTCGGCACCGGCGCCGTGATCGAGGTCCCCTACCTCGATCACGACGTTCACGACCTCGCCGGGCTGATCGAGCTCAACCGGTACCTGTTCGCCTCCGGCGCCGAGGAACGCGCCGAGATCGAGGCCGCGGCCTGAGCCCGGAAAGGCCGAAGCCACCGGGCGTGAGGCCCGGCGGCTCGACCTGCTCTTCCTGGGGTGATCGGAGGAAGTCTTGGGTTACTGCGGCGAGACGCCGGCGCGACGGTTGCGGTCGTAGGTGATGTCGCGCACGTTCCACTCGGTCGTCTCGGGCGCCGGGAAGAGCCCGGCGACGCGCTCGGTCCGCGCCTCGCGCTCCGCGCGCGTCTGCTCGATCAGCCTCAGCACCGGGCTCGCCGGTCGCGGGCGACCGTCGTCGTCGACCAGGCGGCGCTGGTCGGCCTCGTAGTCGAACATCTCGGTCCCGCTCTCAGCCTCCACCTCGGCCGGGGCCGGGACCAGCTCGAGCGAGGTGGTCGGCTCGTCGGCCTCGAACCGGCGCTCACGCTCGAAACCGGTCTCGGCCTCGAATCCGCGCTCGGGCTCGGGTACGGCGTCGCCGAAGATCTCTCGCGCTCTCTCGCTCACTGGTGCCTCCTGCGGCTCGGGGCTCGGTTCAGGGGTGATTCGCGCGTCGAGTTCGGAGACCTGCTCGTCGCCGGCCTCCTCCGGATCTCCGGTCGGTCCCGAGATCAACCCCTCGAGCTCCTCGCTCAGCTCGATCTCCTCCGGCTCGACCGGGGTCAGGTCCCATTCGGTGGTCCCGCCGCGCTGGGTCGCGGCGCCCTCGCCCGCGGCGAGTCCGTCCGCGAGCAGGATCTCGTCGGCGGTCACCCGCAGGTCGGAGCCGAGGTGACCGGCGGCAGCGTCCTTGAGGATCGCGCGGGCGAGGTCCTCGAGCGAGGCGCCGGTCTCGGCCGGGGTCGCGGACCCGGAACCGATCGAGGGCTCGCCGCTCCAAAGCTCGCGCTCGAGCCCCTGGGCGCGGTCGACGACCGCCTTCACCTCGTCGCGGCCGTCGGGCTCGGCGCAGAGCGCGGCGACCCGCATCGAGAGGCCGAGGTCGGCCGGCCCGCCGCCCTCGAGCAGGAAGCGGAGCGAGAGCAGGTGGTCGTTGAGCGCCTCGACGACGACGTTTCGCTCGAGCCCGGCCTCGAATCGCGCCAGGGCGCGCCCGAGCACGGTCGGGACCCCGGGGCGGCCGTGGGCGAGCCGCTCGAACGGGGTCCCGGCGATCGCCAGCGAGCGCGAGAAGGCGAGCAGCTCGCCGAGCTCGGGGTCGGTGAGCCGGTAGCCGCCGGGACGTTGGCGACCGGAGCCGGTCGCGATCCGGCGCCAGCGGTCGCCCGCGATCCGGGTCCAGGCGTGCGGCCCGAGCCCCACCCCGCCGGCCTTGAACAGGCGCAGGGTGGTGGTCAGGCGGCGGAAGGATTCGACCGCGGCGAGCCCGGCGTCGCCGTCGGCGACCTCGGTCTCGTCGACGCGGACCACGGCGATGAAGGTGGGCTCCCACGGGGAGACCCCCAGCCCGTCGGCCGAGCGGGCCTCGGGGGGGACCTCGACCGTGTCGGCGCGGACGATCGAGGCCGGCTCGAGGTCGAGGCGGGCAACCGGCATCTGCAGGCCGCGCAGCGGGACGATCACCTCGATCCCGCCGTCGTTGAGTTCGCTCCCGGCGTCGACCTCGTCGATCGCGGCATCGAGTCGCGCGGCCTCGAGCGAGAAGTCCGAGCTGGCCATCCAGAGGCGGCAGAGGAAGGCGATGCAGGCGATCTCGGCGCGCTTGCGCGCGTCCTCGGGAACGCCGATGCCCATCCGCTCGAGGTACGCGGTCGCGAGCCCGCCGATCTCGACCGCGGCGCAGGCGGTCCCGAACGAATCGAGCTCGCGGAGCTCGCCGGCGTGGTCGTGGACGAAGACCTCTGTCCGGGGCTCGTAACGGCAGAGCGGCGAGCCGTCTCCGGGCTCGCGGACCTCGTACGGGATCTCCTCCCCGGCGGCAATCAGCTCGCGCAGGCGGTCGGCGGCGTCGAAGGCCATCGCCTCGAGTGCCTCTCGTACCACCAGGTCGCGCATGGCGGGAGGCTTCGCCCGGCCACCCGACGCTCCTGCGCTGCAACGCCCCTTGCACTGAAGCGCGAGAGCCAAGCAGGGCAAGGAAGCAGGTCGCGACGTGTGCTCCGCACACGAGCGACCGATGACGCCGCCTTGCGCCGGCTACTCGCGCTTCAGGCCGTCGTTAGCCAACGGCGACCGTAGGAGCGCATCTCCTCGATCACCGGAACCAGCGCGCGGCCCTTCTCGGTCAGCGCGTACTCGACCCTTGGCGGCACCTCGGGGTAGGTGTGGCGCTGGACCACGCCGCACTCCTCGAGCGCGCGCAGCCGTAGCGACAGCGTCCGCGGGCTGATCCCGTGCAGCGAGCGCTCGAGCTCGCAGAACCTGCGACTCGAGTCGGCGAGGTCGCGGATCACGAGAAGCGTCCACTTGCCCGAGATGATCTCGGCGCAGGAACCGACGGGACAGGGGGAGTCGTTCATGGCTTGCTGCGGCTGGGACCGAAGCGGTTCGGGAGGCCCTCAGCTCCCAGCCGAGTATAGCCATGGCTTCAGGAAATGAAGCGAGGTTTTCGGCCGCTCAGCCCAGCAGGGTCGCCGGCGGCCCGGTGGGCGCCGCCTCGGCGACGGGGCGCTCCTCGTCGGTCTCGAGCACCTGCTCGATCCCGCTCGACCGAGCGCCCTTGGCGTCGAGCATGAGCTTGAAGTCGTGCGGGCTCGAGGCGACCTCGAAGGCGAGGTCGGCGTCGATGTTGCCCTCGAGCACGTGGCCGAGCAGCGCCTGGTCGAAGGTCTGCATCCCGTAGTACTCGCCCTCGGAGATCACCTCGGTCAGCCTGCCGGTCTCCTGCGGGTTGAGGATCAGGTCCTGGACCCGGCCGGTGGCCACCAGCACCTCGCAGACGGCGACCCGGCCGTCTCCCCCGACGCGCTTCACGAGGCGTTGGCCGACGACCCCGCGCAGGGTCGCGGCGAGCATCACCCGGGCCTGCTGCTGCAGGTGCGGCGGGAAGAAGTCGATGATCCGGTTGACGGTCTCGGTCGCGTCCAGGGTGTGCAGGGTCGAGAGCACCAGGTGGCCTGTCTCGGCCGCGGAGAGCGCCGTGCGAACGGTCTCCTCGTCGCGCATCTCGCCGATCAGGATCACGTCGGGGTCCTGGCGCAGGATCCGGCGCATCGCCCGGCCGAAGCCCTCGGTGTCCATCCCGACCTCGCGCTGACTGATGATCGAGCGCTTGTCGCCGTGCAGGTACTCGATCGGGTCCTCGAGCGTGATGATGTTGCGCGACCGGGTCGAGTTGATGTGGTCGACCATCGCCGCCAGGGTCGTCGACTTGCCCGAGCCGGTGGTCCCGGTGAGCAGGACGATCCCGCGCTGCTCCTCGGCCAGCGTGCGGATCACGTCGGGCAGCCCGAGGTCCTCCGTGGTCCGGACCTGGAACGGGATCGCGCGACAGGCGATCGCCACCGTCCCCCGCTGGCGGAAGGCGTTGACGCGGAAGCGCGAGACGCCGCGGATCGAGTAGGAGAAGTCTGCCTCGCCGACCTTGTCGAACTCCTCGAGCAGGTTGGCGTCCTTGATGATGTGGTGCAGGGCGGCCTCGGTGTCCTCGGGCGTCAGCGGCTGGCCGCCGGGGATCGGCCCCAGCTCGCCGTGGGTGCGGATCATCGGCGGCGACGGGACCTTCAGGTGCAGGTCGGAGCCCTCGGACTCGACCACCGTGCGCAGCGCTGCGTCGACGTCGAACATCAACCCCTGTATCGGCGGCGTTCGGCGGGGCTTGAGCCCTCGGCGGCGGCTCTCAGCGAGGTGGCGGGACGCTGAGGTCGAACCGGCAGGCCTCCCCCGCGCAGCGCCGCAGCTCGCCGACCGCCCCGGCGAGCGCCGCCCGGGTGACGACGTAGGCCGAATCGGCGTGGCGGCTGATCAGCTCGTGCGGGTCCGCGGCCAGGTCGTAGAGCTCGACGTCGGTGACCGAGCCGGCCCCGATCTCGAGGCCGAAGCCCTCGGCCAGGGTCGGGACCTCGGCCCGGTAGTGCTCGACATACAGGTAGCGGGCGGTGCGCACCCCGATCCAGGAGGGGGCGACGAAGGTGCCGGTGGCCGAGCGCCGCGGGGGGCGCTTGGCCTCGATCGGGACCGCGCGGTCGGGGTCGCCGCGCCCGTAGGTGTAGGGCGCGAGCGAGCGGCCGTCGACGGGTCGCTGGAGCGCGTCGGGCACCTGGACCTCGGCGAGCTCGAGGATCGTCGGTGCCAGGTCGACGTTGGCGACCGGATCGTCGACCGTGACCCCGGGCGGGATCGCCGGGCCGGCGATCACCAGCGGCACCCTGAGCGCCTCCTCGTAGGGCTGCACCTTCTCGGCCCGGATCCGGTGCTCGCCGTGCATGTAGCCGTTGTCGGAGGTGAAGATCACGTAGGTGCGGCGACTCAGGTGCGCCTCGTCGATCGCGGCCGTGATCTCGCCGACGGCGCGATCGACCGCGAGCAGGCTCGCGAGCTCGCACCGGTAGCGCTCGGTGACCACGCGGATCTCGCGCCGGCTGAGGCGCTCGCGCCCGCGCACCGCCCCCGGCTTGTCGGACATGTCGGCCTCGTTGAACGACGGCGGCGTCGGCAGCTTCGCCTCGCCGAAGGCGCCGGCGTCGCGCGGGGCCGGCTTCGCCTTCGCGGTCTCGAACGCGAACGGCTTGCCGTTCGCGCACCGGCGCCCGGCGGCGTCGTTGCGACCGCGGCCCCAGTGCGGCGCGATGTAGGAGACGTGGAGGAAGAACGGGTCGGGGTCGCGCTCGTGCTGACGGATGTAGGGCAGCGCGTAGTCGCGGGTGAGGGCGTCGGTGACGTAGTCGTCGGCGTCCTTGCCGTAGCGGACCCTGCCCCCGCGGGAGTCGGTGACCTCGTAGCCGTAGTAGTTGACCATCGTCGGTGCGGTCAGCGCCCAGAAGCGATCCCATCCCGGAGCCGGGTCGAGGGTGCGGTAGTCGTGCAGCCACTTGCCGACCAGGGCGGTGTCGTAGCCGCCGGCGTCGAGCCAGGCGGGGAGCACCTTGTCGGGCTCGCGCAGCGCCTGGTAGCCGCCCCCGTTGCGCTCCTGGTTGTCGATCACGCCGTGGTTGTGGGCGAACTGGCCGGTGATCCAGCTCGCCCGCGACGGGCAACAGAGCGGAAACGAGGAGATCGCGTTCTCGAAGCGCACCCCACGATCGACCAGCAGGCGCTGGACCCGCTTCATCACCGAAAGCGAAGCCAGGGTCTGATCATCCGTCGTGATCAGGACGATGTTCGGCTTGCGCACGGCGCCGTCGACGGGCTCGCCGTCGGCGGCGAGCAACGGGGGCAGCGCGCAGGCGGCCAGCGCCAGCGCCGCGCACGCCGGCCGCCCCCAGGTCA
>DASPGZ010000087.1:0-17886 GCA_035620355.1 Solirubrobacterales bacterium | reverse complement strand
AACGGGCTCGACCGTGGTCGAACTCGGAGGCGTACTGCTCGGCGTTGTCGAGCAGCTTGTCGGTGGCGGTCATCGTGGCTCCTGTTCCGGGTTGAGACGTTCCAGCGCGCTGAGCAGCCGGTAGAGGTCGTGGTCGGCGGGCCGCTTCGGCACCGCGGCGCTGCCGGCGGCGCGCTCGTGGCGGCGTACGGCCGCCGCGAGCTCGACGAAGCGTACGCCCCGCTCCGCAGGCGGAGCGGGGGCTCCGAGGGCGCGGAGCTCGTCGGTCGGCGGCTCGGCGACGAGGTTCACCGCGCCGGCCCGCCCGCGCCCCGGCCGAGGATCTCGCGCAGCCGCCGGTAGAGCGCCTGGTCGTGGGGGAGCGGCCCGCTGCTGAAGCGGCTGGCGCGGAGCTCGTGGTCGCCGATCGCGTCGGCGAGGATCGCGAAGCGGTCGGTCGCGAGCTCGTCGCGAACGCGGTCGAAGAGCCTGTGGGCGGAGGTGTCGAGCGCCCCGTTTCCGTTCAGCATCTTGGGTTCTCTCCTTTGTCTAGTAATTTAGTAGACAAATAGTCCGCGAAACATAGCAGGGCGCGAGCCGGCGCTCGCGACTAGCGCAGCGAGGCCGGCAGCTCGCGCTCGCGGACCCGCATCCGCAGGCCGCCGTCGGGCGACAGGGTCGGCATCTGGCGAATCGTCATCGTCCGGCCGGGGAGGCGCTCGAACCGCAGTCGCGCCAGCGCCAGGGTCGCCACCAGCTTCACCTCGGTCTGACCGAAGCGCTTGCCGATGCAGATCCGCGAACCGCCGCCGAAGGGCACGTAGGCACCCCGGGGGAGCGCCGCCTTGCGCTCGCGGGTGAAGCGCTCGGGAATGAACGCCTCCGGCTCGGGGAAGACCTCGGGCAGCCGGTGGCTGGCCCACGAGCAATAGTTGACGTAGGCCCCGGCCGGCACATGGTGGCCGGCGAACTCGAACCCGCGCACCGCCCGGCGCGGCCCGATCCAGGCCGGCGGGTAGAGGCGCAGGGTCTCGTCGACGACCATGTCGAGGTAGGGCAGCTCGCCGAACAGCTGCGCCGCGGTCGGGGTCTCGCCGCCGAGCGCCGCATCGGCCTCGGCCTGCAGCCGGGCGAGCGCCTCGGGGTGGCCGGCGAGCTCGTGGAAGAGGAAGGAGAGGGTGGAGGTCGAGGTGTCGTGGCCCGCGAACATCAGCGTCATCACCTGGTCGCGGACCTCCTCGTCGGAGAGGCTCGAGCCGTCCTCGTCGGTGGCCGTGATCAGCAGGCTGAGCAGGTCGAGGCGCCCCGGGTCGGGGTCTCGGCGGCGGGCGGCGATCTCGCCGTAGACGATCTCGTCGAGCACCCGGCGCGAGGCCTGGAGCCGCCGCCACGGGGACCCGGGGCCGCGCAGCAGCCGCAGGTGAAACTCGGTCCCGTAGTAGGCGAGCGCGGCCTCGAAATGGTGCGCCGCCGCGGCGCCGCGACCGGCGTCGTCGGGGTCGAGGCCGAGCAGGGCCCGCATCGCGATCCGCATCGCCAGGTTGCGGGCCCAGTCGTAGACGTCGACGACCTCGCCCGGGCGCAGCCGCTCGAGCGCCGCGGTCGCCTCGGCGGCCATAACCGCGACCGAGGCCTCGATCTGCTCACGGTGGAAGGCGGGCATCATGATCCGCCGGGTGCGGTCGTGGTAGCCGCCGTCGATCGTCAGCAGCCCGTCGCCGAGCAGCGGGATCAGGTCGCCGAAGCTGCCCTCGCGCCAGAGGAAGTTCTGCGGGTGCGAGACGGTGACGTAATGGTTCGCCTCCGGTCCGAGCATGAACACGACCCGCGAGTGCAGGAGCCGGACGCTGAAGATCGGCCCGTAGTCCTCGTACAGGGGCAGCAGCACGGCGAGCGGGTCGTGGGCGATCAGCTTCGCCCGGGCCACACCCCCGCGGCTCGGGCCGGGCGGGAAGCCGCCGCGGGCGCGGGCCTCGTCGACCAGGTCGGCGACCACCCGGCCGAGAGGGTTGCTCGACCGACGGGGCGGCCTGGCGGCGGTTGGGGCGAGCGCCATCGCCTGCACCGTATTAGGCTGCGCGGGCACTTTCTAAGAGGAGGAGAGCTGGATGGCACGCGAACCGCGTTCGCTCAGGGGTAGGGTCGTCGCGATCACGGGCGGCGCCCGCGGGATCGGCAAGGCGACCGCGAGGGCGCTGGTGCTGAAGGGCGCCAAGGTCGCGATCGGCGATCTCGATCGCGAGCTCGCGGAGCGCACCGCCGAGGAGATCGGCGGCGAGACGCTCGCCCTGGAGCTGGACGTGACCCGGCGCGACTCGTTCGAGGGCTTCCTCGACCAGGTCGAGGAGCGGCTCGGCTCGCTCGACGTGCTCGTCAACAACGCCGGGATCATGCCGCTGGGCAAGTTCGTCGAGGAGGACGACGCGACCGCCCACCGGATGGTCGACATCAACGTGCACGGCGTCATGTACGGGATGAAGCTGGCGCTGCCGCGGATGCAGCGCCGCAACAGCGGCCACCTGGTCAACCTCGCCTCGCAGGCGGGCAAGGGCGGGTTCCCGGGCGGGGCCACCTACTGCGGCACCAAGCACTTCGTCGTCGGCGTCTCCGAGGCGGTCCGCGCCGAGCTCGCCGACACCGAGATCGAGATCTCGGTGGTGATGCCGGCGGTGGTCAACACCGAGCTCGGCTCCGGGCTGACCGAGACGCGCGCGATCAAGGTGCTCGAGCCCGAGGACGTCGCCGACGCGATCGTCGGGGCGCTCGAGCGGCCGAAGTTCGACGTCTGGGTCCCGCGCGAGTCGGTCGGCATCTACAAGCTGATGACGCTGCTCCCGCGCGGCGGGCGCGAGGCGATCAGCAGGGCGCTGAAGGCCGACAAGGTGCTCGCCGAGACCGATGACGCGGCCCGGGCCGCCTACGAGGAGCGCGCCGCGCACTCCGAGCCGGCGCTCGACCCGGACGCCGAGAAGGCTGAGAAGGCCGAGACCGGCGGCTAAGCGGTCGAGAGCAGGGCCGCGAGCGCGAAGCCGAGGACGGTCACGAGGCCGACGCTGGTGCCAGCCTTCTTCAGCGCTTGGGGGACCATCGTGTCGGCGAGCATGCAGAGGATGGCGCCGCCGGCGAACGCCTTGACGAAGGCCACGACGTCGTCGGAGGCGCCGCCGAGCAGCTCGTAGCCGAGCGCGGCGGCGACCGCCGAGGCGAGCGCAATCGCGACCCAGAGGCCGAGGATCCAGCGTCGCGGGTGCTTCGGCTCGAGCTCGGCCGAGGCGGCGATCGACTCGGGCAGGTTGGAGATGAAAACGGCGACGATGAAGGAGACGCTGACCCCGCCGCCCGAGAGCAAGGTCAGCCCGATCGCCGCCGACTCGGGGATCCCGTCGAGGAGCGCTCCGAGCACGATCCCCCGGGGGTCGTCGTCCGAGTCGCCGGATCCGCCGCGGTCGATCAACCTGTCGCCGCCGTAGTAGACGAGCGCTCCGGCGCCGAGGCCGAGCGCGGCTGCGACGCCGCCGCCGATCGTGATCGCCTCCTCGGTGAGGTCGAAGGCGACCGCGCTGATCAGCACCCCGGCGCCGAACGCCATCACGAAGCCGACGGCGCGTTCGGGGATCGAGCGGCCCGGGATCAGCGCCAAGAGCGCCCCGAGCACCAGCGCCAGGCCGCCGACCAGTCCCCAGAGCGCCGCCTCGAGCACCGTCGCAGTGTGACCGGCCCGTCGGTTGGAGAGGCCAATCCCGGGTAGGCCCAAGGAGACCTGAAGAAGGAGAGAAGTGATGTCCGACACGAAGACGCAGAGCAAGCTGGTCCAGTACTTGAGCGAGGCCCACGGCAAGGAGCGGGAGCTGGAGACGGCGCTCGAGGCGCACATCGGGATGACCACCCGTAAGCCCTACCGCCAACACCTGCAGCAGCACCTGAAGGAGACCAAGTCGCACGCGCGCGAGCTCGAGCGCCGGATCAAGCAGCTCGGCGGCGGCAACACCGCGCTCGCCGGGAAGGTCGCCGGCCAGGCGGTCGGCAAGGCGAAGTCGCTGGCGAAGGGGCCGCTGCACCTGGTTCGCGGCACCGGCGAGGCCGAGAAGATGCTCAAGAACGCGAAGACGGAGTACTTCAGCGAGCACGAGGAGATCGCCACCTACACCGCGATCGAGACGCTCGCAGAGAGCCTCGGCGACGCCGAGACGGCGAAGCTCGCGCGGGCGATCCGTCGCGACGAGGAGCGGATGGCCAACTACCTCGCGAAGCAGATCCCGGTGCTGACCAAGGCGGTGATCGCGGAGGAGATCCCGGCGCAGGAACGGCGCCAGGACGGCGGGGGCCGCCGCCGTCGCAGTACCTCGACGAGCAAGTCGCGCACCGGCTCGACCGGCAAGTCACGCGCCTCGGCAAGCAAGTCGCGCAGCCGCTCGAGCTCGAAGTCCCGCGGTCGCAGCCGCTCGTCCGCGGCGAGCCGCTAGCCCGCCGGGCTCAGCGAGACACCGCCGAGCGCGCGTGGGAGGCGCGCTCGGCGGCCTCGCGCAGCCCGTCGCGGAAGTCCGGGTGAGCGATCTCCGCCAGGGCCAGGCCGCGCTGGTGCACGGTCAGCCCCTGGAGCTCGGCGGCGCCGTGCTCGGTGACGATCACGTCGACCTGGTGGCGTGGGGTCGTGACCACCGCGCCGGCCTCGAACCAGGGCACGATCCGCGAGCGCAGCTCGCCCGCGAGGCTGACGGTCGAGGGCAGGCAGAGCAGCGCCCGGTCCTCGAGCGCGAGCGCCGGGCCGGCGATGAAGTCCTCGTGGCCGCCGATCCCCGAGTACTGGCCGCCGTGGATCGTGTCGGCGATCACCTGGCCGTGGATGTCGACCGCGATCGCGGCGTTGATCGTCACCATCATCCGGTTGCGGCCGATCAGGTCGGGTGAGTTGACCACCTCGACCGGCAGGAAGGCGACCTCGTCGTTGCCGTCGAGCCAGGCGTAGAGCTCGGGCGAGCCGCCGGCGAAGGTGGCGACCGAGACGCCGTCGAACTGCCCCTTGCGGTTGGTCACCTTGCCCGCCTCGTGCAGGCGCATGAGGCCGTCGGTGAACATCTCCGAGTGGACGCCGTAGTCGCCGCCGGCGTCGCCCTCGGCGAGCCGGCCGACGATCGCCGACGGGATCGTGCCGATGCCGGTCTGCAGGGTGGCGCCGTCGGGGATGAAGCGGCGCGCGTGCCGGGCGATCGCCTCGTCGATCTGGCTCGGCTCGGCCTCGGGGAGGGCGAAGGGCTCGGCCTCGGACTCGACCAGGAGGTCGATCTGATCGAGGTGGAGCGCGTGGCGGTGTTCGGGCGGCAGCCCGGCGGTCCGGGGGAAGTGCGGCGAGACTTCGGCGATCAGCAACCGCTCGGGATCGGCGCCGGCGCGGATCAGCTCCTTCAGCGTGCCGCCCGCGTGCAGCGAGAGGCTGCACCAGCCCGCCTCGTCGGGCGGCGCGGCGACCGTCGCCATCACCCGCGGCGCCTGCTGCTCGAGCAGCGGCTCGAAGCGGCGGAAGTCGGCCGGGGCAAAGGAGATGTTGGCGCCCGAGTCGCGCAGCGAGCGCTCGACCGGGCCGAAGAAGCCGGAGAGATAGTGGACGTTCGGGTGCTTGAACGCCTCCGACCAGGCGAGCAGCAGGGCGCCGTAGATGCGCAGGTCGACCCAATCGTCGCGGTCGCCGAGCGCCGCCAGGAACGCCGGCGGCTGGCCGGTGCCGAGCGGGATCCCGAGCGTGTCCGAGGCGAGCATGCGGCTCGCCGCCCGCTCGGCGGTGATCTCCTCGGCCACGGGGAGAGCCTACGCGCGCAGGCCCGCGAGGATGATCTCGAGGTGGCGCTCCCAGGTCATCGCCGGAGCGCCGGGCGCCGAGCGCACCGCGCGGCCGATCCCGCAGATCAGCCCGGGCACGTCGCAGGGTTCGGTGTCGGCGCGCAGCTTTCCGTCGGCCTTCGCCCGCTCGATCAGCTGGGCGGTCAGGTCGAGCAACCCGACCGACCGCGAGGCCTCGCCGCAGATCGCGGAGCGCTGGTCCATCGCCTCCGATAGCAGCCGGTCCTCGGCCATCACCCGGGCCGAGTAGGTCATGAACTCGACGAAACCCTGCCAGCCGTCGCGCGCCTCGAGCGCCTCCCGGGCGCGGGCCGCGAGCGCCTCGAAGCGCAGCTGGGCCAGGGCCTCGAGCAGCTCGTCCTTGGTCGGGAAGTGGCGGTAGACGGTTCCGACGCCGACCCCGGCGCCGGCGGCGATCTCGTCGATCTGCGCGTCGAGCCCGTGCTCGGCGAACACCTTGCGCGCCGATTCGAGCACCGCCTCGCGGTTGCGGCGCGCGTCGGCGCGCTGTTGGCGGGGCTTGGTGGCTGAGATCGCGGCCGCGGGCTGCAAGCGGAACTCGGATTCCGTATAGTCGGAAGCAGAAGCGGAACCGAGGTTCCGATTATATCCCGGATACGGAAGAAAGCGAATGACCGAGGCCCAGGAGTACGAACGCCGCCGCTGGATCGCCCTCGCCCTGCTCTGCGTGGCGCAGTTCGTGGTCGTGCTCGACGCGTCGATCGTCAACGTCGCCCTGCCGACGATCGGGTCCGACCTCGGCTTCTCTCAGGACAACCTCTCCTGGGTCATCAACGCCTACGTGCTCACCTTCGGCGGCTTCTTGCTGCTCGGCGGCCGGCTCGCCGACCTGCTCGGGCGCCGGCGCGTGTTCATGTCAGGGCTCGTTCTCTTCGCGCTCGCCTCGCTGGTCGGCGGCTTCGCCGAGTCCGAGGGCGCGCTGATCGCGGCCCGCGCCGTCCAGGGCCTCGGCGCGGCGCTGCTCTCGCCGGCCGCGCTCTCGATCGTCACCACCACCTTCTCCGACGGTGCGGAGCGCAACAAGGCGCTCGGCGCCTGGGGCGCGGTGGCCGGCTCCGGTGGCGCCGCCGGGGTCCTGCTCGGCGGCGTGCTGACCGAGTACGCCGGCTGGGAGTGGGTGCTGTGGGTGAACGTGCCGATCGGGATCGTCGCGGCGCTGCTCGCGCCCCGGCTGATCCGCGAGAGCCACGCCGAGTCGGAGACCCGCAGCTTCGACGTCGCCGGAGCGGTCAGCGTCACCGCCGGGCTCACGATGCTCGTCTACGCGCTGGTCGAGGCGCCCAACGCCGGCTGGGGCTCCGGCCAGACGATCGGCCTGCTCGCCGGCGCGGTCGCTCTGCTCGCGGCCTTCGCCGTGATCGAGAGCCGCTCGGCCGCGCCGCTGGTGCCGTTCTCGATCTTTCGTATGCGGACGCTGACCGGCGCCAACGTCGTCGGCATCCTCACCGGTGCCTCGCTTTTCTCGATGTTCTTCTTCATCACCCTGTACTTGCAGGAGGTGCTCGACTACAGCGCGATCGAGACCGGCCTCGCCTACCTGCCGCTGGCGGTGACGATCATCCTCACCGCAGGGATCGCCTCCCAGCTCGTCACCCGGATCGGGTTCAAGCCGGTGCTCGCCGGGGGGATGTTGCTGATCGCCGTCGGCCTGCTTTGGTTCGGGCAGATCTCGGTCGACGGCAGCTTCGCCGCCGACGTGCTGGGCCCGTCGCTGCTGGCGGCAGCCGGGCTCGGGTTCGCCTTCGTCCCGGTGACGATCGCCGCCGTCTCCGGGGTCGAGCCGCGCGAGGCCGGGCTGGCGAGCGGGCTGATCAACACCTCGCAGCAGGTCGGCGGCGCGCTCGGCCTGGCGCTGCTCTCGACCGTCGCCTTCACCCAGATCAACGACGCGGCCGCGGCGGCCGGCGGCGCCCTCAGCCCGGACGCGCTGACCGACGGCTACGGCGACGCGTTCATGGTCGGCGCCGGGATCGCGCTGCTCGGGTTCGTCGCCACGCTGGTGTTGATTCGCGGCTCCGACAGCCGCGCCCACGTCGAGCTCGGCGGCGGGACTGATGCCCAGCTGGCAGCCGACGCCCAGGCTTAGACGGATGTCGCCGCGCGAAGCCACGCCGCCCCGCGAATAGCTACGCTCCGACGCGGTCAAAACACGTGCGTAGCAGTTCGCAGGCGTCCTTCCCGGGTTCCTTCGTACCGCGAGCACCGAGTTCCCCCAGGAGGGACATATGTCAGCAGGCACAGTCAAGTGGTTCAACCACGAGAAGGGCTTCGGCTTCATCACCCCCGATGACGCCGGGCGCGATCTCTTCGTCCACCAGAGCCAGGTCGAGGGCGGCGTTGCGCTCGCCGACGGGGCGAAGGTCGAGTTCGAGGCGGAGGAGAGCGACAAGGGCCCGCGTGCGGTGAACGTCCGCACGATCTAGGACCGAGCTTTTCGAAGCGTGCCGAGGGGCGGCGCCGGTTGGCGCCGCCCCTCGTCGTTTCAGCCCGCGGGCTCGGGCGTGATCACGGCGAAGATCGCGCCCTGCGGATCGCCGAGCACCGCGATCCGCCCGACCCCCGGGGCGTCGAACGCGGGCGCGGCCACCGACCCGCCGAGCTCGCCGGCGCGTGCTGCGGTCGCGTCGACGTCGGCCACCGCGAAGTAGGCGAGCCAGAAGTTGGGCGTCGCATCGGGCCAATTGGAGCTCGGGAGCATTCCGCCGAAGCTCGTGCCTCCCTGATCCGGCGGCGCCTGCTTGGGCTCGGCCCCCGGCCGGTGCCAGATCGTGTACTCGCCGCCGGCGAACTCCATCGTCGTCGTCTGCCAGCCCAGGAGCTCGCCGTAGAACCGTTTCGAGCCCTCGACGTCATCGGTGACCAGCTCGCTCCACGACCAGGCGCCGTCCTCGTTGACGACCTCGGCGCCGATTGTCTCCTTCGGCTGCCAGAGCATGAACACGGCGCCCGCCGGGTCGGCCAGAACCGCCATCCGGCCCGCATCCATGACGTCGAAGGACTCCATCAGCACCTTGCCTCCGGCGTTCGCGGCGCCCGCCGCGGCTGCGTCGGCGTCGTCGACGGTGAAGTAGGTGTTCCAGCCCGCCGGCGCCCCGGCCATCGGGTTCGAGCCGAGCGCCGCGACCCGCTTGCCGCGCAGGGTTGCCATGTGGTACTCGCCGTCGGATCCCTCCGGCATCACATCCTCGGTCTCCCAGCCGAACAGGTCGGAGTAGAAGCCGGCCGACGCGCCCGGATCCGGCGACGCCTGGTCGACCCAGCTCGGGGTGCCCGCTGCGTACTCGGTGCGCTCGCTCATCGCATCCTCCTCGATCGCTTCCCGCACCGAGCCTATTCCCGACGGGCGCCCGCGGCGGTTGCGGTTCGGTTATCGGTTGAGCTCGCGCTCGAGCCCGGCCCTGGCGTTGTCGCCGAGCCGCCGGAAGAGCAGCGTGAGCAGGGGACCGGCGAGCTTCATCGCCCCCCGAGGCTCGAGTCGCGCGTCGTAGGTGACCGCGGTCGCCCCGGCGTCGGGCTCGACCGTGATCGTGTCGAGCGAGACCACCGTGGGGCTCTCGGCTCGCAGGACGAGGCGCCGCGGCCGCTCGTACTCGAGCGTCGTGTAGACGAACTCGTTCTCGCGCCCGGCGAACCGGACCACTACCCGGAACTCGGCGCCCTCGCCGACCCGCCCGGAGAGGTTCTCGGCGGCGACCGCGGTCGGATCCCACTCCCGCACCGAGCTGAACTCCGCGAGGTAGTCGAAGGCCACCTCGGGGGAGCTGCTCGAGCTCACGGTTGCCGTGTAGCGCGCCACTCAGCCCTGGAGCCGCGCCTCGGGGGCCCGGGCCGGGTCCTCGGCCCAGCCGCTCAGCCTCGCGCACTCGTCCCAGAGGCGCGCCCGATCGGCGGGCGACTCGCGCGTCCACGGGACACGGTGCACGGGGCGTGGCTCGCGGTCGTGCCAGAAGAGGCCGGAGCGCTCCGCCGATTCCTGCGCGGAAGCCAGCCAGACGACTGTGTCGGCCGCCTGGTCGGCGTCGCGCAGCAGCGGTCGCATCAGCTTGCGGAAGCGAGGCAGGGAGGCCTGGACCCCGGGCGTGTCGGCCCAGCCCGGGTGCATCGAGTGGACGCTGACCGCCGAGCCGCGCAGGCGCTCGGCCCAGAGCTCGGTCAGGACCACCTCGCAGCGCTTCGTGTGCGCGTAGAAGGCGGCCGGGTCGTACTCGCGACCGGCCAGCTGCAGGTCGTCGGCGTGCAGCCGCTGCGTGTACATGCCGCCCGAGCTGACGTTGACGATCCGCGACGGCGCTCCCCGCCGCAGCGTCTCCATGAGCAGGTTGGTGAGCAGGAACGGCCCGAGCACGTTGGTGGCGAAGGTGAGCTCGATCCCCTCGTCGGTGAGGACACGCTCGGGCGGCATCGCGCCGGCGTTGTTGACGAGCGCGTGCAGCTCGGGGTGCTCGGCGGCGAACCGGGTCGCGAACTCGCGCACCGCGGAGATCGAGGAGAGGTCGCAGAGCTGGAGCACGAGGCGATCGGAGCCGGTGCGCTCGGAGATCCGCGCCCGCGCGTCCTCGCCGCGCTCGGGGTCGCGGGCGAGCATGTGAACCGTCGCCCCGAGCCTGGCGAGGCGCTCGGCGGTCGCCGCGCCGATCCCCGAGCTGGCCCCGGTGACCAGCACCGACCAGCCGTCGAGCGAGCCGAGCTCGGCGTCGTCCCAGGCCCGGCTGCGGACGGCGTAGCCGAACCGGCTGTAGCCGGGCACGACGGTCCAGTCGAGGGCGCGGTCGACGAGCGAGGGAATCACCGCGCCCAAAGCTAGCCGCACGGATCCGCTGGCGGGATCGGCAACGATCGCGGGGAGGGAGTTGTCAGATCTTTGTCCATGGTTGTGTATAGACTTTGTCACATCTTGGCCACGGGAGTGGAAACCCCGCCGGAGGCGCTCGTGCGGATCGGCGAGCTCAGCCGGCGGGTCGGCGTACGCCCGGAGACGCTGCGGGCCTGGGAACGGCGGTACGAGCTGTTGAACCCGGGCCGCAGCGAGGGCGGCTACCGGCTCTACTCATCCGCCGACGAGGCCCGGGTGAGGGCGATGACCGAGCTGATCGCCCAGGGCCTGTCGGCGGCCGAGGCCGCGAAGTTCGCCCGCGACGCCCCCATGGTCGCGCGGCGAACCGGGGTCGATGCGACCGAGGCGGGACGCACCCCTCGGGCAACCGGGGTGGCGCTTGCGGAGCCCCTCGCATCGGCGACGGCGGGTGCCGGTGCCTCGGCATCGGCGCCCGCCGGACCCCCGGCCACCGAGCGTGCGCGGCGGGAGCTGCTCGAGGCGCTCGCCGGCTTCGACGAGCGCCGCGCGAACGCGGTCCTCGATGCCGCCTTCGCCAGCTTCGGGCTCGCCGACGTGCTCGCCGACGTTCTCCTGGCGCTGCTGGTCGACGTCGGCGACCTCTGGGAGGCGAAGCGCCTCAGCGTCGGCCAGGAGCACTTCTGCTCCGAGCTGCTGCGCGGCCGGATGCTGGCGATCGCGCGCGGCTGGGGCGCCGGCGACGGCCCGTTGGCGCTGCTCGCCTGCCCCCCGGGCGAGCACCACGACCTGGGCTTGGTCGCCTTCGGGCTCCTGATTCACCAGCGGGGCTGGCGGGTCGCCTTCCTCGGTCCCGACACCCCGGTGGACACGCTCGACAGCGCCGCCGACCTGCTGCGGCCCGAGGCGGTCGTCGTCTCGACCGTCGACGGCGAGCGGCTCCGGGAGTCGGAGGGGGCGCTCCGCGGGCTCGCCGGCCGTCACCGGCTGCTGGTCGGCGGCAGCGGCGCCGACGAGGCCTCGGCGCGCTCGCTCGGCGCCCGCCTGCTCGACCAGGACCCGGTCGCGGCCGCCGACCTGCTCGCGGCCTCCGCGGCACCCGGCTGACCCGCAGGCTCGTTCGCACAGCGAGGAAAGGGCGCCCGGCCGACGAAGGA
This sequence comes from Solirubrobacterales bacterium, assembly GCA_035620355.1. Classification (GTDB taxonomy): domain Bacteria; phylum Actinomycetota; class Thermoleophilia; order Solirubrobacterales; family 70-9; genus WHSW01. The sequence goes on along the minus strand of DASPGZ010000087.1, from coordinate 6,102 downwards.
CGCGCACGTGATGGCGGTGATGACACCGCGGGACCCGCTCGGGAAGGCGATCCTGCGAGCGGTGCTGATCGTGGTCGCCGTCGCGCTCGCGCTCTACCTGATCGTGCTGCTGAGGAAGCCGATCACCTGGCTGGTGATCGCGGCGTTCATCGCCGTCGCGATGTCGGGGCCGGTGAACCTGCTCGCCAGGCGCATGCGACGCGGCCTGGCGATCGCGATCGCCTACAGCGCCCTTGTGATGATCCCGATCGGCCTCGGGGCGCTGCTGATCCCCTCGCTCGTGGGGCAGATCGAGAACCTGGGCGAGAACGTTCCGGAGTACGCCCAGGACGTGACCGACTTCGTGAACGAGAACCAAACCCTCAACGACCTCAACGACAAATACGACTTCACCAGCGAGCTGCAGAGCCTCGCCGACGACCTGCCGAGCAAGATCGGCGACGCGGCCGGCCTCCTTCAGGACATCGGCGTCGGCGTCGTCAACTCGATCTTCGCCACCTTCACGATCCTGATCCTGAGCATCTTCATGGTCAGTGGAGGCCCCCGCTACGCGGAGATGTTCGTCCGCGCCCAGCCGGCGGGACGGGCCGAGCGGGTCGAGCGGGCGCTCCGCGACGTCGCCAACGCGGTCGGCAACTACGTCGCCGGGGCACTCGTCCAGGCGACGCTCGCGGGGGTGAGCGCGTTCATCGTCCTGACCATCCTCGGGGCCCCGTTCGCCGGACCGCTGTCGCTGATCGTCGCCTTCTTCGACCTGATCCCGGTCGTCGGCGCGACGATCGCCGCGGTCTTCATCGGCGTGATCATGCTGTTCGTCAACTTCCCGGTCGGCGTGATCATCTGGGTGATCTGGGCGATCGGCTACCAGCAGATCGAGAACTACGTGATCCAGCCCCAGATCCAGAAGCGGGCGGTCTCGGTCGAGCCGTTCATCGTCCTGGTCGCGGTGCTCTTCGGCTCGACCCTGTTCGGCGTGCTCGGCGCGGTCCTCGCGATCCCGGCGGCCGCGTCGCTGCAGATCATCTGGCGCGAGTGGCGCGACTACCGGCGCGCGTCGCTGACCCAGCCGATCGACGCCCCGCTGCCGCCGCCCGAGCTGGCCACCTGAGTCCCGGCGCCCGGCGCTAGCCTGGGCTGATGGCCACCTCAGCGAGCCCGTCCGCGGTCGGCATCGCCGAGATCGAGGCGGCGGCGCGGACGATCCGCGGCCAGGTCCGCGAGACCCCGGTGCTGCCGGCGCGCGAGGTCGGCAACCGGGCCGGGGTGCCGGTCTCGTTCAAGGCCGAGAACCTGCAGCGGACCGGGTCGTTCAAGACCCGCGGGGCGCTGAACAAGGTCGCCGCCCTGAGCGCCGACGAGCTCGGGCGCGGCCTGGTCGCGGCGAGCGCCGGTAACCACGCCCAGGCGGTCGCGGTCGCTGCCCGCAGCCGCGAGGCGCGGGCGCTGGTGGTGATGCCGGCGGATGCGCCGCTGGCCAAGGTCGAGGCGGTGCGCGGCTACGGCGCCGAGGTCCGCTCCGTCGACGGCGGCTACGACGACGCGGCGGCGCTCGCGCGCAAGCTCGCCGCAGACGACGGCATGACCCTGATCCCGCCCTTCGACGACCCGCTCGTGATCGCGGGCCAGGGCACGATCGGGCTCGAGATCGCCGAGCAGGCGCCGCAGACGGCGACCGTGGTCGTCCCGGTCGGCGGCGGCGGGCTCGCCGCCGGGGTCGCGGTCGCGATCCGGGCGCGGCTCCCCGGCGCCCGCGTGATCGGGGTGCTGGCGGAGCGGCGGACCGAGGGCACGATCTGCGACGGGATCGCGATCAAGCGTCCGGGGGCGGTCACCCAGCCGCTGCTCGACCGCTGCCTCGACCAGCTGGTCACGGTCGGGGATGACGCCGTCGCCGAGGCGATGGTGCTGCTGCTCGAGCGTTCGAAGCTGGTCGTCGAGGGCGCCGGCGCGGCGCCGGTCGCGGCGCTGCTCGCGGACCGCTTCGAGGTCGGCGACGGACCCGTCTGCGTGGTGCTCTCGGGCGGCAACGTCGACGCGACAAGACTGACCGAGTGCATCCGCATGGGCGAGACGTCGGCCGGCCGGCGGCTCGTCTTCTCGACCGTGGTCTCCGACCAGCCCGGCGAGCTCGCGCGGCTGCTCGACGAGGTTGCAGCCGCGGGCGCCAACGTGGTCGACGTAGTCCACATCCGCGAGGGGGTCGACCTGCACGTGCGCGAGACCGGGATCCGGCTGGTGCTCCAGACCGACGGCCACGCGCACGGCCAGGCGGTGCTCGACTCGGTGCGCGAGCAGGGCTTCGCCGCCCGGGTCGAGGGCGGATGAGCGACCCGGAGGTTCGCGCCGCCGGCGGGGTGGTGGTGCGCGACGGCGCCGACGGACCCGAGGTCGCCGTCGTCCATCGCCCGCGCTACGACGACTGGTCGCTGCCGAAGGGCAAGCTCAAGCCCGGCGAGGGGTGGGAGCAGGCGGCGCTGCGCGAGGTCGAGGAGGAGACCGGCCTGCGCTGCGAGCTCTGCGAGGAGCTCGACGACGACCACTACCGCGACCGCAAGCGCCGCGAGAAGCGGGTCCGCTGGTGGCGGATGCGACCGCTGGAGGGCGAGTTCGAACCCGGCGACGAGGTCGACGCGCTGCGCTGGGTCGGGCCGGCGGAAGCCGAGCGGCTGCTGGACTACGACCACGACCGGCGGCTCGTCCGGTCGTTGCCCCGGACCCGCTGATCGGAGGGTCCCACAAACGTCCACTTGTCCAGGGGTTTTTTGCGCCAAACATGGGTACCTTCCGATGGCAGTCACGGAGGCACAGACTCGCAACCCGAGCTGTCCCTTCAACTGCACCCCATAACCCCATATGGCCCCACTGATGGCCGTCAAAGGCCTTCCGCGGGGGCACCTCCGATGCCAGAGCCGGAGCGCCAAGAACGGTGCTCCGGCTCTTTTTCTGCGCTGCAAGCAAGCCGCCGGCGCTCAAGCCGCTCAGCCCCCGAGCCGATTCAGGGGATACGCATCCGCCCCCGTGTGGGCGGCTCTCTCGACAGAGCACACCTCCCGTGTGACACGGACGGGGCGCCGGGCGGGCGCCCCGTTTCGTGTTCCGAGCCGCTACTCGAGCGGCTGACGGCCGCCGAAGCCGGTCTCGAGCTCGTGCCAGAACCCGACCCGGTCCTCGCCCAGCTCCCAGCAGAGGTAGATCTCCCGCTCGTCGCGGATCGCAGGGAAGTCGATCAGGCCACGGTCGATGTCGCGGACGACGATCCCGGCCTCGGCGAGCTCGCCGAGCAGCCGGCGGACGGCGAGGAAGCCCTCGCCGATCGAACGCCCGGGCTCGCCGCCGCCGTTGGTCGGCGCGGCCTCGCCGAGCAGCTCGTGCGCCTCGGCCTCGGTCAGCTGGTCTCGCGCCTCGCGCAGCTCGACCAGCATCGGCTCGACCCGCGCGAGCATCGCGTTCGCTTCCTCGAGTGTGAAGTGGCGCTCGTGGTTCACCGCGCGGCGGGGGCGCCCGCCGCGGCGCCGATCCGCTCGCGCAGCAGCTCGGCGTCGGCGTCGCCGACCGTTCGCAGCTGTCCCTGGAAGGCGAGGTGCCAGTGCTCGGCCGGCCACTTGCTCGCGTGCTCGAGCGCGTCGATCAGCGACTCGGCCCCGACGAAGTCGGCCTCGTCGAGCACGGTTACCGGCTCGGCCTCGACCCGCCACGGGTAGGGCTCGGGGTACTTCTTCTTGCCCTGCGGCCAGATCGGCTCGCGGTCCTCGAACATCGCCGAGCGCACCCGCGCGATCCCGCCGAAAGCCTGGACCCCGGTGACGTAGAAGACGACCTCGTCGCCGGGCTCGAACTGCGACGCCTGATTGCGCCGCTTCTCCTTCATCCCGATCACGTCGAAGCCGCGTTCGACGTAGATGCGGAAGTTCTCCAAACCTCCGGTGAGAATCCAGGTGGCCATCGTGGTGGAGTCTATGCGGGCGGCTCAGGCCGGCGAACCCACGCCCTTGACCGTGAGCGCGTGCGGGAACTCGCGGATGTCGCCGGAGGCGCCGCCGTAGCCGCACGAGAACAGGGTCCGCCCGCCGTGGCCGAGGACGCATTCCCACGGGCCCCTGGCGCGGCCCTTGTGGTCGTACTTCTTCGCCACCCTGAGCGCCTCGCGGCAGGAGACGCCGCGGATCGCCTTCACCTTGCCCTTCGGGTAGATCGAGACGCTCGAGTAGGTGCCGCAGTTCTGGCCCTTCCTCTGAGCCGGCGCGGCGGGGGCGGCCGGCGCGGCGATCGCCAGCGCCACGGCCGTGACCGCAATCGCCGTCGCCGCGACTCGCCTCATCGATTGCTCAGGCTAGCCGCTCTCGCTGGCGCTCGGGGGAGATCCGGACGACGTTCCAGGCCAGGCCGAGCCGCTGCATCGCCGAGATGATCGCGCCCGACGGGTCGAGCTCCCAGCGGCGCAGGCCGTGGACGGCCGAGCGCGGGAACGCGTGGTGGTTGTGGTGCCAGGCCTCGCCGAGGGAGGCGACCGAGAGCCACCAGACGTTGGTCGAGCGGTCGTCGGTCGCGAAGCGGCGGCTGCCGTGGAAGTGGCAGATCGAGTTGATCGACCAGGTGATGTGGTGGACGAAGAAGATCCGCACCAGCCCGCCCCAGAGCAGCCCGGTCGCAGCGCCGGCGAGCGTGCCGGTGAGCAGCCAGCCGAGCGCCGCGGGCAGCGCCAGCGAGAGGCCGACGAGCGAGACGAAGCGGCGGTTGAGGATCCGCATCCCGCGATCGTCCATGAGGTCGGGGGCGTACTTGCGCCGGTCGGCCTGGCCGTTGGCGTCGAAGAGCCAGCCGACGTGCGCGTGCCAGAGGCCGGCGAGGCCGCTGCCGTGGCCGACGTGCGGGGAGTGGGGGTCACCCTCCTCGTCGGTGTGGGCGTGATGCTTGCGGTGGTCGGCGACCCAGTCGATCACCGGGCCCTGGACCGCCATCGAACCGGCGGCGGCGAGCGCGTACTCGACCGGCTTGTGGGTCTGGAAGGCGCGGTGGGTCAGCAGGCGGTGGTAGCCGACGGTGATCCCGACCGCGGTCACCAGGTACATGGTGAGCATGATCACCAGGTCGGTGACCCCGATCGCCTGGTTCCAAAGGAGCACGATCGCGACCAGGGTGGCGAGGAAGGGGATGACGACGGCGGCAAGGTTGGTGTAGCGCTGAAATCTGCTCATGTCGGCCAAAGGTACCCGTCATCCATCACAGGTTCTTGACCTTCCGCCACGTTGATCACCTAAGATTTTGTGATTCCTGTACAGGATCTGACGATCGACGAGCCCTGGCGCGCGATTCCGCCCCGGATCGGCGAGCTCATCCGCCCGCACGTGCCGTCGCTCTCGGACGAGGTGATCGAGGAGCTCCGCCGGCGGGTGCCCGCCTACCGCCGGCCGCTGCGGGGCCGGTTCGGCGCCGGGATCCGCACCGGGGTTGCGGAGGCGCTGACCCAGTTCGTCGATCTGGTCGGAGACCCGGAGCTCGACCGGGCCGGCGGCGACGCCGTCTACCGGGCGCTCGGCCGCGGCGAGTACCGCGAGCGCCGCTCGCTCGACGTGCTGCTTGCCGCGTACCGGATCGGCGCCCGGGTCTCGTGGCGGCGGATCTCGGCGCTGGCGATCGAGGCGAACGTCGACCGGCGCACGCTGGCGGTGCTGGCCGAGGCGGTCTTCGCCTACATCGACGGGCTCTCGGCGCTCTCAGCCGAGGGCTACGCACAGGCCCAGTCCGCCGCCGCCGGCGAGACCGAGCGCCGTCGCCGGCGGCTGGCGGCGCTGCGGCTCGACCCGGCCGCGGGCGACGAGGAGATCGAGGCGGCGGCGGCGGACGCCGGCTGGGACCCGCCACCGCGGCTCGCGGCGCTCGCGTGGGCGGCCGGCGGCCGGCGGATCCTGTCGCGGTTGCCCGCCGGGAGTCTGGTCGCCGATCCGGGCGAGGCCGGGGGGCCGGGGCTGGCTCTGCTCTCCGACCCGGAGGCGCCGGGCCTCGGCGCCCGGCTCGAGCGGCTCGCCACCCGTGGGCCGCTGGTGCTCGGACCTGCCGTGGCGCCGCGGTCGGCGGCGCTGAGCGCCGCCCGCGCCCGCGCGG
>DASPGZ010000086.1:0-23522 GCA_035620355.1 Solirubrobacterales bacterium | reverse complement strand
ACCTCAGCCAATGCCGACCGAGGCTAACGCCGCCGCGAGCGGCTGTGAAGAGGCAACCGGTCCGGCATACAATCGCCGCGGGCAAGCGAGAGAGGAGTTGCGTGAGCGCCAGCGAGAGCACCGATTTCCGTCTGCCGGAGTCCGCGATCCCCACCCACTGGGTCAACCTGCTCGTCGACCTCCCCGGTGAGGGTCTGCCGCCGCTGCACCCGGGAACCAAGCAGCCGCTCAATCCAGAGGACCTCGCTCCCCTGTTCCCGATGGCGCTGATCGAGCAGGAGGTCTCGTCCGAGTCCGAGATCGAGATCCCCGACCAGGTGCGCGAGATCTACAAGCTCTGGCGCCCGACCCCGCTGCTGCGCGCCCGCCGGCTCGAGCGGGCGCTCGAGACGCCGGCGCACATCTACTACAAGTACGAGGGCGTCTCCCCCGCCGGCTCGCACAAGACCAACACCTCGATCCCGCAGGCGTATTACAACCGCGAGGCCGGGATCCGCAAGCTCTCGACCGAGACCGGCGCCGGTCAGTGGGGCTCGGCGCTCTCGCTCGCCTGCCAGATGTTCGGGCTCGAGTGCGAGGTGTTCATGGTCGGCGTCTCATACGACCAGAAGCCGTTCCGCCGCTCGATGATCGAGACCTGGGGCGGCACCGTCCACCGCAGCCCCTCGGAGCTGACCGAGGCCGGGCGCTCGCAGGCCGAGCACTCCTCGGGCAGCCTCGGGATCGCGATCTCCGAGGCGGTCGAGGTCGCCGCCGGCTCAGAGGACACCAACTACTCGCTCGGGTCGGTGCTCAACCACGTCTGCCTGCACCAGACGGTGATCGGCCAGGAGGCGATCGCGCAGCTCGAGCTCGCCGGCGAGTACCCGGACGTGGTCATCGGCTGCGTCGGCGGCGGCTCCAACTTCGCCGGGGTCGCGTTCCCGTTCATCCGCGCCAACCTGCGCGAAGGCAAGCGAACCCGGTTCATCGGCGCCGAGCCGGCCGCCTGCCCGACCCTGACCAGGGGCGTCTACCGCTACGACTTCGGCGACACCGTCGGGCTGACGCCGCTGATGCCGATGTACACGCTCGGCCACGACTTCGTCCCGCCGCCGGTGCACGCCGGCGGCCTGCGCTACCACGGCGACTCGCCGATCGTCAGCGCCCTGGTCAAGGAGGGCGTGGTCGAGGCGCGCGCCGTGCGCCAGACCGCGGCGTTCGAGGCCGCGATCCGGTTCGCCCGGACCGAGGGGATCATCCCGGCGCCGGAGCCGTCGCACGCGCTGCGGGCCGCCTTCGACGAGGCCGAGGCGGCGAAGCGGGAGGGCGATGAGCGGGTGATCCTGGTCAACCTCTGCGGCCACGGGCACTTCGACATGTCGGCCTACGACGCGTTCCTGAACGGCGAGCTCACCGACCTCGATTTCTCGGAGCAGGAGATGGAGGAGGCGCTCGCGCGGCTGCCGGAGGCGCCCGTTCCGACCTAGCGCGGACCGTCGTCGGGCGCCGTGGCGGCGCTATCTTCAACCCGCCCCGGACAGGTGACCGAGTGGCTTAAGGTGCGCGACTGGAAATCGTGTGGGCGGTGAAAGCCGCCTCGTGGGTTCGAATCCCACCCTGTCCGTTCACTCCCGCGGCCCCCGGCGGGTGGCGAAGAAGCTCCGCAGAAGCTCGCCCGCCTCCTCGGCGAGCAGCCCGGCCACCACCTCGGGGCGGTGGTTGAGCCCCGGCTCGGCGAGCACATCGAGAACGCTGCCCGCCGCGCCCGCCTTCGGGTCGGCCGCCCCGTAGACCACCCGCGGCACCCGCGCGAGCACGATCGCCCCGGCGCACATCGCGCACGGCTCCAGGGTCACATAGAGGGTCGCGTCGGGAACCCGCCAGCCGCCGAGCCGCTCGGCAGCGGCCCGCAGGGCGAGGATCTCGGCGTGCGCCGTCGGGTCGAGGCGCAGCTCGCGCTCGTTGCCGGCCGCGGCGAGGACCTCGTCCTCGCGCCCGACCACCGCCCCGATCGGGACGTCGCCGTTCGCCGCCGCCCGCTCGGCCTCGGCCAGCGCGAGGCGCATCATCCGCTCGTCTCGAGGGCTGTCGGCGGCGTCGCGCATGCGAGCGAAGTATCGGGGAGCGGCAACTTCGGCAATCCTCGGGTGTTCGAACGGGCGGGGGGGTAACTCGGCCGACCCGCCCTGGAGCGGATGAACTCGACAGGACTGAAAAAGGCGCTCGCGGGTGCCGGCGTCGCGCTGGCGCTCGGCTGCCTGCCGGCACGGGCCGACGCCCAGCCGCCCGAGCGCGCGTACGCGCCGGGCGAGGTCGTGGTCGAGCTCGACGACGGCGGCTCGACCGTGGTCGAGCTCGAGCCCGGGACCCCGGTCGACGAGGGGATCGAGGAGCTACGGGCCGAGCCCGGCGTGCGCTCGGCCACCCCGAACTGGACCGCCCGCGCGGCCGTCTCTCCGCTCGACCAGGGGACCAGCGGAACCCCGGGCGGCTGGGCCGCCGACCAGTGGAGCCTCCTCGGCAAGCCGGGCGGGATCCGCGCCCCGGCGGCCTGGGACCGGCTCGACGCCGTCGGCAGCCCGGGCGGATTCGGGGTCACGATTGCCGTCGTCGACACCGGGATCGCCTACGCCGACGCGCCCGGGTTCGCCGCCGCACCCGACTTCATGCCGACCCGGTTCGTCGAGGGGCTCGACCTGGTCGACGACGATTCGCAGCCGCTCGACCTGAACGGACACGGGACCCACGTCGCGTCGACGATCGGCGAGCAGATCACCCTCGGCCAGCCGGCGCCGGCGCCCGACTACCTCGCCGGGATCGCCTACGGCGCCTCGCTGATGCCGATCCGGGTCCTCGACGCGAACGGCGTCGGGAGCACCGACGACGTCGCCGCCGGGATCCTCTGGGCGGCTCGCAACGGCGCCGACGTGATCAACCTCTCGCTCAACTTCGACCCCGCGGTCGACAGCTGCCGCGAGGCGCCGACCGTATGCGACGCGATCCGCAGGGCGAAGGCGCTCGGCGCCCTGGTCGTCGGCTCCGCCGGCAACCAGCTCGAGCGCCAGGGGGCGCGGCGGGCGCTGTTCCCGGCTGGCGCTCCCGGCGCCTTCGCGGTCGCCGCGAGCACCGAGGACGGCTGCCTCGCCGAGTACTCCCACTACGGCAAGCGCACCGACCTGGTCGCACCGGGCGGCGGTCCGGCACGCGCCTCGGCGGCGCGGCCCGAGTGCGCCGATGACGCGATCCCGATCCTCCAGCTCAGCTACGCCTGCTTCCCCGGCGACTGCAGCCGCGACCGGACGACCTTCGCGATCCGCCCCGACGTCGGCACCTCGATGTCGGCGGCCCACACGAGCGCGGTCGCGGCGCTGGTGATCGCGAGCGGCGTCGCCGGCGCCGACCCGCCCGCGTCCAGGGTCGCCGAGCGCCTCGAGTGCACCGCCCGGCCGGCGAAGCCGCGTCGCTTCTACGGGCCTGGACTGCTCGACGCGAGGCGCGCCGTCGATCCGAAGCGCAGCTGCGACGCCTAGCCGGCTAGGTGGTGCGGGCGATGTAGACGCTGCAGGGGGCGTGGTGCGAGATCTTGTTCGGCACGCTCCCGAGCAGGAAGCGGCGGGCGCCGGTCATCCCCTTGTTGCCGACCACGATCACGCTCGCTCCGACCTCCTCGGCGACGGTGAGGATCGCGTCGGCCGGATCGCCCTCGCGCGGGTGCGTATCGACGTCGAGCCCCGCCTCCTTCGCCGGGCCGGCGGCTCCCTCGAGCACCACGTTGACGTCCTCCTTCGGCCCCACCGCGTAGGCGACGTCGCCCGGGATCTCGCCGCTCTCCTCGCGCAGGCGCGAGGCCGGGACCGGCTCGTAGGCGCTGACGATGTCCAGCTTCGCGCCCGTCGCCCGGGCAAGCTCGGTCGCTTGGCGCACGGCCTCCGCCGCGGTTTCAGAGCCGTCGGTGCCGACGACGATGCGCTCGAACAAACTCGGCCTCCTTCGCTCCCGGTTGCGCGCCCATACTATCCCGGTCGAGACCCGATGCCCGCGAGTTGGCGCTACCTGATGATCGTGCTCGTCGCCTGCCTGATCGCCTCGATGGTGATCGCGGTGGTCAAGCTCAGTTCGACATAGACTGGCCGCGATGGCGACGATCGAGACGGTCACCGGGCCGGTCGACGCGGGGGAGCTCGGGACGACGCTGATCCACGAGCACCTGCGGACCCGAGACGAGGCCGTCCACGAGCAGTGGCCGCAGGCGAAGGCCTCGGGCGGGATCCCCGAGCGAGAGCACCCCGGCGACGGCCACGCGGCCGCGGTCGAGGTCGCCACCGCCGCGGTCGAGCTCGGGGTGCGGACGATCTGCGACCCGACCGCGATGTTCCTCGGCCGCGACGTCTCGTTCATGCGCGACGTCTCCGAGCGGACCGGGCTCCAGGTGGTGCCGTGCACCGGGATCTACACCTACGACCACCTGCCGCCGTTCTTCGTCAGCCGCGACGCCGACGCGATCGCCGACCTGTTCTGCGCCGACATCGAGCAGGGGATCCAGGGGACCGAGATCAAGGCCGCCTTCCTCAAGTGCGCCGCCGACGAGCCCGGCGTGACCGAGAACATCGAGAAGGTCCACCGGGCCGCCGCCCGCGCCAGCGTCCGCACCGGGGCGCCGATCATGGCCCACTCGCGGCCGGCCAGCGACACCGGCCCGCGGCAGGTCGAGATCTTCCTCGAGGAGGGGGTCGACCCGGCGAAGGTGCAGGTCGCCCACACCGGCGACACCGACGACCTCGACTACATCGAGCGCCTGCTCGAGACCGGGGTATGGATCGGCCTCGACCGCTACGGGCTCGAGATGTACCTGCCGTTCGACCGCCGCCAGGCGACGGCCAAGGCGCTGCTCGAGCGCGGCTACGCCGACCGGATCTTCCTCTCCGCGGACTCCTGCGGGACGATCGACTGGTTCGAGCAGGCGGCGATCGAGCAGATGCTTGCCGCCGGGATGGCGAAGGACTGGGACATCCGGATCGTGCACGAGCAGGTGCTCCCGGAGCTGCGCGAGGCGGGGATGACCGACGATCAGGTCGAGCAGATCTTCGTCCGCAATCCGGTCGCCTGGCTCGCGGGCTGAGCTCGGCGCTCAGGCAGCGACCGGCTGCTCCCAGGCGGCCCGGAAGACGAGGTGGGTCCCCGAGAGGCCCTTGAGCTCGAGCTCGCGGCCCTGGTCGAACCCGACCGTCGCGCCGTCGCCGTCGCAGGCGCGCTGCTTGAGCGCCTCGGAGACGAGGATCTCGCCGCCGCGCGCCTGGGCCGCGATCCGCGCCGCGAGGATCACGCTGCGGCCGAAGAAGTCGCCGCCCTCGCGGATCGCCTCGCCCGCGTGCATCCCCATCCGCACCCGCACCCGCTCGCCCTCGACCGGGCCCGAGTCGGCCAGCCGCCGCTGGATCGCCGCGGCGCACTCGATCGCCCGCGCCGGGTCGGGGAAGACGAGCATGAACCCGTCGCCCTGGTTCTTGACCTCGTAGCCGCCGTGGGCGCGAACCTGGTCCCGGAAGAGGCTGTTGTGGGCGCGCAGGACCTGGAGCCAGCGCTCGTCCCCGAGCCGCTCGGTGATCAGGGTCGAGTCCTCGATGTCGGAGAACAGGATCGTCACCTGCCCGTCTGCCGCCGCGTGGGCGGCGATGTCGGGCTGCTCGCTGGCGACCTCGTCGATCATGAAGTCGATCGAGGTGCTGACGTCGAGCGAGCCGAGTCCCTGGGCCTCGAGCCGGGCGGCGAGCGCCTGCTGGACCAGGCCGACCATGCCGAGCTCCTGCGCGGCCTCGAGCACCGCTGTAAGTAGGCCGAGGGCGGCCTCGCGCTCGCCCCGCTCGAGCAGCAGGGAGGCGAGCTCGAACCGGGTCCGGGCTCCGTAGGGGCGGTCGCCCATCCGGTCGCTGAGCGCGATCGCGTCGCCGAAGTGCCGCTCGGCGTCCTCGGGACGGCCGAGCGTTCCCGAGAGCAGCGCCAGCACCCGGGCAACCGGTCCGTAGGCGGCGGCGGCGCGGCCGGCGACGACGATCGTCCCGTCGTACGGCGCCAGCAGCTCGTAGAGGCGCTCGGCTCGCTCGCGGTCGCCGAGGAAGACGGCCGTCTCGGCGAGCAGGGTGAGCGAGATCGTCCACTGCTGGTCGCGGGGCAGGGCGGCGAAGTCGCCCGCGGCGAGCGTCTCGAAGGCGCTTCGCGCCTCGCCCTCGTGCCCGAGCTCGGCGTGGGTCGCGGCGAGCGAGCAGCGCCACGCCGGGATCGCCGGGTACTGCTCCGCCAGCTCCGCCAGCCTGTCGGTCAGCTCGGCGAGCGCCTCGTCGTCTTCGGGCGCGCGGCGCAGGCGGCGCAGGAGAGCGATCTGGGTGGCGTAGAACTGAGCCGAGACCGGCTCGCCCGCCCGGCGGCCCGCCTCGAGCGCCTCGCCCGCGAGGCGCTCGCCGTCGCCGAAGCGCCCGTCGATCACCGCCCGCATCGCCCGCAGCAGCGGCACGTTCCAGGCGTAGGTCGGCTGGCGCAGCTCGGTCGCCAGCCGCTCGATCGCGGCGAGCTCGGCATCGATCTCGCGCACCTCGCCGAGCGCCAGGAAGGCCGGGGCCCGGTACAGGTGCGCACGCAGCTCGAGCTCGCGGTCGCCGCGCGACTTCGCCAGGTCGTGCAGCTCCTTGCTCTCGCGCAGCCGCCGGCGCACCTGCTCGGGGCCGACCGTGCCGGTGAACTGGCGCCGGGCCAGGGCGAGCGCCAGGGCGTCGGGGTCGTCGAGGCGCCGGGCCATCTCGAGCGCCTCGAGGCCGAGGTCGTTGGAGCGCCCGGCGGCGTCGACCCAGTAGAGCTCCTGGGCGAGGCCGGCGAGCAGCTGCGAGCGCAGCGGGCTGTCCTCGGGGCCGATCAGCTCGAGCGCCTCGGTGAGCAGGTCGATCAGGTCCTCGTCGACCACCCCGGCGAGCGACAGCAGGCAGATCCCAAGTGCCGCCCGCGCCAGCTCCTCGGGCCGGTCGAGCTCGCGTGCGAGCGCCGCCGCCTCCTCGAGCGCCCGGCGCGCCTCCACCTGGCGCGCCGCCTTGGTCTGCTCGGAGCCGAGCTCGAGCAACAGCTCGAGCCGGCGCGAGCGATCCGGCTCCGGGGCGAGCTCGAGCGCGTCGAGCGCCTTCTCGGTCAGCGCCGCGGCGTCCTCGTAGGCGAGTCGCTCTCGGGCGCGGGCCGCCGCGCGGGTCGCGTAGTCGACGGCACGCTCGACACCACCGAGCGGCGCCGCCTCGATGAAGTGGTGCGCGAGCTCGCCCAGGTGACGGTCGAGGTCGCCGGCGTGGACCTGCTCGAGGGCCTCGCCGAGCTCGAGGTGGAGCGGGACCCGACGCGAGGCGGGCACCTCCGCCAGCAGGGTCTCGCGTACGAGCGCATGCGAGAAGGCGTAGCGCCCCGGACGGCGCGAGGCTTCGACGAGCCGGCCGCCGACCGCCTCGGCGAGCGCCGAGTCGATCCGTTCGCGGTCGAGCTCGGAGACGCGCTCGATCACGTCGGCGCGAAACTCGCGCCCGCACACCGCGGCGACGCCGAGGACGTGGTTGGCGTCGCCGGAGAGGCGGTCGAGGCGACGGCCGATCACCTCGCGCACCCCCTGCGGGATCGCCACCTGGCGCCGGGCCTCGTCCTCGCCGAGCCGCCCCTCGGCCGCCATCAGCCGGACCACCTCGCCGATGAAGAACGGGTTGCCGCCGGTCTGTTCGTGGATCGCTCGCGCGAGGTCGTCGGGCGGCCGCTCGACGCCGGCGGTGAGCTCGATGTACTCGGCGATCCCTTCCGGGTCGAGGCCCCTGAGCGTCACCCGCCGCGTCCCCTCGACCCCGGCGAGGTCCCCGAGCGTGTCCGCGAGCGGGTGATGGCGCCCGAGCTCGACATCCCGGTAGGTGCCGATCAGGAGCAGGTTCGACCCCGCGAGCCGGCGGGCAACGAAGCGCAGCAGGAGCAGCGAGGGCTCGTCGGCCCAATGCAAGTCGTCGAGCACGATTACCAGCGGCCGGGCGCTCGAGGCGCCGACGAGGAAGTCGCCGAACGAGTCGAAGAGCCGGAAGCGCGCCTGCTCGGTCTCCATGTCGGGCGGCTCGCCGACGTCGCCGAGCCGGTCGGCGATCTCGGGGACGATCTGGGCTACGTCGGCGGCCCGGCTGCCGAGCTCCCAGCGCAGCCCGACCGGGTCGGCGTCGCGGACGTACGAGCGCAGCGCCTCCGACCAGGGCCAGTACGGGGGTTGTCCCTCGGCCTCGTGGCAGCGTCCCCAGTAGACGCGGGCGCCGCGGACCCGGGCGTAGGTCGCGAGCTGCTCGGCCGTCCGCGTCTTGCCGATCCCGGGATCCCCCGAGACCAGCAGCAGCCGCCCGCCACCGGAGTGGGCGCCCTCGAGCTCGGCGCGCATCTGCTCGAGCTCGGTGTCGCGACCGACGAACACGCCCCCGGCCAGGCCCTCGAGCGGGTTCACCGGGGCCTCGGGCGCGGGCGGCTCGGGAGCGGCGTCGGCCGCTGCCTCGATCTCGCGCCGGGCCTCGGCGGCGCTCTGCGGCCGGTCGTCGCCCCGCTTCGCCAGCAGCCGCAGGACGACCCCGTCGAGCGCCGGGGTGATCTCGGGCCGGTGGCGCGACGGGGCCACCGGCTGCGCGTTCAGGTGCTGGCCGATGATCGCGACCGCGTCCTCGCCCGGGAACGGGGGCTCGCCGGTGAGCAGCTCGTAGAGCATCGCCCCGAGCGAGTAGAGATCGGACCGGGCGTCGGAGGAGCGGCCGAGGGCCTGCTCGGGGGGCAGGTAGGAGACGGTTCCGACCAGCATCCCCTCGACCGCCTCGCGCGAGCGGCGGTCGGTGGTCGCGAGGCCGAAGTCGCCGAGCCTGGCGGCGCCGTCGTCGCCGAGCCACACGTTCGCCGGCTTCAGGTCGCGGTGGATGATCCCGCGGCCGTGGGCGTGCTCAAGCGCCCGGCAGACGTCGACCGCGATCGCGATCGCCCGCTCGATCTCGAGCCGGCGACCCTCACACTCCTCGAGCACCCGGGCGAGATCGCCGCCGCCGACGTACTCGCTGACGATGAACGGGACCCTCCCGTCCTCGCCCGAGTCGAGCACCCGGACGATGTGCGGGTGCTCGCCGAGCTTGCCCATCGCGCGCGCCTCGCGCCGGGCGCGGGCGAGCACCGTCTCCTCGATCCCCTCGGTGTCGAACACCGCCACCGCGACCTCGCGCTCGCCGGCCTCGCGATCGCGAGCGCGGTAGACCCGCTTGCGACCGCCGCGGCCGATCAGCGAGTCGACCCGGTAGCGCCCGGCGAACAGCTCTGGGACGTCGGCCGGCGGTTGCGGAGCCGCCGGCGGCGTCGCCGCCTGCTGTTCGAGCCGCGCCCCGCAGGAGTCGCAGAATCGCGCGTCCGGCCGGTTGACGTTGCCGCACTCCGAGCAGCGCATCTGCGCTGAGGATAGGCGCCGGAGGGCGAATCGCTAGATTCGCTCCCATGTCCAAAGCCACGCTTCACACCAATGCCGGCCCGATCACCGTCGAGTTCTTCGACGACGACGCCCCGAAGACGGTCGAGAACTTTCGCGATCTCGCCGCCAAGGGCTTCTACGACGGGCTCACCTTCCACCGCGTGATCACCGACTTCATGATCCAGGGCGGCTGCCCCGAGGGCACCGGCACCGGAGGCCCGGGCTACACCTTCGAGGACGAGTTCAACGACCACAAGGTCGTCCGCGGCGCGCTCGCGATGGCCAACGCCGGCCCGAACACCAACGGCTCGCAGTTCTTCATCGTCACGATCCCGGCCGCCGGCTGGCTCGACGGCAAGCACACCGTGTTTGGCGAGGTCGTCGACGGGATGGGCGCGGTCGACGCGATCGAGGGCACCCAGACGGGCGCCGGCGACCGCCCGGTCGAGCCGCAGGTGATCGAGCGGATCGAGCTCAGCGAGTAGCGCGGGCGAGCGCGCCGGCGATCAGGGCGATCGCCCGCTCGCCGGACTCGTCGGCGTCCAGGCGCAAGACCGCGTACCCGAGCTCGCCGAGCCGCGCGTCGCGACGCAGGTCGCGGCGCCGATCCGGCCGCGCGGAGTGAAACGGGTGCCCGTCGACCTCGACCACGAGGTGCGGCTCGGCCCAGAGGAAGTCGACCTCGTAGCCGGCGAGCTCGACGTTGGTCTGCGGCTCCGGTAGCTCGGCGCGCCGGATCGCGCTGAGGATCCGGCGCTCGGCCCGCGAGCGGGTCAGCTTCGGGGCCTCCTGCAGCGCGGCACGTAGGGCCGGGATCCCGGGGCGTCCGGGGTAGCGGGTGATCAGGGCGTGGATGGGCCGCGGCGAGGTCATCGCGAGAAGCTGCTCGAGCTGGTGCGGCCGCAGCTCCGGCGCGAGGTCGAGGGCGGTGCGCGCCTCGGTGGTGACCGGGATGCGACGTCGGCCGGTGCGCTCGTCGGCGGGGAGCCGGGAGGTGCGATGGATGCGGAGGCCCGGGCTCCGGCCGCGGTCGGAGCCGGTGACGGTGACATGGACGCGGCCGGAGCCGGGCGGGTCGGGTAGGAGCCCGTGAAGCGCGGCCGCGGAGCGGTGGCTGAGGACGGCGTCGGGAAAGGGCGAGGGCCGCCGCCATCTGGCGCTCGAGCGGCTGCGGAATCGGGCCGAGGCGGTAGATCCCGCGCCTGACCGGGGTCAGGCGGCGAGCGGCGACGCGGCGATCGATCGCGTGGCGCTCGACCCCGAGCGCCAGCAGCTGGCGGCGGCTGACCAATCCGTGCTGTTGGCGCGCCAACCGGACAACCACGCTCCCATGACCCGCACCCGGATGCCCGCGGTTTTCGCCTCGCATAACGAGGTCAATCCCGCCCGCATCACCGGCGCCCCCACGCGCGCGGGGTTATCCGCGCTCAGGGCTGCCGCTCGTCCTTCGGCTCGACCTGGAAGTTGACGCTCGAGCCGGAAGCGTCGGCGTCGATGCCGTGCTTGGCGAGCGCCTCGAGGATCTGCTGCTGCATGTCGCCGTAGGCGCTGGCGTCGACGTCGCGGCTGGGGCCGTCGGGGTCGATCCCGTGGCTGGCCATGATCTGGCGGATCTCGTCGCCGAGCTCCGAGCCGCGCATGTCGATCGTCTGCGGCTCGCCGTGGGAGATCTGCACGTTGCCGCTCGCCATCGCCTGCTGGATCATCGGCCCGAGCTGCATCAGCGCCCGGAGGCCGTCCACCCCGCTCAGTCCCTGCACGTCGATCGAGGGCTGGCCGCCGCCGACCTGCTCGCCGACCACCGGCTGGCCCTCCCCGCTCGCGAACGAGCCCAGCGCCCGCTCGTCGGCGGACTCGGGGATCGCGCTCTCGCGCTTGCGGCGGCGGGAGAAGAAGCCCATCGGCGCGGATCGTATCGCCGCGACCGGTCCCCGAGAAGAGCTCAGACCTGGTCGACCGAGAAGGTGTCGCAGCGCGCCGGATCGCCCGATTCGAACCCGGTGTCGAACCAGCGCCGGCGCTGCTCGGAGGTGCCGTGGGTGAAGCTGTCGGGGTTGACGCTCTGCCCGGCCTGGCGCTGGAGGCGGTCGTCGCCGACCGCCTCGGCGGCGTTGAAGGCCTCCTCGATGTCGCCCTCCTCGAGGTCGCCCGCCTTGAACACGGTCGCCGCCCAGACCCCCGAGTAGCAGTCGGCCTGCAGCTCGGTGCGGACCGAGAGCTCGTTGGCCCGGTCGGGGTCGTCGCGGCTCAGCCGGTCGACCTCGGCGTTGGTGCCGAGCAGGTTCTGGACGTGGTGGCCGATCTCGTGCGCGATCACGTAGGCCCAGGCGAAGTCGCCGGAGGCGTCGAGCTGCGTGCGCATGTCCTCGTAGAAGCTCAGGTCGAGATAGACGCGCTGGTCGGCGGGGCAGTAGAACGGCCCCACGGCCGAGCTCGCCGAGCCGCAACCGTCCGTGCGGACCGCGTTCGCGTACAGGTACAACTGCGCCGGGTCATAGCCCTCGCCCCGCTGCTCGAAGATCCGCTGCCAGGTGTCCTGGGTGTCGTTGAAGACGTAGGTCGAGAACTCCTTCAGGTCGCGCTGGGGGTCCTCGTCGGGCGGGATCCCAACCGGGTTCTCGGTCCCCGGTGCAGTCGCCCCCGCGCCGAGGACCGAGCCGAGGTCGAAGCCGCTGCCGCCGCTGCCGCCGCCGCCGATCAGCGAGATGGCAACGATCACGATCACCACGATCAGGCCGGCCCCGCCGCCGATCCCGGCCATGCTCGACGGGATCGGAAGCCCGCCGAGCCCGCCGCCGGAACCCCCGGCACTCGAGGGCGACGATCCGCGCGCGTCGATCACGTTCCGGTCCTTGCGGCCCTTGGACCGGTTCCACTTCATTGAGGAAACCTACGCTTCACGGGACCGGGAAGTCTAGGCTTGCCGTCGATGGAGGAATCGCCCGCGGCCTCGATCCGGTCGCTCGTCGACAGCGTGCCCGAGGTGATCAGCCGGATCGCGCCCGACGGCCGCTTCCGGTTCGTCTCCGACGCCGCCGCCGACCTCTACGGCCTCCCGCCGGAGACGCTCGTCGGCACCTCGGCGTTCGACCTGATCGACCCCGCCCACCACAAGGAGTCGCGGCTACGGCTCGCGAGGCTCGCCGAGACCGAGGGCGCCACGGAGCGGATCACGATCCGGGTCGTGCGGCCGGACGGCAGCGCGATCTGGGCCGACGTCACCGGGCGCTCGGTTCGCGACCCCGCCACCGGCGAGCTCGAGATCGTCTCGGTCGCGCGCGAGGCGACCGAGCGGCTGGAGACGGAGCGGGCGCTCGACGCGTACGAGAGCCGCTTCCAGGACATGGTCGAGTGGCTGCCCGCTGTCGTCTACGAAGCCGAGACCGGGCCCGAGGGGCGCTTCCTCTACGTCAGCCCACAGATCGAGGAGACCCTGGGCTACACGCCGGAGGAGTGGCTCGCCGACCCGAACCTGTGGCGCAAGCGCATCCACCGCGACGAGGTCGATCAGGTCCTGGCGCTGGAGGAACAGCAGATGCGCGAGTCGATCGAGCGCGGGGCCCGAATGGAGAGCGAGTACCGGATGGTCCATCGCTCCGGCCGTCCGGTCTGGGTCCGCGACATCGCCCGCGTGTCCCGGGGCGACGACGACTCGCGCTTCTGGCGCGGGGTTCTGATCGACATCAGCGCCGAGCGCGGCGCCCAGCTGGCGCTCGCCGACGCCCACGAGCGCCATCGGGGGATGATCGACTCGATGCCGGCCTGCTCGTATCGGGCCGAGCGCCGGGCGATGGGCCGCTGGCATTTCGTCTCGGCGCAGATCAAGCCCCTGCTCGGCTACACGCCGGAGGAGTGGTGCGCGGATCCGACCCTGTGGCGGGCGAGCCTGCACGCCGACGACCGCGAGCGGATCGAGATCGAAGAGCAACAGCAGATGGAGCACCCGGCCGGCACCGAGGCGGTCAGCGAGTACCGCGTGCGTCATCGCTCGGGCCGGATCGTCGCCGTGCGCGACCGGGCGATCCTCACCCGCGGCCCCGAGGGCGAGCAGATGATCGAGGGGATCCTCACCGACATCAGCGCGGAGCGCGCGGCGGAAGCGGTCGCCGACGGGCTCACCGACGTCTACCGGCTCAGTTGCGGCGACTGCCGCCACACCTGGGCGTCGGAGCGGGTCGAACGTTGCCCCAGATGCTCGAGCCAGAACGTCGACGGGGTCTCGCTCAACAGCACCCTGCGCGAGCTGGCGGCCTCGCGCCAGCACGTCGAGGGCCTGCTCGACGGGATCCAGAAGCACCTCGAGGCGCTCGGGACCAACCTGAGCTCGACGATCACGCTGAGCTCCGGCGAGCGCCGCCCGGGTTAGCCCCGCTACCGTCCCCGTCGATGGGCTTCAGGGACCGGATCTCGAAGGCGCTCGGCACCTCGGGTAGCTCGCTGCGCCCGGACGGGCTCGGCGAGTTGATCGTCGGCGACGCCGCCTACGACGACTGGGACATCGTCGCCGACTACCCCGAGCTCGAGACCGCCCGCGCCTTCTGCCAGGCGCTCACCGACCGGGGCATGGAGGCGGTCCTGACCTCCGATTGGCCGCTGGACGAGTGGGGTCGCGGCGACATCTCCCTGCGGGTGCCCGCGGGGCGGGGAATCGAAGCCGAGGAGATGCTCGAGCCGGAGTAGACCGTCTTGCCGACGACGGTCGGCGTCCCGGGCACCGTCGGAGGAACGCGGCCGTGACTTCAGGCGCTCGTCTGGGCGGCGAGCTGACCGCAGGCCGCGGCGATGTCGCGGCCGCGGGTGAGCCGCACCGTGGCCGGGACCCCGCGGTGCACGAGCTCGGCCCGGAAGGCCTCAATCGCCGTCCGGTCGGAGACCAGGTACTCGCCGCCGCCCGGGTTGTAGGGGATCAGATTGACCTTGAACGCCTCGCGCGGCGAGAGCAGCGCCGCCAGCGCGCGGGCCTGGGCGATCCGGTCGTTTACCCCGGCGAGCATCAGGTACTCGATGTACACGCGCTTGCCCCGGGCCGCGCGCCAGCCGAGGCAGGCGTCGAGCACCGCGCGCAGCGGGTAGCGGTCGTTGACCGGCATCAGCTCCGAGCGCAGGGCGTCCTCGGGAGCGTGCAGCGAGAGCGCCAGCCGGACCCGGGGGCCCTCGCGCGCCAGCCGCTCGATCCCCGGGACCCAGCCGACCGTGGAGATCGTCGTGTGCGAGGTGGCGACGCCGAGGTCGGGCAGGCGCTCGCAGGCGGCGATCACCGCGTCGAAGTTCATCATCGGCTCCCCCATGCCCATGAACACGGCCTGGTTGACCGCCTCATCGCGGCGGAAGTGAAGCGCCTGGTCGAGGATCTCCGAGGCGCTCAGGTTGCGGCCGAAGCGCATCGCGCCGGTGGCGCAGAAGCTGCAGGTGAGCGGGCAGCCCGACTGGCTCGAGAGGCAGAGCGAGCGCCGACCGTCGCGGTAGCGCATCAACACCGCCTCCACCGGCCGCCCGTCGGCGGTCGCGAACAGGGCCTTCACGGTTCCGTCGACCGAGCGCGCGCTCTGATCGAGGCGCAGCGACGAGAACGGCACTAGATCGGCGAGCTCGGTCCGCAGCGCCGCCGGCAGGTTGGTCATCTCGTCGTATGAGCCGGCGCCGCGCGCGGTCCACTCCCAGACCTGATCGGCGCGGTAGGCGGGCATGCCACGGTCGGCGAGGCGGCGTTCGAGCAGCTCGAGGTCCATCGGGCCGAGTGTGACAGCGTGCGGGTCGTGTCCCGATGCTTCGTCACCCGAGAGCTGCCCGGGACCGCGCTCGACCGACTGCGCGAGCTGCATGAGGTCGAGGTCTGGGCCGGAGACGCTCCGCCGCCCCGCGAGGCGCTCACCGCGGGCGTCGCACGTGCGTACGGCCTGCTCTCGCTGCTCACCGACCCGGTCGACTCGGAGCTGATCGCCGCCGCGCCCGAGCTCAGGGTGATCTCCAACTACGCGGTCGGGGTCGACAACGTCGACGTTGCCGCGGCAACCGCGCGGCGGATCCCGGTCGGCCACACCCCGGACGTCCTCACCGACTCGACCGCCGACCTCGCGGTGGCGCTGATGCTGGCCGTCGCGCGCCGTCTGCCCGAGGGCGAGCGGATCGTCCGCTCGGGCCAGTGGGGCACCTGGAACCCCGCCTCGTTCCTGGGCCGCGACCTGCACGGCTCGGCGGTGGCGATCGTCGGCGCCGGGCGGATCGGGAACACGGTCGCGCGCCGGCTCGAGGGCTTCGACTGCGAGGTGATCCGCTGCGGGCGCGAGCGGCCGCAGCTCGAGCGGGCACTCGAGCGCGCCGATTTCGTCACCGTCCACACGCCGCTCACCGACGACACGCGCGGGCTGGTCTCGGAGCCGGAGCTGCGGCTGATGAAGCCGACCGCCTACCTGGTCAACACCGCGCGCGGCCCGATCGTCGACTCCGCGGCGCTCGAGCGGGCATTGCGCGAGCGCTGGATCGCGGGCGCGGCGCTCGACGTCACCGACCCCGAGCCGCTGCCCGCCGACCACCCGCTGCTCGGGGCGCCGAACCTGCTCGTCGTCCCGCACATCGGCTCGGCCACCCATCGCACCCGCGAGGCGATGGCCGATCTCGCCGTCGACAACCTGATCGCCGGGCTCGCGGGCGAGCGGCTGCCGCGCTGCGTCAACCCCGAGGTCTGCGCGGGCTAGCCGAGGCCCTTCTCGCGCAGCTCGGCGAGCGCCTCGTCGGACTTGGCGATCTCGACGCCCATCCCGGCGAGCACGGCGGGGGGCTTCGTGAACTGGATCTCACGGTAGTCGACCACCTGGACCCGGTTGCCCCAGGGGTCGGCGAAGTCGAGTCCCCGGCCGGGCAGGACCCGGGCGCCCGCAGCCTCCAGCGCCACCCTCGTCGCCTGCTTGTCGTCGACGACGAGGCCGAAGTGCCGGGAATCGTCCGGCGCCTGAGAGCGCCCCTCCGAGAGCGCCAGGAACTGGTCGCCCATGTCGAGGAACGCCATCCCGGGGACCCGCCCGCGGAGCTCGAACTCGAAGATCGAGCCGTAGAAGCGCAGCGCCTCGTCGAGGTCGCCGACCTCGAGCGCCACGTGGTTGATCCCGAGCAGTCGCGGACGCTCGCTCATGTCAAGCGCTCAGATCTGCGCGGTCGCCGGCGGCGACGACGGAGCCCGAACCAGTGCCCGCGCCTCGGCCCAGGTCAGCAGGCGGCCGCTCTTGGTGTCGATCACCTTCAGCCGCGGGCACTTGAAGCTGTCGCGGAGGGTGAGCACGGGAACCTGGGCGAAGACCTCGTTCTCGTCGTGCGCGGCCTGCAGGTTGTAGTTCGGCACCCGCGAGTTCAGGTGGTGGACGTGATGGAGGCCGATGTTGCCGGTGAAGAACTGGAGCACCTTCGGCAGCTTCAGATACGAGCTGCCCTCGAGAGCGGCGTCGGTGTAGCTCCAGCGCTCGCCCGACTCCCAGTAGACGTCCTCGAACTGGTGCTGGACGTAGAAGAGCCAGACGCCCGCCATCGCGGCGAGGTAGGCCGGCGCCAGCTGCACGAGCAGGAACGCCGGGATCCCGAACAGCAGGCAGAGGCCGGTGACCGCGATCGCCAGCGAGATGTTGGTGAGGATGATGCTGTTTCGCAGGCGGCGGCGCTTGTCGCGCGAGCTGAACCTGGGCGCGACCATCAGCGAGAAGATCGGGCCGATCCCGAACATCACCAGCGGGTTGCGGAAGAGCCGATAGCCGAGGCGCTGCTGCCACGGCCGCGAGTAGTACTCCTCGACGGTCCAGGTCGGGACGTCGCCCTGCCCGCGGCGGTCGAGGTCGCCGGCGGTGCCGTGGTGGACCGCATGGTCGAAGCGCCAGTTCTCGTACGGCTGCCAGACCAACAGCGCGGTCAAGCGGCCAACCCAGCGGTTGGCGCGCTTGCTGGGCAAAAACGAGCCGTGACCGCAGTCGTGGAAGACGATGAACGTCCGCAGCAGGAAGCCTGAGGTCGGCAGCAACAGACCGAGCGTGAGCCAGATCGAGTCGCCCCAGGTCGCGTACATGAGCGCGGTCAGCAGCAGGTAGGGGACCACGGAGGTCGCCAGGTCGAGCAGGCTGCGCCCGAGTCGCGGCCGCGCGTAGGACTGAAGCTGATCTTTTGACTCCGCGGTTGAGCTCATCCGTGTATGCCTTTCTCTCCCGGTGTTCTCCCGCCCAACACCGGGCGCCGAGTTCATGAATCCTAGGGCAAGGACCGGCTCCCGTGTTAGGTAACCCAAACTCTCTGCCGGCCCGGCCTCAGCCGGCGGCGCCGAGGAAGCCGATCAGCTTCTTGAAGAACTTGCTGCGCTCCGGCGCCGCGGTGAGCGGGTCGAGGTGGCTCTGCTGCGGGGCCCCGTTGACCAGCATCGCCTCGCCCTTGGTCGTCTTCGCCCGCTTCACCAGTGCCCTCGCGCCGCGCAGGACGCCGCCGTCGGTGAGGTCGGTCTGGAAGGCGTAGATCGGCACGTCGATCTGGTTCGTGTGCTTCAGCCGTAGGCCGAGGAAGCGCGCCACGTCGTTCATCTTCATCTGGTTGGCGCCGTTGGTGTCGATCGTCAACCGCTTCGGGAAGTACCACTCGGTCGCGTTGCTCGGCTCCTGGCCGAAGGTCTCGGCGAGACGGGCGATCGGGGTCACCCCGCCGTCGGTCCAGTCGCGCGGGTCGCCGGTCGCCGCCAGGGCGCCGGCGTTGACGTGCAGCAGGCCGAGCGCCTCCGGCGAGGTGTCGCGGTCGAAGGCGTGGCCGAACAGGGCCCGGTTGGTGACCGGAAACGGTGGCCTGAAGGCGTCGGGCAGCAAGGGGAAGTTCTGGATCGTGGTCGCCGGCGCGGCGCCGTCGAGACGGGCGTAGGCGCCGCCGACCTCGGCGAACAGCCCCGCGGCCTCGGGGAAGCCGATCCCGAGCAGATCGATGAACGGGTTCGACGTCTGCAGGTCGGCGATCTGCTGCTGGGCCTGCGCGAGGTCGTAGGCGTCGAAGCTGCCGAGCAGCCCGCCGTCGATCAACACCAGGCCGTCGACGTCCTCGTAGCCGGGCTTGCCGTTGAAGTCCCAGGCCGCGTACGCCGCGGTCAGCGAGGCGCCCAGCGAGTGGCCGCCGAGGATCACCTCGCGGCCCTTCCTGCCCGCCGCCAGGACCACCTTGCGAGCGTCCTCGAGCGCGGTACGCATCCCCCACTCGCGGGCGAACGGGACCGTGTCGGCGTCGAGGAAGCCAAAGTGGTCGGCCGGGGTGCCGCCGTTGACGGTCCAGCCGAGGTAGTAGTCGAACATCTCCTGGAGCGTGATCTCGCCTGAGAGCGCCCTCGCGAAGACCGAGGTGTCCTCGAGCGCCTGCGAGCGCCGGTCGATCGACCAGACCTGGATCCCGCCGACGCGATCGATCAGGTCCTCGGCCAGCAGGGTGAAGTCACCGGCGCCGCCCTGGGTCCCCGGCATCAGGACCAGGACGCGGTCGGCCTTCTTCGGGCCCATCTGGTGCACGTAGACCTTGTCGTAGGCAGCCGGCCCCGGGCCGTCGGAGCCGATCGTGACCACCTTGTCGAGCGCCGACGCCGGCGCCGCGCCGATCGCCGCCGCCACGCACGCCGCCAGGATCCCTGCCGAAACTCGCCTCACCTCGAAACCTCTCTCCCTCCGTGAACGGAGAGCAGGCTAACGCAGCGGACGGGTGCGGCCGTCCCGCGGCGACCGCACCCGCCCGCCTGCGCAACGCGTCAGGCCGGCGTCGGCCCCGCGTGGCACTCCTCGCCGAGCCCGAGGGCGTCGGCCTGCTCGTTGACGGTCGCGAACTCGGTCGCGTCCGGGTCGAGGGCCAGGTCCGGGTTGTCCTTGATCGCATCCCGGGTCTCGTAGGAGGCCGTGATGTAGGCGTCCCAGTCGGCGGCTACGTCCTCGGGCGGCGCGAGCTTGTCGAGCGTCCCGATCCAGGCCGTGTACTGGGGCAGCACGTAGTCCTTGACGAACGTGCGGACCTCGACCGCGCTCGGGTCGGCCGGCAGGTCGGCGGCGGCGGCGTTGATCGCCTTGTTGTGCTCGCTGCAGGTCGCCTGCGCCTCGCTCACCAGCTCGTCGGAGCTGAGCGTCGCCGCGGTGCTCGTGGTGTCGCTCGACTCGTCGTCGTCCCCGCAGGCGGCGAGCCCGCCGACGGCGATCAGTCCGGCGACCACCCCGATCACGATTCCCTTCGGTGGATTCATCACTTCCTCACCATGTTGATTGACAAAGTCCGGAAGTCTGACACATATACCGTTCCCGGTGTGGCCCAGCCCCTGCTCGCCGTCGACCTGCCCTCGATGCTCTACCGGGCCTTCTACGCCCTGCCCGACTCGATCAAGGGCGCCGACGGAAAGCCGGTCAACGCCTTGCTCGGCTCGGCGAACCTGATCCTGCAGGCGGTCGAAGAACACGATCCTCGCGCGGTCGCCCTCTGCCTCGGACCCGATGCCGCCGCCTACCGGACCGACCTCTACCCCCCGTACCACGCCCAGCGTCCGGCGATGCCCGAGGGGCTCGTGGGCCAGTGGGCGGACGCGCCGGCGTTCTTCGGGGCCTTCGGCTGGACCGTCGCCGACCACGACTCGCTCGAGGCCGACGACCTGCTCGGCACGCTCGCCGAGCTCGAGACCAAGGCGGGCGGCTCGACCCTGGTGATGACCGGCGACCGCGACATGTTCCAATGCGCCTCGAAGCAGGTGACGGTGCTCTACGTCAGCACCGGCAAGGGGGCCCAGCAGGTGGATCCGGCAGAGGTCGAGCGTCGCTACGGAGTCCCCCCGGAGCTGGTTCCCGACTTCATCGCGCTGCGCGGCGACCCCTCCGACGGGCTCCCCGGGGCGAAGGGCGTCGGCGAGAAGACGGCCGCGGAGCTGCTGCGAAAGCACGGCTCGCTCGAGGCGGTGCTCGAGGCGGCGATCTCGGAGACGCGGCCGAAGCTGCGCACCGCTCTGCTCGGGTCGAGCGACGAGCTGCTCGCGTTCAAGCGCATCGCCACGCTCCAGGACGCGAAGCTGAAGCGGCCCCGGAACCGCGCGACCGACCGCAAGGGCGCCGCGAAGGCGGCGCGCGAGCGGGGCATGAACCGGCTCGCCGACCGGCTCGCCCCGCCGGCGGAGCAGGGATAGGCGGCGCCGATGGCGATCGAGGGCAAGGCGAGCGCCGAGATCGAGGCGCCGATCGCGGAGGTGTTCGAGGCCGCCGCCGACGTCGAGGGCTCGCCGCGCTGGCAGCCCGAGATCAAGGTCGCCGAGTGCCTCGACCGCGACGGCGACGGGCGCCAGGTGCTGGTCCGAACCGAGACCGACGGCAAGGTGCGAACGCTGAACTCGACCCTGCGCTTCTCCTACGAGGAGCCGAGGGCGATCCGCTGGGAGCAGGACGAGGGCGACCTGAAGTCGGTCAGGGGGAGCTGGGAGCTCGAGGATCTGGGCGACGGCCGGACCCGGGCGACCTACTGGATGGAGGTCGACCTCGGGCGCATGCTCGGGCTCGTGATCCGGGGGCCGCTGGTCGGCGTTCTGCGCGGTCAGCTGGTCGAGAGCATGCCCGGCAAGCTGAAGCGGTTCGTCGAGGACTGAGCACGCCGCCGTTCAGCGGCGCCCAACGCTCATGCTCCGGGCGTGCGCGGCCGATATTCGGAGCGTGGACCGTCCGCTCCAGTCGCTGTTTCCGCTCATCAACCGGCGCTTTCAGAGCTTCGCCGAGGCGACCGACGCCGCGCTCGACATGCTCGCGAGCCAGGTCCCGGGCGAGATCGTCCTCGGCCAGGTCGAGGCCGACGAGGGCCGCCTGCGGGTGATCGACGTGCGCGGCGCCTCGATCATCGGGATCGAGCGCGGCCACATGATCCCGCTCGCCGAGGTCAGCCCCGCCAACGGCCTCGGCCCCGGGTCGACGGCGATCGAGGGGACCGCCGCGGTCGACGACCTCGACTCCGAGTACCTGCAGTCGATCGGGCTCGGCGAGTGGGTGGCGCTGCCGCTCGAGATGAGCGACGGCGCGATCGTCGGCATGGTCGCGGCGCTCTCGCGCCGCCAGGGCGACTACAGCTCCGAGCACGTGGTGCTGCTCGGGCTCACCGCCCGGATGCTCTCCTACGAGTGGGAGCGGGTGAACACCCGAAACGAGCTTCGCGCTCTGCGCCAGCGGGTCAGCGAGACCTCCGACGCCGACGCCGACACCGGCCTCCCCGGCCGGGCGCGCTTCCTCGACCTGCTCGAGCGCGAGTGGAAGCTCGCCCGCCGCGGAACGGTCGAGACGATGGCGGTCTGTTTCCGGGTCGAGGCCGGCGACGAGCCGGCCGGCTCGCCGCTCGCCGTGCGGGCGCTCAAGGACGCCGCCGAGGCGCTCGCCGGCGCGGTCCGCAGCACCGACCAGGTCGGGCGCATCGGCCCGATGGACCTGGGCGTGGCGATGATCGGCTGCGTGGACGAGGCCGGGGTCGAGGCTCTCGCCCAGCGCTTCATCGGAAACTTGCGGCGGGTCACCCATGGCCGGCCGGTCGAGGTGCAGGTCGGCCACGGTTCGATCGCCCTCGGCGGCACGGCCTCGGCGACCGCCGCCCTCGAGCTCGCCGAGCGCGCGGTGAGCCAGCGGGCCGTCGCCACCGCCAACGGGAGCTACGCATGAGCGTCGGCCTCGGGCCCGAGTCCGCGACCGGATCGTTCGCCGACGCACCGGGGGTGACCCCGCCGTCCTCGGACCAGGGTTGCTCGGGATTCCTCAGCGACGTGATCGTCGAGCTCGGCTTCGCCGATGAGCATGCCGTCCGCGAGGCCGTCGCCCACAGCCGGCGTCTCGGCAAGCCGCCGGAGTCGCTGCTGCTCGAAAACGGCGCGATCGGCCACGAGCAGCTCGCCCGCGCGATCGCCGAGCGCAACGGCCTGCCGTTCGTCGACCTGGCCCAGTTTCCCGTCGACGACGGGGCCCGGCGCCTGGTCGGCGCCGAGATGGCGCGCCGCTACCGCGCCGCCCCGCTCGCCTTCGACGCCGACGGCGCCCTGATCGTCGCGCTCGCCGACCCGCTCGATTCGCTCGCGGTCTCCGACATCGGCGTGATCACGCGCAGCGAAGTGCGCACCGCCGTCGCCACGGAAGCGGCGATCGAGGCCCTGCTGGCGACCCCGCCCGCGGCGACCCCGCCGCCGGCGCCGGCGCAGAGCGCGCCGGGCCCGGAGCCCGAGCCCGAGCCGCTCGCGGAGGAACCCGTGTCGGTGGAGGAGATCCTGGAACCCGAGGTCAAGACGGAGGAGGAGTTCGTGCTGGAACCGCAGGCGTCCGTTCCGCAGCCGGTCGACGAGGAGCAGGTGGCGGAGGCTGAGAGCTCGGACGAGCTCGACTTCGCCTGGGAATCGAAGCCGACGGCCGAGAGGCTCGACGCGGTCGAGACCGACCTCGACCGGATCCTCAGCGACGAGCCGACCGACCCCGAGCCCGTGATCGAGCTTGACGCGCTGGAGCCCGAGCCGGTGATCGAGCTTGACGCGCTGGAGCCCGAGCCGGTGGTGGAGCCGGCGACCCCCGAGCCCGAGCCGCCGATCGAGATCGAGGCGGTCGCCGCCGAGCCGGAGCCCTTCCTCGCCCCCGAGCCCACGATCGCGCCCGAGCCGGTTCTCGAGCCTGAGCCGGTCGCGGTCGAGCCGGAGCCGGTCGAGCCGGAGCCGGCCGCCGTCGAGCCGGAGCCGGTCGCGGTCGAGCCGGAGCCCGCCGCCGCACCGGAACCCCCTTCATCCGCACTCCAGAGCCGGATCGCGGAGATGGTCGCCACGGCCCTCGACGACGTCGCCGAGTCCGAGATGGAGCGGCTCGAGGGTGAGCTTGCGCAGGAGCGCGTCGCCCGCGAGGAGCTCGAGCGGCTCCGCGACGCCGACGCCTCCGCCCGCGAGGAGGTCGCGACGGCGCTCGACGAGGCCAAGGCGCGAATCGAGGAGCTCTCGGCGCGGCTCGAGAAGCTCGAGCGCAAGGCGGGCGAGCACAAGGCGCAGCGCGACGAGGCCCGCGAGGAACGTGACGCCCTCCGCGAGCGCGCCGAG
>DASPGZ010000085.1:0-23309 GCA_035620355.1 Solirubrobacterales bacterium | reverse complement strand
GGGACATACGCTGGTGGTGATCGGCGGTCCCGACGCCGACCCGGACCGGGTCGCCGAGCTGGTCGCCGAGCTGGAGCGGCACCTGGGAGCGGTCGTGGCCGGGGTCGTCGGTCTGAGCACGGATCCGGAAGGCGCGGGGGTCGGGCAGCTCGACGAGTCGGTGGCGGCCGAGCTCGGCGTCGCCGGCGTCACCGTGGTCGCAGTCCGCCCCGACCGCTACATCGGCCTCCGCGACGACCGCGGCGACCCGCGGGCGGTCCAGGCGTACCTCGACGCGCTGGCCGCGTAACCGGTCAGGCGGCGCTTTTACTCGGGCACGCCGGCGGCCTCGAGCGCCGCGGCCCGGTTCTGAAACGCCTTCGCGTGGGCAAACCGGCCCGCGCGGATCCGGAAGACGACGGTCCTGTTCTCGGTCGCCCGGGTCCCGTCGGCGCCGACGGCGTGCAGGCGCATCGCCATCACCACCGTGTCGTCGCCGGCGGCGATGTACTCGAGCGCCTCGAACCGCACCTCTCCCCACATCGCGTCCATCGCCGAGCGGTACTCGTCGAGGCCCTCGGGACCGTGGTAGACGGCCGGGTCGATGACCCCGTCGGAGTTGTCGAACTCGAAGGCGGGATCGAAGGCGTCGGGGTCCGGGTCCTCTCCGCGGGCGAAGCGCTCGAACGCTTTTCGGACCATCTCGACGTTGGCGTGCGCCATCGTCCGCAAACTATCGCTCGCGGTGACAGCCCGCTTGCAAGCGCTCGGACACCAAGCGCCTGCGCGTGAAGAGCTGAGCGCACCGCCGATCGGGCGGCGAGTGGCTCGTCCGATCGGCCCGAATCCACAGCGGCGCTGATCCGCTCCGGCAACCGGAGCCGTAAGCGCTTGCGAAAAGGGACGGCGAACTTCGCCGGCCGGAGCAACCTCATCGAAAGGATTGACGATGAGACAGCCACTGAGCAAGGCCCGCGGCTGGACGGTCGTGGCGGCGGTAGCCGTCGCGGCGGCGATCGCCGTACCGATCGGTCTCGGGTCGAGCCACCGCGAGGCGCCGAACATCATGCTCGACCCCTCCGCGGACAACACCGACGTGTACGCCTGGACCGCCCCCGGGGCCGAGGACTCGATCACGATCGCGTCCGACTGGATTCCCGGACAGGTCCCGGCGAACGGCCCGAACTTCTTCCGCTTCGACGATCGGGCGCGGTACTACAACAACATCGACAACAACGGCGACGGGGTGGCGGACATCCGCTACCGGTTCACGTTCGACACCGAGACGCGGAATCCGGAGTCGTTCCTCTACGCCGGCCCGGGGACGCAGAACTTCGCCGACCCAGGCCTGAACGTGATTCAGCGCTACGACCTCGTGCGCGAGGAGTACAGCCCCAAGGGCAAGCTGAAGTCGAAGCGCAAGATCGCCAACAACGTGCCGGTGGCGCCGCCGAACATCGGGCCGAAGACGTTCCCGAACTACGGCAACTTCGTCTCCGAGGCGACCAGGACGCTGCCGAACGGCACCAAGCTGTTCGTCGGCACCCGCGACGAGCCGTTCTTCGTCGACCTGGGCGCGACGTTCGACGCGATCAACGTGCGAATGCTGACCGGCAACCAGGGTCAGGGTCGCGACGACCTCTCCGGCTACTGGACGTCGAGCACGGTGATGCAGATCCCCGAGTCCGACGTGACCCGCAACGGGCAGGCCGTTTCCGGCCCGGACGCGACCAACGCGGTCGTCGGCGTCTGGTCGACCACCGAGCGCCGCAAGCTCGAGGTCACGAACGCCGGCTGGGGCATCTCCGGAGCTCCGGCGACGGTCAACAAGAAGACCAACAAGTGGGTCCAGGTCTCGCGGCTCGGCAATCCGCTGATCAACGAGGTCGTGATCCCGTTGGGGATGAAGGACAAGTTCAACCGCACGACTCCCGACCGTGACGCGGAGCTGTACGGCAAGTACGCGACCAATCCGGAGCTGGCGGCGGTGCTCAACGCGCTGTTCGACATCAACGCGCCGGAGACCGATCGCACCGACATCGTCCAGGCCCTGCTCACGGGCATCCCGGGCCTGAACCAGCACTCGGGCAAGTTCGCCGGCACCCCGGTGGACACGCTGAAGCTCAACCTGGGCGTGCCGCCGTCGGCGAGCCCGGACCGCTTCGGCGTCATCGGCGGCGACACCGCCGGGTTCCCGAACGGCCGCCGACCGGCCGACGACGTGGTCGACATCGAGCTCCAGGTCGTCGCCGGCTTCCTCGTCGGCAACGAGGTGCCGCTCGGCGACGGCGTCGACCAGGACAGCGTCGGATTCCAGTCGCAGTTCCCCTACCTCTCCGATCCGGAGTCGGGCTTCGACTCGAACCCGGGTCAATACGTGGAGCCGGCGCACCCGCCGGTGCCCGCGGGGGGCTGATCCGACCGACCCGAACCGGGGGGCGCCCGCGCGGCGCCCCCCGGACGGGCTCCTCCTCGACCCGACGAGAAGAGCTTTCCCAGATGTCCAACGCCATCGCCCTCCGCCCGATCGCCACCAGGGTGCTCGGCACGCTGATCGCCTTCGCCGCGGCGCTCGGGGTCTTCGCCCTCGTCAACGGCACCGATCCCGACGCCGGCGCCGGCGCCCCTGCGGCGCTCGACGCCCGCGCCCCCGCCGCCGGGGAGCCGCGGATCGCCGAGCTGCAGAGCGCCGTCGCCGCCGATCCCACGGACGCCGCCGCGGCGACCCTGCTCGGCGACGCCTACTACCTACGGGCGCGCGAGACCGGCGAGCCCGGCTTCTACGAGCGCGCCGACCGCGCCTATGACGCGGCGCTCGCGACCGCCCCGGACGATCCGCTGGCGCTGACCGGGGCCGCGACCCTGGCGCTCGCGCGCCACGACTTCCGCCAGGGCCTGGCGCTCGCAGAGCGCGCCCATGCCGAGGAGCCTGGCCTGCTGCGCCCCTATCCGGCGATCGTCGACGGCCAGATCGAGCTCGGCCGCTACGGCGCCGCCGCCCGCACCCTCGACCGGCTGGTGACCCTGAAGCCGAACCTGGCTGCCTACGCGCGCGTCTCCTATTTCCGCGAGCTCACCGGCGACCTCGGCGGCGCCCTGCAGGCGATGCGCCTCGCGGTCTCGTCGGCGGCCGGCGGCGAGTCGCTCGCCTACGTGCAGACGCTGACGGGTGGGCTCGAGCTCACCCGCGGCAACCCCGCCGCGGCCGAGGGCGCCTACCGCGCCGCGCTCGCGGCCAGCCCCGGCTACTCGCCGGCGCTCGCCGGACTCGCACGGGTCGACGCCGCCCGCGGCGACCTCGGCGCGGCGATCGACGGCTACCGCGAGGTGGTCGAGCGCCTGCCGCTGCCCGAGTATGCGATCGCGCTCGCCGAGGCCGAGCTCGCCGCCGGCCGCGACGCGGCGGCGGCGCGGGACCTGGCCCTGGTCCAGGTCGAGGCGCGGCTGCTGCAGGACTCGGGCGTCAACGTCGACGTCGAGCTGGCGCTGTTCGAGGCCGACCACGGCGATCCGGCCCGCGCGGTCGAGCTCGCCCGCGCGGCCTGGCGGGCGGCGCCGGGGGTGCGCTCGGCCGACGCGCTCTCCTGGGCCTTGCGCAGCGCCGGCGAGGGCCGCGCCGCGCTCGCCTCCTCCCGCGAGGCGATGCGCCTCGGGTCGGCCGATCCGACCTTCCTCTACCACGCCGGGGTGATCGCGGCCGACGCCGGGCGCACCGGGCTCGCACGCCGCTACCTGACCGAGGTGGTCGAGCGCACCCCCGCCTTCAGCCCCTTCCACGGGCCGCGCGCACAGGCGACGCTCGAGGGTCTCGGATGAGCCGGCCGGCGCGCCTGCTCTCGCTGCTCGCGGTGGCCGCGGCGTTCCTGCTGCTGCCGGCCGGGGCCGCCGCCCATCCGCTCGGCAACTTCTCCACCAACCAGCTGCTCGAGCTGCGCTTCGATCGCGCCGGCGGCGAGCTCCACTACGTCCTCGACCAGGCCGAGATCCCGAGCTTCCAGCAGCTGCAGCGCTACGACTCCGACGGCGACGGGCGGCTCGCCGGCGCCGAGACCGGGCCGCTGGTCGACGAGCTGCTGGCGACCGCCGCCGAAGGGATCGCGGTGACCGCCGACGGGCGCCCGGTCGACCTCGGGCCCGCCCGAGCGGTCGAGCTCTCGTTCCCCGCCGGACAGGCGGGGCTGCGGCTGACCCGGCTCGAGGCCGACTTCCGGCTCCCGGCGACCGTCGACGGCGCCGAGGTCGAGGTCGCCAACGACGCCTACGCGTCGCGGGTCGGCTGGCGTGCGATCCGCGCCGTCCCGGGGGAGGGGACCGCGGTCGACTCGAGCGTCCCCGCCGACGATCCCACCGGCGGCCTGCGCGACTACCCCGCCGACCTGCTCGAGAGCCCGCGCGACCAGTCGAGCGCCCGGTTCACGGTCACGCCCGGGAACGGGACCGTGAGCGCGCCGGGATCCGACCAGGCTGCGACCTCGGGCTCGGGTGGCGGCGACGGCTTCGCCGCCACCCTGACCGGCTCCGACGCCCACGGGCTCCTGATCCTGGTCCTGGTCGCGACCGCGTTCGGCTGGGGCGCCCTGCACGCGCTCTCGCCCGGGCACGGGAAGGCGATGGTCGCCGGCTACCTCGCCGGGTCGCGCGGGCGCCCGCGCCACGCGCTGGCCCTCGGCTTGACCGTGACCGCGACCCACACCGTCTCGGTCTTCGCCCTCGGCCTGGTGACGCTGCTCGCGTCCGAGTACGTGCTCCCCGAGGACATCTACCCGTGGCTCGGGGTCGCCTCCGGGCTGCTCGTGGTCGGGGTCGGGCTGACCGTGATGCGCTCGCGCTATCGCCGCTGGCGCGCCGCGCGCGCGGGCGCCGTCGATCAGCACGGCCACGACCACTGCCACTCGCACTCGCACGGGCACGATCACCCGCACGACGCCCCGATCCGGGGCCGGGAGCTGCTCGGGCTCGGCGTCTCCGGCGGACTGGTCCCGTGCCCGTCGGCGCTCGTGGTCCTGATCGCGGCGATCTCACAGCACCGGGTCGGGCTCGGGATGGGCCTGATCTTCGCCTTCAGCCTCGGGCTCGCGGCCACCGTGAGCGCGGTCGGGCTGGTGACGATCTGGGGCGGGCGGCTGATCGGTCGCCTGCGCCCCGAGCAGCGTCTGTTCGGAGGCCGCCTGACCGGCGCGCTTCCCGCCCTGTCGGCGAGCGCGATCGTGCTCGTCGGCGTCCTGATCACCTATCGCGCGATGCCGGCCCTGGTCTGAGCGCGTCACGCAAGGAGGCACCGTGATGGCGTCAGTCAGTTTCGAGTTTCTGTTCAAGCCCGCCGAGGACATCGACACCTGGCTCACGGGGCTGTTCGACGGCGCGCCGCTGCTGGTCGCGCTCGCGATCGCCTTCCTGCTCGGGCTCCGCCACGCCTCCGATCCAGACCACCTGGTCGCGGTCACCTCGCTGGTCGCGGCCGAGGACGGCGACACCCGCGCCGCCGCCCGGCTCGGCGCCTGGTGGGGGCTCGGGCACGCGGCGATGCTGGTCGTGATCGGGATCCCGTTGATCGCCTTCAAGTCCGAGCTGCCGGTGTGGCTCGAGTCGGGCGCCGAGAAGGCGATCGGCCTGGTGATCGTGGTGCTCGCACTGCGGGTGATCTGGAAGTGGTTCCGGGGCGACTTCCGCGCCGGGCGCCACGCGCACCCCGAGCCCGAGGGCGCGCACTCGCACCTGCGCCCGGCGCAGCCGCGCGAGCACGGCCATCGGCCGGTTCGCACCCCGCGCCAGGCGTTCTCGATCGGCGTCCTGCACGGGATCGCCGGCACCGGGGCCATCGTCCTGCTGCTGCTGGCGGCGCTGCCGACGAAGCTCGAGGCGGCGCTCGCGCTGGGCGTGTTCGCGCCGATGTCGATCGCCTCGATGGCGCTCTGCACCACCGCCTTCGCCTGGGTCCTGACCAGGCGGATCGTCGAGCCGGTCTACCGCAGCGCCCTGATCCCGGCGATCGGCCTCTTCGGGGTCACCTTCGGGGTCTGGTACATGGGCCTCGTCTGACCGCCGTCATCCCGCCGGGGCCTCGCTGAGGTCGGATTCCTCGAGCTGCTCGGCCGCGCTCACCGGGGCCGGGGTGAGCGCGGCGGCGACGATCACGAGCCCGAAGGCGGCCAGCCGCAGGGCGACGCCGACCGCGTCGTCGGGAAACGGCTCGGAGAACACCAGCGGCCCGGCGGCGATCGTCAGCGAGTTGGCGGCGACGCTGGTCAGCGCGATCACCGGTACCGCCTTGCCGACCTGCAGGCTGCGGGCCGAGACCACCAGCCCGACCGCCGAGCAGACTGCGATCACGACGGCGAGCGGGCTGAACACGATCGCGGTCCAGGCCGAGTCGCCGAGCTCGCCCGAGAGCGCCTTGATCGAGGTGTCCGAGGCGGCCCAGAAGAGGCCCGCGGAGACCCCGAGCATCACCCCCTCGCGGGGGTTGCGGATCGCGGCCACGGCGACCGCGATGGCCGCCGCGCCGACCACGACCAGGTAGGTGAGCAGGCGGGCCGTCTCGTAGTCGGCGTGGGCCTCGTCGCCGGCGCCCTCGAGCGTCGCGGCGAGGAAGGCGAGCCCGAGGGCCGCCAGCCCGACCCCGATCCACTCGCGCCGGGTGACCTGGTGCGCGAACAGCCGGTCGGCGGTCACCGTGAGCAGGACCAGGCCGCCGGCGATCACCGACTGGACCAGCGAGATCGGCGCCAGCGCCAGGGCGCCGACGTGCAGGCCCCAGCCCGCCATCGCGACGACGATCCCGAGCGTGTACCAGGGCGAGCGGAAGAGGGCGAGCGAGGTGCGGACCGGCCGCCGCAGCTCGACCTGCGGCGATTCGACCGCGCCGCGGTGCTTGTAGAGGAAGCCGAGCACGGACGCGAACGCGGTCGCCAGCGCGAGCAGCAGGCCGATCTGGACCGAGAGGCTCAGGGGCGCTTGATGCTAGGCGGCGGCGCCGGGCGACGAGCCCGGGTCCGGGTCGCGATCCGGCTCCGCCGGCGCCAGCTCTACGTCGAGCTGGATCGCGCGAATCGCGTGCTCGTCGGGAAGCTTCGCCAGCACCTCGTTGATCAGGATGTGGATCTCGCGCTCGTCGTGACCGAAGTCGTCGAGCAGGCTGCGCAGCGCGGTATGCGTGATCTTCAGCTGCGCCGGTGTGAGCTCGAGGTGGTAGTTGATCGACTCCACGCCGCTGATGCTACCCGCGCTATTCGGGTTGGCGATGCACACGTTCACGAATTCGCATCGAAATCGAGGCGCTTGGGTAGATAAGTTGCTCGACTTGGCCTCTTCCAACCCGGCAATCGAGATCGAGGGCTTGCAGAAGTCCTACGGCGACGTCCAGGCGCTCTGCGGGATCGACCTCGAGGTCGAGCAGGGGACCGTGCTCGGGCTGCTCGGCCCCAACGGTGCCGGGAAGACGACCGCGGTCCGGATCCTGACCACGCTGCTCCCGCCCAGCGCGGGGAGCGCGCGTGTGGCCGGCCTCGACGTGGTCAAGGACGCGGCCGAGCTGCGCGCGCAAATCGGCCTCGCCGGCCAGTACGCGGCGGTCGACGAGGGGCTGACCGGGTTCGAGAACCTCGAGATGGTCGGCAGGCTCTACCACCTGGGCCGCGATTCCGCTCAGGAGCGGGCACGCGAGCTGCTCGACCGCTTCGACCTCGACGAGGCCGGCGATCGCCTGGTGAGCACCTACTCCGGCGGCATGCGCCGCCGCTTGGATCTCGCGGCGGCGCTCGTCGCGCGCCCGCCGGTGCTCTTCCTCGACGAGCCGACCACCGGGCTCGACCCGCGCAGCCGGCTCGGCCTCTGGGAGGTGATCGAGGCCCGCGTCGCCCAGGGCTCGACCGTGCTGCTGACGACTCAGTACCTGGACGAGGCGGATCGCCTCGCCGATCGGATCGCGGTCATCGACCACGGCACCCTGATCGCCGAGGGGACCTCGGACGAGCTCAAGGAACGCGTCGGGGGCGAGCGGATCGAGGTCCGGTTGGTGCGCCCCGAACAGGCTCAGGAGGCGATCTCGGCGCTCTCGGGGATCGCCTGCGAGCAGCCGTCCGCCGACGACGGCGTCGTCCGGGTGCCCGTCCGCGACCAGGCGGGGGCGATCGCCGGCGCGGTCCGCAACCTCGACGCCGCCCGGATCGACATCGACGACATCGCCGTTCGCCGGCCGACCCTCGACGATGTCTTCCTCACGCTCACCGGCCGCCCGCCCGAGCCGGAGGAGGTCGACGAGGCCGATCCCGACACCGGCGAGCACCCGCAGGAGGCCGTCCGATGAGCCTCGGCCTGCGCTTCGCGATCTCGGACACGCTCGTGCTCGCGATGCGGGCGCTGAGGCGGATCCCGCGCAACCCGGAGTTGCTGACCGCCTACACGGTCCAGCCGGTCATGTTCACGCTGCTGTTCGTCGCCGTGTTCGGCGGGGCGATCCAGACGCCCGGCTACGACGACTACGCCGACTTCATGATCCCGGGGATCATCGTTCAGCAGATGGCGTTCGGTGGTTTCGCGACCGCACTCGGCCTGGTCGACGACCTCAAGAAGGGCCTCGTCGACCGCTTCCGCTCCCTGCCGATGTCGCGGCTGGCGGTGCTCACGGGGCGCACGCTGTCGGACATCGCGATGAACGCCCTCGCGCTTGCGGTGATGATCGTGGTCGGCTACATCGTCGGTTTCGCGTTCGCGACCTCCGCGCTCGAGGTCGCTGCCGGGGTCGCCCTGTGCCTGCTGATCGGCTACGCGTTCTCGTGGGTGTTCGCGTGCGTCGGGCTCTACGCCTCGACGCCCGAGGGCGCGAACACGTTCGGCTTCATTCTGATCTTCCCGCTGACGTTCGCCTCGTCGGCGTTCGTGCCGCCGGAGACGATGCCCGATTGGCTGCAGACCTTCGCCACGGACATCAACCCGTTCTCGACCATGGTCGACGCGGTCCGCGCGCTGTTCGTCGGCGGCCCCGGCGGCAACGACATCTGGGGCGCCGTCGCCTGGAGCCTCGGCCTGATCGCGGTGTTCGGGACGCTCGCGGTGCGGCGCTACCGGACCGCTGTCGTCTCCTGAGCACGAAGAATTAGGGTGCCCTAATATCCCCCGCCCGCCGCGGGCGGCGGGGGCCCATGACCACGATCGAGACCCGGACGGGGGAAGAGCTGGTCCTCGCTCGCCACGGCGAGGACGTCGCCGTGGCCGTCGTCGACGACCGCTTCGGCAGGATCGCGAGCCTCCGCCTCGGCGCCGACGCCGCCGCGGCGCTCGCCTGGCAGCTGCTCGAGCTCTCGGCGTCCGCCTCCGCGTCGAGCGGCGATCGCGCCTAGGCCACCGGGCGGCAGCCGGCCGCCGGTCGATAGCCAGGACCCGGCGAGGATCAACGCCAGACCCGCGATCGCACCCGGTCCGAGGCTCTCGTCGAGCACGGCGACGCCGAGGACGACGGCGACCGCCGGGGCGACGTAGGTGATCACCGAGGCGCGCGAGGGCCCGACCTCGGCGATCAGGGCGCCGAAGAAGACGAAGGCGGCCGCCGTGCACAGCACCCCGAGCACGATCAGCGAGATCACCGCCTCGGCCGGGACCGCCTCGTCCGGGGGCGCCGCGAGCGCCGCCGGGGTCAGCGCCAGCGCCGCGATCGCCAGCGCGCCGCCCATCAGCGCCCGGGGATCGAGGTCGGCGAGCCGCCGCTTGAGCACCATCGGGCCGATCGCGTAACCGACCGCGGCGAGCAGGATCGCGCCGGCGCCGAGCAGCTCGTCCGACTCGCCCGCGATGTCGATCCCGACCAGCGCGACCACCCCCGCGAAGCCGACGAAGAGCCCCACCAGGCGGCTGCCGGCCGCGCGCTCGGCGTGGTCGAAGCGCAGCGCCAGCACGGCGACGATCA
The DNA here is from genome assembly GCA_035620355.1 of Solirubrobacterales bacterium. Lineage (GTDB taxonomy): Bacteria > Actinomycetota > Thermoleophilia > Solirubrobacterales > 70-9 > WHSW01. Next base: position 13,429 of record DASPGZ010000085.1, on the reverse strand, counting down.
GCGGCACGGTCGCGATCAGGATCGCCGCCAGCGACGAGCTCACGTGCTGCTCACCGGCAGCGATCAAAGGGAACGGGATGACGATCTCGGCCACGGCGTAGATCGCCAGGACCCGGCCGCGCCCGCGCAGCGAGCCGAGCAGCCCGAGCCGCCAGCTGAGCGCGATCAGGATCGCCGCCGCCAGGGTGACCCGCACCCAGGCGAGGAACGCCGGCGGCACGCCGTCGTCGACGGCGACCTTGATGAAGAAGTAGGGGATGCCCCAGAGGACCGAGACGGCCCCGAAGGCAAACCAGGCGCGGGCGCTCACCCGTTAGGTCGGCGCTACGACGCGGTCCAAGCCGTGCTCAGCCTGCAGCTGTCGATCTGCTCGCGGCCGTCGAAGACCTTGGTCGAGAGCTTCAGCGTCCCGCTCCACGAGGCGCTGCCGGCGTCGGCCTCGCCCGCGAGCTTCGACCTGGTCTTGAAGTCGAAGCCGCCCGCGCTGCTCTTCGTCGTCCGCTTGTCCTTGAACGAGCCCGGGTCGGAGCGGTCGAAGCCGCTGTAGGTGCCGGCCTTGTTGGAGAGCGTGCCCCCCTCGTCGCACTTGATCTTGGTCTTGCCGATCTTGAACTTGGTCGCGTTCCCGGGGCTGGCGACGGTGAGCTTCACCTTCACCCCCTCGTCGGTCGCGCCGGTGTAGACGGTGTCGCCGGCGGCCGCGCCCGCCGCTCCGGCGACGGTCAGCGCCGCCGCCACGGCCGCAACGGCCCCGATCACCTTTCCTGCCTTCATCGCGCCTCCCTGTCGATCGTTGTCACGCGGTCGCCGTTTCCGCCTCGCGGTCGGTCCCGGACTCCGCGGCGGCCGCCGCCTCGACCAGCTCGCCGATCGAGAACTCGATCCCGGCGGCGATCTCGGCGACGTCGTCGATCACGTCGTAGTCGGCCAGTAGGCCGAAGTTGATGCCCCCGTTGTAGCTCATGATCGCCACGAACAGCGCCTGCTGCGGGGGCAGGAAGCCGACCGGGAAGATGTCCTCGAGCTCGCGGCCGAGCACGTAGAGCGGGATCTGCGGTCCGGGGACGTTGGTGACCACGAGGTTGAACAGGCGGGTGGAGAAGTTGACCCGCGCCGCCTGCGCGAGCAGGGTCGGCGGGGCGAAGTCGTTGAAGCGCGAGATCACCTCCGCGCCGAGTGCCTGCTTCGACTGCTTGATCCCCTCCATGCCCTTGCGGCAGACCTCGAGCCGCTTCACCGGATCCTCGACGTAGACGGGGATCGGGCCGCGCACCGCGGCGATCTTGTTCCCGAGCTGGCCGCGCTCGTCGGCGGCCCTGATCGAGACCGGGACCTGGGCGCGCAGGTGCAGGCCCTCGGTGCGGACGCCGCGCGAGTGCAGCCACAGGCGCAGCGACCCGGTGACGACGGCGAGCACGACGTCGTTGACGGTGCCGCCGAGCGCTGACTTGATCCGCTTGAACTGGGCCAGGTCCGCCCGCACCCACTCGAATCGCCGGTGCGCTCCGACCGGCTGGTTGAGCGGCGTCTCGGGCGCCGGGTTGGCGAAGTTCCAGCCCACCTCGCCCAGCGCCTCGGCCGCCTCGGAGACCTGGTGCAGGGTCGCCTGCGGGTGCTCGACCGCGTGCTCGAGCCGGCGCAGGGCGCGCAGCGGCGTACGGGCGAGGCCCTCGACGTCCTTGGCCAGCAGCTGGGCGGCCGACGGGGTCGGGCTCGGGATCCAGTCGCGGTCGGGCTCGGCCGGCTCGGGCACGGGCTTGACGTCGAACAGGACCGTCGCGATGTCGACCCCGGAGACGCCGTCCACGAGCGCGTGGTGGGTCTTGGTGACGAAGGCGAAGCGCTTGCGGGTCAGCCCCTGGACCATCCACAGCTCCCAGAGCGGCTTGGTGCGGTCGAGCTGCTGGCTGAACACGCGGGCGGCCATGTTCCGCAGCTGCTCCTCCGAGCCCGGCGAGGGCAGCGCCGAGTGGCGTAGGTGGTACTCGAGGTTGAAGGCCGGGTCGTCGACCCAGAACGGCCGCCCGGTCGGGGCCGGCGGGTAGGCGAGCTTCTGGCGGAAGCGCGGCACCAGGTGCAGGCGCGAGCGCACGTGCTCGAGCAGGTTCTCGTAGCTGGGCGGCGGGCCCTCGAAGATGCAGATGCCGCCGACGTGCATGTGGCTCGCCGAGCTCTCGTTGGTGAGGAACGAGACGTCGAGGGCGGAGAGCCTGTCCATGTGCCCCTGTGCCATCGCGCCTAAGTTACAGCGGATGCGCGCCCTCGCCGTCGCCATCATCGTCGCCGCCGTGATCGCCGGGTGCGGCGACGACAGCGGTCCCTCCGCCGACCCCGGACGCGAAGCGGAGCAGGCGGCGGGCTTCGATTCCACTCGGGCGTTCGACGACCGGGTCGCCCAGGTCGAGCTCGGCCCGCGTCCCTCGGGGTCCGCGGCCGCCCACCGGACGGCGAAGTTGATCGCCTCGCGCTGGCAGGAGGCCGGCCTGACCGGGATCTCGATCCAGTCGCCGTGGGAGAACGTGCTCGCGACGATCCCCGGCAACGAACCGGGCACGGTGATCGTCGGCGCCCACTACGACACCAAGGACTCGATCCCGGGGTTCGTCGGCGCCAACGACGGCGCTTCCGGCGTCGCCGTCCTGCTCGAGCTCGCCAGGGCGCTGCCGCGGCGGCTGGCCGGCCCCTCGGTGCAGCTGGTCGCCTTCGACGGCGAGGAGGCGCGTGGCGACCGCGACTTCGACCGCGACGGGACCCGCGGCAGCCGCCAGTACGTCGAGTACGCGCGCGCCGGCGGCGAGCAGGGCTCGGTGCCGCTGGCCCAGATCCGCGCGATGGTCCTCTTCGACCTGGTCGGCGACTGCGACCTGCAGATCCCGTACGAGCCGAACTCCGACCAGGACCTCTACGCGGGCTTCGCGGTCGCCGCGTCGGAGCTCTACGGCGACCCGGGGCCGTTTCAGTTCAACGGCTTCGAGGTCAACGACGACCACGTCCCGTTCGTCGAGGCGGGGATCCCCGCGGTCGACCTGATCGACTTCGTCTACGGCCCCGGCGCCCCGCCCGGCAGGTACTGGCACACCCCGGAGGACACCCTCGACAAGGTCTGCCCGGCGAGCCTCGAGAAGGTGGGGGAGACGGCGCTGCGCGCGATCCCCCGGATCCGCTAGGCGCTGGTGGCCGCAGGCCGCCGCCCGGCTACCCTCTGGGCGTGCCCGAAGGCCTCCAAACGCGCGCTCCCAAGCGCGTCCTGCTCGCCGCGCCACGCGGCTACTGCGCCGGTGTCGATCGGGCCGTGCAGACGGTCGAGCACGCGCTCGACATGTACGGGCCACCCGTCTACGTGCGCAAGGAGATCGTCCACAACAAGCACGTGGTCGAGCAGCTGGCGAAGCGCGGCGCGATCTTCGTCGAGGAGGAGACCGAGGTGCCGGAGGGCGAGCTGGTCGTCTTCTCCGCCCACGGGGTCGCCCCGAGCGTGCACTCGAACGCCGAGCGGCGCAACCTGCGCACGATCGACGCCACCTGCCCGCTGGTGACCAAGGTGCACGTCGAGGCACGCAAGTTCGCCGAGCAGGGGTACACGATCGTGCTCATCGGCCACCAGGGTCACGAGGAGGTCGAGGGGACCACCGGCGAGGCGCCCGAGAACATCGTCCTAGTCGAGACGGTCGCCGACGTCGACGCGCTCGAGCTCCCCGATCCCGACCACGTTGCCTCCATCACCCAGACGACGCTCTCGGTCGACGAGACCGGGGAGATCATCGCCCGTCTGCGCGAGCGCTTCCCGAACGTCACCGCACCGAAGTCCGACGACATCTGTTACGCGACCACCAACCGCCAGATCGCGGTCAAGCAGCTGGCCCGCGAGTGCGAGCTGGTGCTGGTGATCGGCTCGACCAACTCGTCGAACTCGAACCGCCTGGTCGAGGTCGCACGCGAGCACGGCGCCGCCTCGCACCTGATCGACAACGCCTCACAGGTCCACGAGTCCTGGCTCGAGCGGGTCGAGACGGTCGGGATCACCTCCGGCGCCAGCGCGCCCGAGGAGCTGGTCGCCGAGCTGGTCGACTTCTTCCGCGCCCGGGGCGCCGACGAGGTCTCCGAGCTGCGAGCGGTCGACGAGGACGTCCGCTTCATGCTGCCGAAGAAGATCCGCACCGAGCTCGCGGCGCGGGCCTAGCCCGCGCCGCGGCGGTCCGTCGGCCGTCGCCTAGGGTGAGCCGAACAGGTAGTTCATCGCCCGTCCGAGCAGCTCGTTGCGCTGCGCGGTCGTGCTCACTCCCTCGAACCCGAAGCCGAAGAAGAGGCTGTCGTCGGTGGAGACCACCGAGCCCTCCTCGAACCCGACCGAGCCGGTGGGCTCCCAGTCGTTGGGATTCGTCTCGGAGCCCGCGGGCGACCCCGGAGTGGTCCAGCCGTCGAGCGTGTCGCCGTCGTCCTCGAACGAGGTCGTGCCCTCGCCGGTCGAGACCTGGATGTCGTCGACGAACGCGTTGATCCCCTGGACCGCCGGGTCGTTGACCTGCGCGATCGCGACCTCGACGGTCTGCCCGGCATACGCGGACAGGTCGACCTCCCAGGTCACCCAGCCGGGCGAGCGGCCGGTCGCGGCGTTCCATTCGCCCGGGGGCGAGCCGATGTTGCCGGTCGGCGAGCAGGTCCCGTCGGAGTTGAGTGTCTGGTAGTGGTTGAGGAACGGGTGCAGGTCCTCGGTCCAGCCGTCCGTGCAGCTGATCCCGGGCTCGTTGGTCGTGTTGTCGCCGCTGACGTCGGGGAGTGTCGTCCAGTCGTCGGAGCCGACCGTGTGCGCCTCGACGAACATGTAGTCGAACTCGGGCTCCAGGTCGTATGACGTCTGGAACGTGAGCGTGGCGCCACCGGCGGGCACGTCGATCGTCCGCGACAGCCGCTTGTAGGACTGGTTGGCCCGCTGCGAGTACACGTACGAGCTGCCGTCGACCGGCTCGAACGCTCCGGCGACGCCGTCCTCCCACTCCGCCGGTGCATCGCTCGCGAACTGCGGGAACTGGGCTTCGGGCAACAGGCTGCTGGTGGTCACGAACGAGTTCGCCCAGTCCTGGTTGCCGGCTCCGTCGCCGCCGTTCAGGGTCCAGTCGAAGCCGTCGAACGGGGCGCTCAGCCCGTGGACGGGGAACGGCTCGCCGGTCGCGTCATCGACGCCGCCGCCATCGTTGAAGATGTAGGCGCCGAGGTAGTACTGGAGGAAGTCGCTCGAGAGCAGCTGGCAGCGCGCGGTGACCGCCGGGTCGACGCCGCAGGGCTCGTTGGCGACCGGGTCGAAGGCGTACGCGTCCTGGTATTGGACGCCGGCGTTCTTGCCCGTGTAGAGGACGTTGCCGTCCTCGTTCATGTAAGAGCGCATCTCGAGCAGCTCGTCGTTCGCGAGGCGCGAGGCGCTACCGGGGACCATCCCCGGCTCGCGCGTGATCACGTCGTCGCCCGTGTACCAGACGACCGCGTCGTAATGGCCGAGCACGCCGAGCGCGTCGGGCGCGACGCGGCCCTCCGCGTCGACGTCGTAGACGTCGGCGGAGATCCCGTTGGCGGCGAGCGCCTCGGTGTAGTAGTCGAGGTAATTCGGGCCGCCTGCCTGTGCGGGACTGATCCCGGTGTAGTCCTCGGCGGCGACGACCAGGGTGTCGGCGTTCGAGTCGGACGCGACCTCGTAGGTGAACGAGTCGCTGCGAAGGCCGCCGGGCCCGCCGCGGCGCCGCTTGGCCTTGCGCTTACCCTTGTTGCGGTCGTTGCCCGTGAACCAGACCTCGACCGAGTCGCCCGGGTCGGTGCCGCGGACGACCCCGCGCCGGATCCCGTAATAGGTGTCGTATCCCTCGCCGAAGGTCTCGCCACCGTTCCAGCGCCGGGTGCCGGCCCTGTGCGTGGGCCCGCCGTTGATCCGGTAGTTGAGCGTGACGCCGCGAACGCTGTTGCGGGCGAGCACCTCGACCGGCTGCGGATCGCCGTAGGAGACGCTGAAGCGGAAGTCCGCCAGGGGATTGTTCGAGAACGTGGGGTCCTCGTCGGTGAGCGAGAGGTAGAACGGCTCGGTCCGGTTGCCCAGGTGCGACTTCGGCTTCGCCGGGTCGGCCGCCGAGCGCGCCATGTCGATCGCGAACGGCAGGTTGATCTCGAACTCGTGCTGGACCAGCCCCTCGTCGTCGGGGAAGACGAAGCCGCAGCCGTCGCAGCCCTCGTTCAGCTCCGAGGTCCAGGCGAGCACGTCCTGCTCGTGGTGGGCCCAGTCGGTGAACTCGCCGTTGGTCGTGTAGAGCTCAGCGGAGACGTCCGGATCGGTGCCCTCGACAGCCGGCTCCTCGTCGTTGCCGCTGAGCGCGAGATAGACCGGGAGGTCCCGCGCCGGCGTCTGCACCTGCCAGCCCTCCGGGTAGAGCAGCAGCGGGCCATAGGAGTGGTAGCTGTCCGTGAGGACGGGGTCGATCCTGCGGACGAGGTTGATGCTGGCCTGCGTCTCGGGCTCCGAGGCGGCTGAGGGGCCGCGGTAGGTGTCGGAGGAGATCTCCGGCTCCGAGCCCTCGTCGTCGTAGCCCCAGTGCTCGGGGTAGTTGCGGTTGATGTCGACGCCGTCGAGGTTCGTGACCTGCCCGTCGCCGTCGTTGTCGCGCAGGTTCTTGCGCCAGAGGCGCTCGTGGTCGAACGTGTACTGGTAGCCGTCGGGGTTGACCACCGGCACGAACCAGAGCTCGCGCTGCCGGCGCAGCTTCCGCGCGGTCGTCGAGTTGCCGGCGAAGTACTGCATCAGCCGCCGGGTGACCTCGGTCGAGATCCATTCGCGCGCGTGCGTGGTGCCCTGGTAGAGGACCGCGGGGCGGTCCTTCGCACGCTTGCCGCCCTTCTTCGGCTTCTGGGTGATCCGCACGGCGACGATCTCGCGCCCCTGGGTCGTCGTCCCGATCACGACCAGCTTCGCGGTCTTCGGGTGTGCGGCGACGAAGTCGCTCAGGTATTCGCGCATGCCGTCGGGGCCGTCGTAGTCGCGCCAGACGTTGAACCCGTTCGCGGCCTGCCGGGCCGCGAGCTGCTGGGCGGTGCGGCCGTTCTCGTCGCGGAACAGCTCGAGATCGATCCCGCGGCCGGAGACCGCGGCGCGCTCGGCCTCGGTCAGCACCAGGTCGACAGCGACCCCGCCGGCGACCGGCTCCGGGTCGACGACGTCGAAGCCGTCCGCCTGCAGCTCCGCGAACTGCGTCGGCGTCACCGTCGCCTCGTACATCTGCAGCGCCTCTGAATCGGGCCCGGCGGCCGTCGCCGGCCCGGCGGCGATCGCCAACCCGGCGAGTGCCATGGTCGTCAAGGTCACCAGCCGCCCCCCGAGGCGCTTGCTCATCCAAGTCTCCCTTCATCGCGAGGCTCCCTGCGCACTCGCACGCCCTATCCGCTACCCCACCCGCGCCCGTCGCTAAACCCCCGTCGCCGCAAGTACCTTGGAGCCATGCACGGCCCCGGCGGACACGACCACTCGCACGCGGTCGACCTCGACCGCGCCGGCGCCAAGCGCGCCCTGAAACTGGTCCTCGCGCTGACCACGCTGTTCCTGGTCGCCGAAGTTGCCGGCGGCCTGATCTCGGGCAGCCTGGCGCTGCTCGCGGACGCCGCGCACATGCTCTCCGACAGCCTCTCGCTCGGCGTCGCCCTGTTCGCGGCGTGGCTCGCAGCCCGCCCCGGGGGCCCGAGCCGCACCTTCGGCTACCGGCGAGCCGAGATCCTCGCGGCGCTCTTCAACGGCGTCACCCTGGTCGCGATCTCGATCTGGATCTTCGTCGAGGCCGGGGCCCGGTTCGGCGACCCGCCCGAGGTCGAGGCGGGCCTGATGCTGGCGATCGCGGTCGCCGGCCTGGTCGTCAACCTGGTCGCCGCGCGGATCCTGCAGCGGCACGCGGGCGAGAGCCTCAACGTCTCGGCCGCCCTCCGCCACGTGATCGCCGACCTGCTCGGCTCGGCCGGGGTGATCCTCGCCGCCCTGATCATCCTCGCCACCGGCTGGGAGTACGCCGACCCGGTGGTCTCGGTGGCGATCGGCGTGCTGATCCTGGTCAGCTCGTGGACGATCCTGCGCGACTCCGTTCAGATCCTGCTCGAGGGCTCGCCCGCAGGCATGGACGTGGAGGAGGTGGGGCTGGCGATGGCGGCGGTGCCGGGCGTCAACGAGGTCCACGACCTGCACGTGTGGACGATCACCTCCGGCTTCCCGGCGCTCGCCGCGCACGTGCTCGTCGATCGCGAGACCGATTGCCACGCGAGCAGGCGCGAGCTCGAGTCGATGCTGCACGAGCGCTTCGGGCTCGACCACACCACCCTTCAGGTCGACCACGAGGGTGGCGAGCTGCTCCAGATCTCCACCGGGCCCGAGGGCTCGGGGGCGAGCCGATGATCGCCCGCCGCGACGGATACGAGGTCGACGACGACCCGGAGCGGATCGACGTCGACTCGGCCTGGGGCTATCTGCGCGGGGCCTACTGGTCCGAGAACGTCCCCCGCGAGGTCGTCGCCCGGGCGATCGCCGGCTCGCTCAGCTTCGGCCTCTACGCCCCCGACGGCTCCCAGGTCGGGTTCGCGCGGGCGGTCACCGACCGCGCGACCTACGCCTGGATCGCCGACGTCTACGTGCTCGAACGCGAGCGCGGCCGCGGGCTCGGTGTCTGGCTGATCGAGACCGTGCTCGGGCATCCCGACCTCCAGGGGCTGCGCCAGATCGTGCTCGCGACCCGCGACGCGCACGGGCTCTACGAGCGCTTCGGCTTCGTCCGCGAGGGCGAGTGGACGATGGCGCTGCGAACCGACGTCGCCGAGCTCTACGGGAGCCCGGCCGAGAAGCTGACCGAGTAGAGCTCGATCCCCGGCGAGGCCGAGAGCTCGAGCCGGTGGGGTTCGTGGCGCGGATGCTCGGTGAGCTCGTAGAGGCCCGGGGCCGGGACCTCGATCGCGTGCAGGGCGCCGCCGTCGAGCGCCACCCGCAGCTCGCCCGAGCCTCCCACCGAGGCGTGGGCGCCGCCGGCGGCGTAGCGCAGCTGCAGCGGATCCTCGCCCTCGGCCGGCCGCCACGGATCGCCGACGCCGCCGCCGGGGAAGACCTCGTCGCTGGGCGGAGCGACCAGCGCCCCGGCGGCATCGGCCGCCCGCAGCGGCGCCAGCGGCGCCGGGGCCTCGAAGCCCGGGTCGAGCTCCGCGAGCTCGGCGGCGATCGCCCGCTCGGTCGCCTCGTACTCGCCCTCGCCGAAGTGAAACCAGCGCAGCGCGCCGCCCTGTCCCCAGAGGAAGAGCGAGGGCCAGCCCTTGCAGCCGTAGTCGTGCCAGAGCGCGTAGCCGGAGTCGTCGGCGACCGGATGGGCGACCCCGAGCCGCGCGAGCGCCGGCGCCAGCAGCTCGCGCTCGCCGGTGAACCTGAAGCGCGGCGAGTGGACCCCGAGCATCGCCAGGCCGGCGTCGCGATAGCGGCGGTCCCACTCGATCGCGTAGGGCAGGGCCCGCACGCTGTTGAGCTGGGCGAAGTCGAAGAAGTGGACCAGCACCGGGCCCGCCGCGGTCAGCTCGGCGAGCACCGGCGGGCGCTCGGCGTTGAGCCAGCGCAGACGCGGGGGTAGCACGGGGGCCGCGATGTTGTCCCGCTCGGGGCGCAAGCCGCCGATCGTAGAGCCGCCGGGCCCGCGCGTTATGCTCATCCTTCCTCGGATCGAGCTTTCGAAAGGGGCACGCGGTGAACGAACGGACCTGGGATCGGATCGAGCGCAGTCGCGAGCGGTGGGACGTCCTCCGCCACCCCTTCTACAAGCGCTGGTCCGACGGCCAGCTGACCGCCGAGGAGCTGGCGCGCTACTCGGGCCAGTACCGCCACGCGGTCGAGGCGATCGCCACCCTGAGCGCCGACGCGGCAGAGGCGCTCCCCGAGCGCCCCGACCTCGCCCGCCATGCGGCCGAGGAGCTCGGCCACCTGCGCCTCTGGGACGGTTTCCTCGAAGCGGCCGGCGGCGACGCCTCCGACGCGGCGACGCCGGAGACGAGCGAGTGCGTGCGCGCCTGGACCGCCGAGGGCGAGCTCGGCGAGCGGCTGGTGCGCCTGTACGCGATCGAGAGCGGCCAGCCCGAGATCTCGCGGACCAAGCGCGAGGGCCTGCTCGACCGCTACGGGTTCGCCGAGGGCGCCGGCACGGCCTACTTCACGATCCATGAGACTCGCGACGTCGAGCACGCCGCCGAGGTCCGCGAGCTGATCTCCGAGGTCGCCGCGGACGCCGACGACGACGCGCTCGTGGCCGCCGCCGAGTCGGCGTTCCGGGCCAACTGGCGCCTGCTCGACGGGGTCTAGGCGGGCGGCGCGATGCGCCGGGGAAGCGATCGCGTCATCGGGATCTTCCTCGGCCTGCTGCTCGGGATAGCGATCGTCGCGGTGTTCGTGTTCGTGTTCAGCGGCGACACCGTCGACGCCCCCTCGATCGACGAGGGAGCGCCGACGGAGCAGTCCGCCGAGCCCTAGGCCGTCGGCCTAGCTGCCGAGGATCGCGCCGACCAGGTCCGGCTTGAACGGCTCGGTCCCGTTGACCAGGCCGACGCCGCCGAACGAGCTGTGGGCGCGCATGTAGGCGAGCGCCTTGCTCAGGTCGGCGACCCCGTTCGAGGCCGGGACGGGGGCCAGCTGCAGCGTGCTGAGCACGCCGATCGCCTTGCCCGATCCGTCGAAGAAGCCGCTGCCCGAATCACCCGGGATCCCCGGGGTCAGCGTGTAGACGGTCCGGCTCCAGCCGTTGCCGGTGCTCTGGGCGACGACGCCCTGCTTCGGGCTCAGCTTGGTCACGCCCTGGCGCAGCGACGAGTTGCCGTAGCTGTAGACGGTGTCGCCGAGCCGGGCGGCGGAGCCGCCGAGTCCGGTCGGGCCGCCGAAACCGGGGACCGACGGATTCACCTTGCCGACGTCGGCCGGGTCGATCTTGACCAGGGCGAAGTCGTTGTACTGACAGGCGTCGGGGTCGGTCTCGCCGATCGACTGCATCGTCAGCCAGGAGCTGTAGACGAGGGTCCCCGGACGGCTCGCGCCGGTCACCTCGACCGGCGTGCCGAGCGGCAGGGAACCGCTGTCGCAGCCGTTCGTGTCGGTCGCCGCCCCGGTCCCCGAGCAATGGGCCGCCTGGCCGACATACGTGTTCGAGCCGTCCTCGAAGACGAAGTTCGAGGTGCACTGCGCACCCTCGGTGAACGTCTGGTTGCCCGGCTTGATCGCCGCCGACCCGGCCGGCGCCCAGGCGGCGGCGCCCGCCGGCAGCGCGGCGGCGATGGTCAGCAGGAGCCCGGCGCCGAGGCCGAGAAGCCGCTTGCGAGTCATTGCGCTTCCTCCGATCGAATCCCCCCGGGCCCCACGCCCGGTCAGTGCGCCGCCCGCTACCCGGCCGGCCGATCGGTGAAACCATTGAACCTGCGCTTAGAAAGGGTTGCCTAAGATGCGCCCCCCGATGGGCAACTCACGCACACCGGCGATCATCGCGGGCGCCCTCCTGGTCGCCGCGGTCGTCGCCTTCTTCGTCCTCCGCGACTCCGACTCCGACGACGACTCGTCGACGCCGGCGGCGACCACCACCTCGACCGCGCAGGCGGCCGACGAGAACGGGCAGGGCGGGGGCGGGGGTGCCGCGGACGACAAGCCCGCGGACGGCGGCGGCTCCGGCGCCGGCGAGGTCGTGACGATCGTGATCGAGAACGGCCAGCCAAAGGGGGGCGTCGCCGAGCTCAGTTTCACCGAGGGCGAGGACATCCGCTTCAGGGTCGAGTCCGACGTCGACGAGGAGGTCCACTTCCATGGCTACGACGTGGCCGAGGACGTGACCGCCGGCGGCTCGGTCGAGTTCGATGTCCCGGCGACGCTCACCGGGGTGTTCGAGGTCGAGCTCGAGCACAGCGTCGTGCCGATCGCCGAGATCACCGTCAACCCGGCCTGAGCCGGAGCCGTGTCGCTGGCCCCGCTCGAGGTCATCGGGCACGCCCTGGTCGGGCGCCAGGACCTGCCGATCCCGGAGTGGCTGTTCGCTTGGGCGGGCGCCTTCGTCCTGATCATCTCGTTCTTCGCCCTGACCGTGCTCTGGCATACCAGCCGGTTCGAGGAGCTGCGCTGGCGCGCGATCGCGCCGCGCCTGGGGGGCGTGCTGCTGAGCCGGGCGGTCGAGGTGCTCTGCGGGGCATTCGGGGTCTTCCTGCTCGGGCTGACGATCTGGTCGGGACTCAACGGGACCGAGGCGCCCGACCGGAACTTCTCCGTCACCTTCGTCTTCGTCACCGTCTGGCTCGGCTTCGTCGCCCTCAGCGTCGTCTTCGGCGACGTCTTTCGCCCCTTCAACCCGTGGCGGGCGATCGGCCGGGCGACCGGCGGCCTGTTCAAGCTGGTCGCCGGGCAGTCGGCGCCGGCGCCGCTCGCCTATCCCGAGCGTTTCGGTCGCTGGCCGGCGGTCGGCGGGCTGATCGCCTTCGTCTGGCTCGAGCTGGTCTACGGGCAGGGCGGCTTCCAGACCGTCGGCCTGACCCCGAACACGGTCGCGATCGCGGCCCTGGTCTACAGCGCCTACACCTTCGTCGCCCAGACGCTGTTCGGGGTCGAACGGTGGACCGAGCGCGGCGAGACCTTCTCGGTCTACTTCCACATGTTCTCGACCCTGGCCCCGTTCGAGGTCCGCGACCGCCGGCTCGGCGTCCGGCGTGCGCTCTCGGCGGCCGGGCGCTGGGTCGCGCAGGCGCCGGGCTCCGTTGCGCTGGTCCTGATCACGATCGGCGCGACGACCTTCGACGGCGCCAGCGAGGGCACCCTGGCCGAGCCGATCCGGACGGTCGAGGGCTGGTTCGGCGACCTCGGCCTCGGCCCGGTGGCGGCGCTGCGGGTGACCAACACGATCTTCCTCGCGCTCTCGCTCGGTTTCGTCGCCGGCCTGTTCTGGGCCGGGATCTACGGCATGCACACCGTCCGGACCAAGTTCAGCACCCGCGAGCTCGGGCGTCTGTTCGCCCACGCGTTCATCCCCATCGCGCTCGCCTACCTCGTCGCCCACTACTTCAGCCTGGTCCTGTTCCAGGAGCAGGCGCAGTTCAGCTTCCTGCTCTCGGACCCGCTCGGCGACGGCTCGGACATCTTCGGCACTGCCGGCAGCGGGATCGACTACGGCGCGATCAGCGCCAACGCGGTCTGGTACGTGCAGGTCGGCGCCCTGATCGTCGGACACGTGACCGCGCTCGTGCTCGGGCACGACCGAGCGTTGAAGGTCTACGGCGACACGCGCATCGCCGCCCGCTCGCAGTACTGGATGCTCGCGCTGATGGTCGGCTTCACCTCGCTAGGGCTGTTCCTGCTCTCGCAGTCGAACGCCTGACGGCCGCGAAAGCGGTAGCGTCCGGCGGGTGAGCCGGCTGGGGGGCCATC
>DASPGZ010000084.1:0-7341 GCA_035620355.1 Solirubrobacterales bacterium | reverse complement strand
CCCGCGCGCCGCGTCGATCGCCGGCGCCTCCACGGCCTCAGCCCGCCGGGTCGCGGACGAGCGCCTGCGCGAGGCAGTGGGCGCCGCCGCCGCCCGCCGTGAACATCGAGAGGTCGGGGTCGAGCACCTCGAGCCCGAGCGAGCGCATCTGCCCGTTCAGCCTCGCCGAGCCCGCGGTCGAGATCACCCGCTCGTCGCCGAGCGAGATCGCGTTGACCCCGAGCGTGAACGCGTCTGCGGTCGATACCTCGAGGATCTCGAAGCCCTTCGCGCGCAGCCACGCGACCAGCCCGCCGGAGGCCGACTCGACGCAGACCGCGGCCAGCTTCGGCGCCAGGATCGAGACGAGCACGTCGATGTGGACGAACTGGCCCGGGATCGGCTCGATCCGCACCTCCCAGCCCTCCGCCTCGAGCCAGCCGGCGAGCTGGCGCCCGGCGGCGATCTCGGTCCGCTCCTCGCCGTTTCCGATCAGCATGCAGCCGGGCTCGACGATGGTCACGTCGCCGCCCTCGATCGCCCCCGCGGTGATCATCTTCCAGATCGGGATCCCCGCTCCCTCGTAGAAGCGGATCACCGGCGCGTACTCGCCCCGCCGCCACGACTGCTTCAGCTGCGTCACCAGCGCGCCCCAGGGGGTCATCACGCTCGAGTCGCGCGAGAACACCTGGTACGGCAGTGCCGGATCGCCCTCGAGCCGGTGGACCTCGACCCCGGCGGTCTCGTAGGCGGAGACCAGCTCCCGGTGCTGCGCCCGGGCCAGCTCCGAGTCGAACCTGGCGCCGCTCTCGAGCGTCGCCTTCGAGATCGCGCTGGTCGGCAGCCAGCGGAAGTTCTCGGGCGGGCCGAGCAGGACCTGGCGCAGCCTCCCGTATTCGGTGTCCGCGCCCCAGCTCACGCGACCACCCTAATCGTGCGCAGGGTGCGGTCGCTGGCGCCGCGGACAAGCCCGCCGTGGGTGACCGAATCGGCGATGTAGTCGAGGGTCGGCCGGGTCAGCCGCTCGCCCGGGAGCACGTTCGGGACCCCGGGCGGGTAGGCGGCCAGCGACTCGGCCGCGATCCGCCCCTCGGCCTCGTCGAAGGGGACCACCTCCTGGCCGGCGAGGAACGCCTCGCGCGGCGAGAGCTCGGTCGGTCCCCACGGCGGCGGCTCGGCGAACGGCGGCAGCGGCTCGGAGCCCTCCTCGCCGATCCGCTCGCTCGCGTGCTCGAGCGCCTCCACCAGGCGCTCGCCCGTGCGGGCGGCGCGCTCGCCGATCCCGAACACGGCGACGATCACGTTCTCCGAGAACAGCTCCAGGTGGATGTCGTCCTGCTCGCGCATGATCCGCGCCACCCGGTGGCCGGTGGCGCCGAGGCCGCGGACGTCGACCACCAGCCGGGTCGGGTCGTAGGCGTGCACCCCGGCACGGCCGACGATCCGGTCGTCGAGCACGTCCAGCCCGGGCAGCTCGCGGATCCGCTGGCGCAGCTCGGCCAGCGACTCCACCGTCTCGGCGAGCAGCTCCTCGCCGTGGACGGCCGCCTGACGGCGGGTCGCGTCCAGCGAGGCGGTCAGCAGAGCGTTCGGGCTCGTCGACTCGACCAGGGTCACCGCACGGTCGAGGATCCGCTCGTCGATCCGGTCCTCGCACTCGCCGATGTGCAGGACCGCCGATTGGGTGATCGAGCCGGCGATCTTGTGGGTCGAGGAGAGAACGACGTCGGCTCCGCATTCGAGCGCCGCCGTCGGCAGCGCCGAGGAGAAGTGCATGTGCGAGCCCCAGGCCTCGTCGGCGATCAGCGGCAGGCCGCGCCCGTGCGCGACCTCCGCCAGCGCCGCGACGTCGGCGACGGCGCCGAAGTAGGTCGGCGAGACGATCATCGCGGCGACCGCCTCGGGCTCTGCGTCGAGCGCCGCCGTCAGCGACTCGGGGGTGAGGCAGTGGGCGATCCCGAGCTCGGGATCGAGCTCGGGGGCGACGAACCGCGGCCGCAGGCCGGAGAGGATCAGCCCGTCGATGGTCGACGAGTGCACGTTTCGCTGGACCACCACCCGTTCGCCCCGGTGGGCGAGCGCCAGGCAGACCGCGTGGTTGCCGCCCGACCCGCCGTTGACCAAGAACCAGCTGCGCCGGGCGCCCCAGGCGTCGGCTGCGAGTCGCTGTGAGAGCTGGAACGGGGCGTTGGCGGGATCGGGACCGATGTCGATGCCCTCGATCCCGGCCGGGATGTCGAGCCGCAGGGCACGCTCGCCGATCGCCTCGCGCAACGCCGGGTCGGCCCCGGGCCCGCCCTTGTGGCCGGGGACGTGGAAGCGGCCCGGGTCGCGATCCGCATAGGCGACCAACGCGTCGAGGTAGGGAGTCGCGTCCTGGTCCACGCTCGGCACGTTAGCCCGACGGCCACGGTCCGGGAGATCGCGCCGGCTCCGCCGCGGCCCGGATCTGCCCCCGGCCCCTGCTACCTTCTGGCGGTCCCCGTGGACGACCTCCCCCGAAGTACGCGGCCGCCATTCGGCCCCACTGAGCAGCAGTGACCGCGCTCTTCCTCGTCCTGCTGATCCTGCTCGTGCTCCTCAACGGGCTCTTCGTCGCGGCCGAGTTCGCGCTCGTGCGCACCCGCAAGGGGCGGATCGAGAACCTCGCCCGCGAGGGCGAGGCCGGCGCCGCGCAGGCGCTCGAGCAGATCGAAACGATCGACGAGTCGCTGTCGGCCTGCCAGGTCGGGATCACGATGGCCTCGATCGGTATCGGCTTCCTCGGCGAACGGGCGCTCGTCGACCTGTTTGAGCCGCTGCTCGACGGCCCGCTCAGCCACGCGGTCGCCGCGCCGATCGCGTTCGTGCTCGCCTACACGCTCGCGACCTCGCTCCACATAACCGTGGGCGAGCAGGTGCCGAAGATCCTCGCGATCACCAACGCCGACCGGGTCGCACGGATGCTGGCGCGACCCCTGCATTGGTTCGAGGTCGCGAGCGCGCCATTCACGATGGCGCTGACGAAGGTCTCGAACGGGATCGTGCGGCTGTTCGGGGTCGACCCTCGCGACCTCGGCGAGAAGCACACCTCCGCCGACCTCAAGGAGATCATCCAGACCTCGGCGAAGGGAGGCACGCTGGACCCCGGCGAGGCGGTGATGCTAGGCGGCGTCTTTCACCTTCACGAGCAGGAGGCGCGCGAGGTGATGACGCCGATCCCCGCCGTGGTCACCGTGAACTCCGACGAGACCGTCGAGGACGGGCTTCGCCGCTGCGTCTCCTCCGGTCACACGCGGCTGGTCGTGGTCGAGGACGACAACCTCGACAAGGTCCGGGGCATCGTCCACAACAACAGCCTCGTGCGCCTGTACATGAACGCCGGCGGCGACGCCTCGCTCGAGCCCGCGATTCGCGAGGTGCCGGTGTTCCCCGAGACCAAGCCGCTCGACGATCTGCTCGCCGAGCTCCAGCGCCAGCGCTCGTCGATCGGGATCGTCTCCGACGAGTACGGGCGCACGGTCGGGATCGTCACCGTCGAGGACATCCTCGAGGAGGTCGTCGGCGAGATCGAGGACGAGACCGACCCGCGCGCCGTCTCCCTGCGGCGGCTCACCGACGGCGACTGGTACGTGCGCGGGCACGTCCCGCTCGGCGACCTCGAGGACGCCGGGATCAAGCTCCCGGTCGACTCCGACGCCTTCAACTCGATCGGCGGTTACGTCTTCTCCGAGCTCGGCCGGCGGCCGAAGCGCGGCGACAAGGTGCGCGCCAACGGCTACGAGCTGCGGGTCGAGTCGGTGCGCGACAACCGGATCGTCGCGCTCCGAATCCACCCGGTGACCGCCGAGCACACCGCGCTCGGGTCGGAGAGCGGGCTCGAAGAACGCTCGTAGCGGGCGAACGGGCCGTGGCCTTCCGTCCGTGGCCCGCCATACCGTGGCCCCAATCACGTCGGCGACCTAGGGGTAGGACAGATGTGGGTCATCAAGCTCACCGATAAGCAGCTCGAGGTCCTGAGGGCGATGCTGCGCTCCGAGGAGCACCTCGGGCCGGCGCTTCGGGGAGCGCTCGAGGCGATGGAGCTGGCGCGCTGGGACGAGCTCCCCGACGCTCAGCTGCCGTGGGAGAGCGTCGCCGACGAGGCGCGTCGTCAGGGAGTCTCGGAGGCCGAGGTGGTCTGGGATCTGTGCGGGCGCCATCGCGAGCCCGCCGCTCCGCGCCGCCGCGGCGCCGCCGCCTGAGCGCTCAGTACTCGTAGAAGCCGCCGCCGGACTTGCGTCCGAGCCGGCCGCTCGCGACCAGCTCGCGGACCCGGTCGGGGACCTGGTCCGACTCGCGGCCCGAGTCCGCGTGCAGGCTCTCGCCGATCGCCACCGCGACGTCGAGGCCGATGAAGTCGAGCAGCTTCAGCGGGCCCATCGGGTGGCCGGCCCCGAGCCGCATGCAGGCGTCGACGTCGGCGACCTCCATCCCGGTCGCCTCGACCAGCCGCACGGCTTCGAACAGCAGCGGGAAGAGCAGCCGGTTGACGACGAACCCCGCCTGGTCGGGGACCTCGATCGGGGTCTTGCCGAGCGCCTCGCACCAGGCGTGGGCGCGCTCGCGCAGGCCCGGGTGAACGTCGTCGGGAAGGCAGAGCTCGACCAGCTCCATCGCCGGCACCGGGTTGAACACGTGCAGGCCGAAGAAGCGGCTGCCGAGGCCGCTGCGGTCGCGAAGCTCGTCGAGCAGCAGCGACGAGGTGGTCGAGGCGAGGTCGGCGCCGGGGCAGGCCTTGCCCAGCGCGGCGAGCAGCTCGACCTTCGGCGCCGCGTCCTCGACGATCGCCTCGACCACGAGGTCGCAGTTGGCGAGCTCGCCGGGGTCGGTGGTCACCTTGATCCGGCCCGGGTTGGCGCCCTCGGTCTTCGCGGCCGCTTTCTGCGCCGCCTCCTCGGCGCGCCAGGCCGAGGCGTCGGAGCGGGCGAGCAACCGCACCTCGCCGATCGTCGCGGCGCAGGCCGCGAGCCCGCAGGCGATCCGGCCGCTGCCGGCGATCACCGGTCGCTCGTATGTCGCCGACGAGGCCACCGTTGACTCCTCTCTCAACCCCGGTAGGGCGTGGTTGATAGCACGGCCGGCCCGCTTGACACCCCGTGCCCCAGCGGCGAGACTGGCCCCGCCACAGACGTCCAGCCGGGGGAGCAGATGAGGATCCGCGAACGGCTGCGGAGCGGGAGCGGGAGCGGCGTGTGCGCCGCGGCGACCTGCGCGCTGGCGGCCCTGATCGCGCTGCCGGCCGCCGCCGAGGCGCGGCCCGGGGACATCGATCCGAGCTTTCGCGACTACGGCAAGTTCACCGGCGGCCCGCTGCCGTCGGCGGTCGCCGTGCAGCCGGACGGCAAGACGCTCGTGCTCGGCACCAACACCCTGTTGCGCCTGAAGGCCAACGGGCGGCCCGACAAGCCCTTCGGGACCGGCAAGGACGATGCGCAGACGCCCGCCGGGATCCCGATCGGCTACTCCGGGCCGGGCGCCGACGACATCGCCCTGCAGCCCGACGGCAAGATCCTCGTCGCCGGCTATGAGGACGCCGAGGACGGCAGCGCCTCGCTCGTGGTCGTCCGCCACACCGCCGCCGGCGACCTCGACCTGGGCTTCGGCACCGGAGGCCGGGCGAAGGTCGCGCTCGCCGACTCCGGGCTCGACGACTCCGGTTCCGGGGCGAGCATCGCCTTGGCGGCCGACGGGCGGATCACCGTCGGGGGCGAGCTCGGCCAGACCGTGCAGCTGGCCCGGCTGACCGCGGACGGGCTCCCGGACGCGACGCTCGGCGGCGACGGCTTGGTCGAGGTCGGGCTCGGCCCCTCCGATCAGCTGCGCGAGATCGCCGTCGGCGCCGACGGCAAGACCGTTCTGGCGGGACGCGCGACCCCTGCGGGCAGCGAGAAGCCAGACTTCGCGATCGCCCGGGTGAACGCCGACGGCGCCCTCGACCCGGGCTTCTCCGGCGACGGGGTGCAGACCGCCGACTTCGGCCAGGGCGACGTGGCCACCGGCGTCGCCGTGCAGCCCGACGGCAAGGTGGTCGCGGCGGGCACCGCCGAGACCGGCTGCCGCGGCGACCGCTGCCTCTCGCAGATGGCGCTCGTCCGCCTCGACACGGCCGGCGAACCCGACCCCGGCTTCGGCGCCGGCGGCAGGGCGACGCTGCGCGGCCCGGACGGGATCGACAGCTACGCCGCGGCGCTCGAGCTGCAGCCCGACGGCAAGCTGGTGGTCGCCGGCGGCGGCAACGACTTCCTGCTCGCGCGGCTGAACCCCGACGGCACTCCGGACGCCGGCTTCGGCACCGACGGGCTCACCTGGACCCCGTTCCTGGGCGTCTACCCGGCCTACGCCGAGGCGATCGCGCTGACCCCCGACGGCGGCATGGTGGTCGCCGGCTACGTGCTGCTGGAGGAGTTCTACGACGAGCTCGCGATTGCCCGCTACGAGGGCGGCCCAGGCCCCGCCGACGCGGACGGCGACTCGCGCGGCGACTCCAAGGACACCTGTCCGCGGACCTTCGGCACCCACAAGTCGGGCTGCCCGCTGATCAAGCGGACGCTGAAGCTCAAGTACGACCGCAAGAAACGCGTCGTCGGCGGCCGGATCGGGACCGACCAGAAGTCCGGCGAGGACCTCGCGGGCTACTTCCCCGCCACCGCGCGGATCTGCGCCGGCAACGCCGGCGGCAAGGTGACCCTGTACGAGAAGCGCAAGGGGACCGACCGGCGCGTCGACACCGATCGCAAGCCCGGCGAGCTGAAGCTGCGCGCTCCCGGCAGCGGCACCTTCTACGCCCGGATCGCCACCGCGACGCCGACCCCGTTCGAGCCCGACGGCCCGGTCGAGCTCTGCGCCGCGGACCGCTCCGCGGCGATCCGAGTCAAGCGCTGAGCTGCGCAACAATCCCCCGCCGATGGCAGAGGTCCTCTACTACGCGATCCCCTTCTTCGTCCTCCTGCTGGTGCTCGAGTACCTCTCGTTCCGGCAGGTCCGCGCCGAGAACGGGGCTGATCGGCTACGACCCGCGCGACACCCGCACCAGCCTGACCATGGGGCTCGGCAACGTCGCGATCTACGAGCTCACGCCGCTGCGGCTCGACCCCGGCGACTGGTGGGTCTGGGTGCTCCTGTTCTTCGCCGACGACTTCTCCTACTACTGGTTCCACCGCATCTCGCACGAGAGCCGCTTCTTCTGGGCGAGTCATGTCGTCCACCACTCGAGCCAGCACTACAACCTGTCGACCGCGCTGCGCCAGACCTGGGTGCCGATGACCTACTTCCCGTTCTGGCTCTGGATGCCGGCGGTGGGCTTCGAGCCGTGGATGGTGCTGCTGGCCCAGAGCTGGTCGC
>DASPGZ010000083.1:0-8487 GCA_035620355.1 Solirubrobacterales bacterium | reverse complement strand
AGCCCGCGGCGGCGCAGCGGCAAGGGCGCCGGCGCGGCCAAGGCGAAGGCGAACCGCGCGGTCAAGGCGAAGCCGAAGCGGGCCGCGACGCCGAAGCCCGCGCCGAGGCCGCGCGCGGCGCCGAAACCACCGCCGAGCGCGCCGCCGGAGCGCGAGCGCGAGCCGGCGGCGGCCGCGAGCGGCGGCGGTCTCGAAGACCTCGCCTGGGCCGGGGTCGCCGCGGCGGCCGAGGCGGCCACCCTCGGCGTACGGCTCGCGAGCCGGGCGATCGAATCGCTACGAGGGAACTCGGAAGAGCGAGACTGACGGTGGGCGAGACCGAGCGATCGGTCTCCGACCACGCCTCGGCGCGCTTCCTGCGGGTCTTCTGGGAGCGCGCCTACCGCGAGAACGTCACCGGGCTCGCGGCGATGGTCGCCTACAACCTGGCCCTGGCGCTGTTTCCGTTCGCGCTCCTGGTCCTGTTCATCTTCGGCCAGGTGATCCAGAACCCCGACGTCGAGGCGTCGGTGCTGCGCGATCTCGAAAGCCTGTTCCCCGCCGCCGAGCAGAGCTCGATCGGCGCCATCGTCGACCGGATCCGCGACAGCTCGGCGACGATCGGGGTGGTTGCCGCGGTCGGCGCGATCTGGATCGGCGCCTCGTTCTGGGGCGCGATGGACACCGCCTTCTGTCGCATCTACCACGTCCAGTGCCGGGGCTGGGTCGAGCAGAAGCGCTTCGCGCTCCTGATGCTGATCGTGGTCACCATCTTCCTCGCCGCCAGCGTCGTGATCCCGGTCGCCGAGGGGCTGCTCGCATCCGGCGCGGAGAACCTCCCGTTCGGCCTCGACCAGGTCGGCGGCGTGCGCTCGGTCGCCCTGCTGGCGGCGGCCCTGGTCATCACCTTCGCGGTCTGCGCGCTGATCTACTACGTCGTCCCCAAAGGCCACGTGCCCTGGCGCGGGGTCTGGCCGGGGGCGCTGTTCGTGACCTTGACCACGGCGATCGCGAACGCGATCTTCCCCTTCTACCTCGGCCAGTCGAACGTCGACGAGCTCGGCGGGGCGCTCGGATTCATCCTCGTCGCCCTGATCTGGTTCTACCTCGTCAGCCTCGGGTTGATGGCGGGCGCGGTGATCAACGCGCTGCGCTTCGAGTTCCACGAGACGGGCTCGATCGAGGAGGAGCGCGCCCGGGCGTTCGCCGAGTCGGCCTAGGCGCCGGCCTCGGCCTCGGTCAGCGCGGCCCGCATCGCCTGCGGCAGCGGCGTCGGCTCGACCTCGAACAGCGCCATCCCGGACGGATCGGTGACGATCGTCTCGGTCGCCAAACCCTCGATCAGCGGCTTCGCGACCCCGGCGTCGACCGGCGTCACCAGTCCGATCCACAGCGAGGACAGCCTCGGGGTCAGCAGCGGGACCGGGATCCGCAGCGGCGGCCGGCGCTCGAGCGCCCGCGCCATCTCGTCCATCATCCCGCCGTAGGTGGTCGGTTCGGGACCGCCGATCTGGACCTCGCGGCCCGCCGACTCCGGGGTCGAGAGCGCCTCGCGCAGGTAGGCGACCACGTCGGAGATCGCGATCGGCTGGGTCCGGGTGCCGACCCAGCGCGGGGTGACCATCGCCGGCAGCCGCTTGACCAGGTAGAGCACGACCCGGAACGACTCGCTGCCGGCCCCGATCACCGCGGCGGCCCGGAAGTAGGTCAGCGGAATGCCCGACGCGCGCAGGATCTCGGCCGTCTGGTGGCGGCTGCGCAAATGCTCGGAGCCCGGCCTCCCGAGGCCGCCGAGGTAGACCAGCCGGCCGACCTGCGCCTCGACCGCGGCGTCGGCGAAGTTGTTGGCGGCGGTGGCGTCGCGGTCGGCGAACCCGCCCCCCGAGCCGCGGCCCATCGAGTGGACCAGGTAGTAGGCGGCGTTCACTCCCTCGAGCGCCGGCCCGAGCGTCTCGGGCTCGAGCACGTCGCCGCGGACGATCTCGCAGCCGATCCGCTCCAGGTCTCGGGCCTTCGCCGGATCGCGGACCAGGCAGCGGACGGCGACGCCCTCGTCGCGCAGCGCTCGCGCCAGCAACCCACCGATGTACCCGGTCGCCCCCGCGACCAGGACCGCCGCCTCAGCCGTAGCGGCCCCCGGTCACCTCGCGCAACTTCGCCTGGTCGTGGCGCGCCGAGACCGTGCGCACGGTCCCCGAGCGCGAGCGCATCACCAGCGACTCGGTGGTCGCCTTGCCGCGGCTCACCCGCACCCCCTGCAGCAGCTCGCCGTCGGTGACCCCGGTGGCGGCGAAGAACACATCGTTACCCGAGACGAGCCGGTCGACGTCGAGCGTCTCGGAGAGGTCGTAGCCGGCGTCGACCGCCGCCTGGCGCTCGTCCTCGTCGCGGGGCCAGAGCTTGCCCAGCAGCTGGCCGCCGATGCACTTGATCGCCGCCGCCGAGATCACGCCCTCGGGGGTACCGCCGATCCCCCAGAGCAGGTCGACACCGGCGTCGGCGGAGACGGCGAACAGGGCCGCGGAGACGTCGCCGTCGGTGATCAACCGGATCCGGGCGCCGAGCTCGCGGATCTCGGCCACCTTCTCCTCGTGGCGAGGCCGGTCGAGCATGATCACGGTCACGTCGCCGACCTCCTTGCCCTTGCGCTCGGCGACCCGCTCGATCACCTCGGTCAACGGGTCGTCGAGGCTGAGCACGTCGGCGATCTCCGAGTTGCCGGCGATCTTCTCCATGTACACGCAGGGACCCGGGTCGAACATCGTCCCGCGCTCGGAGAGCGCGATCACCGAGAGCGCCGCGGGCATCCCGCGGGCGGTCAGCGTCGTCCCCTCGAGCGGGTCGACCGCGATGTCGACCTGCGGCGGGCTCCCGTCGCCGATCGACTCGCCGTTGTAGAGCATCGGCGCCTCGTCCTTCTCGCCCTCGCCGATGACGACGATGCCGTCCATCGGCACCGTGTCCAAGAGCAGCCGCATCGCATCGACGGCGGCGCCGTCGGCGGACTCCTTCTCGCCGCGCCCGACCCAGCGCGAGGAGGCGAGCGCGGCCGCTTCGGTAACCCGGACCAGCTCGAGCGCCAGGTTGCGATCGGGCTTTGACCCCGAGCGCACGTCGTGCGAGATCACAGACACGTTCCGGAGGCTATTAGACGGTGCCGGGTGCCTTGCGGGTCTTGCGCGGTCCGCTCTCGATCGAGCGGGTGAAGCCGACGACCGAGATCGCGATCGCCGAGAGCAGCGCGACCCAGTAGCCATAGGCGAGGCTCGTCCCGAACTCGAGGCCAGTCTCGGGAGCCGGTTTGTCGATGATCCCGTTGTACGCGATCAGGACCGTGGCGGCGAAGCCGGCGATCATCGTCATCTCTCCCGGCGGATATGACAGGCGATGCCCGCGAACGAGGATGTAGCCGAGGATCAGCGGCGCCAGGGCGGCGGCGAGCAGCAGCCAACGCAGGATCGGGAAGGTGTCAAACCCGGTGCATTCGAAGTTCCCCTCGCCGCACAACCATGCGTTGGTCTCAGCACGCTGCGGAACGTCGGTCAGCGTGTACCAGGGCAGGAAGAGGATCGCGATGATCAGCAGCAGCGAGGCGATCGCGCCCGCGATCACGCGCCCCCTGTTCAGCCGCGAGAAGTCCATGCCCCCGCGAGCCTATCCCACAGATAGGCTCCACGGCGCCGGATGGAAACCGCTGCACCGAGCCAACGATGGGCCCTCACGCTGACCGTCCCCGGGGTCGCCCTGCGCGACCACGCGGAGCTCGTGCGGCGGGCCGAGGCCGCCGGTTACACCGACCTGTGGACCGGCGAGACCAACGGCCCCGACGGGTTCACGCCGCTGGCGCTGGCCGCCGGCTGGACCGAGACGATGCGGCTCGGCACCGGCGTCGTCGGGGTCTTCACCCGCGGCCCGGCGCTGCTCGCCCAGCAGGCGGCGGCGCTCGCCGACGGCAGCGGCGGACGCTTCGTGCTCGGGATCGGCGCCTCCTCCGACCGGATCGTCGAGGGCTGGAACGAGATCCCGTTCGAGCGCCCGCTGTCGAAGGTCTCCGACACGGTCGACTTCCTGCGCCCGGCGCTCGCCGGCGAGCGGAGCCGGTCCGGGTTCAAGTTCGAACAGCCGCCGCCCCCGGTGCCGATCGTGCTCGCGGCCCTGCGCGGGAAGATGCTGCGGCTCGCGGTCGAGAAGGCCGAGGGCGCGTTCTCGAACTTCCTCCCGCTGTCGGGGGTCGAGCAGGTGGTCGCGCAGCTCGACGGCGCCCCCGAGGGCTTCGAGCTGCTCTGCCGGGTCTTCTGCCTCCCGGGCGAGCGCGAGCAGGTCGAGCCGCTGGCGCGGTTCATGTTCGCCTCCTACGCGACGGTGCCGGTGTACGCCGCCTTCTTCCGCTGGCTCGGCCACACCGAGGCGATCGCTGAGATGTGCGAGGCGTGGGCGGCGCGCGATCGCGAGCGGGCGATCGCGGCGGCGCCCTGGGACCTGATCGAGGAGGTCTTCATTCTCGGCAGTCCCGAGCAGATGCGCGAGCGCCTCGACCGCTTCGTCGCCGCCGGGATCAGCTGCCCGGTGCTGCTCCCGGTGACCGCGCCAGACGCGATGGGCGACCTGATCGAGGCGCTCGGCCCGGGCTGACGCCGATGACCGACTTCGGCGGCGAGGGAACGATCGAGATCGCCGCGGATCGCGAGCGCTGCTTCGAGGTCGCCGCGGACGCCGAGGCGTATCCGGAGTGGCATCCGGTGATCAAGTCGATCGAGACGCTCGAGCTCGGCCCCGGCGGCCGCCCGGCGCGGGCGCGGGCGCTGGTCGACGCGAGCGTCTCGGAGGTGACGATCGAGGTCGCCTTCTCGCTCGACCCCCCGCACCGGGTCGAGTGCCGGCGCACATCCGGCGACCTGAAGGAGATGTGGACCCGGTTCGAGTTCGCCGAGCTCGGGCCCGACCGGACCAGGCTCGACTACTCGACCGGTCTCGACCCGGGCCGGATGCTCTCGATGCTGGCCCGCGGGCCGGTGCTCGAGAAGGTGCGCCACAAGCTGATCGACGAGGCCCTCGCGGGCTTCAAGGCGAGGGCCGAGGGCGGCTAGCCGGACGGGCCGCCCGCGAGCAGGTCGCCGAGGTCGGCGACCGGTCCGAGGTGCCGCAGCTTGTCCGGGTTGACGATCGAGTTGATCGAGCGCACGCTGCCGCCCTCGAGCTCGAGCGCGATCACGTTGACGACGCCGCCGTCGGGCGCCCGCGAGACGGCGCCTGGCCCGCCGTTGATCTCGGTCAGCTCGATCGCCACGCCGCCGAACCGCGCCGCCGCCCTCGACCAGGCGACCAGCGTGCGGGCCACCCTGGCGCGGCCGTGGACGGCGCGGGCCAGCGCCGGCACCTTGCCGCCGCCGTCGCCGTGCAGCTCGACGTCCGCGGCCAGCAGCCGCTCGAGCGACTCGAGGTCGCCGTCGCGGACCGCGCCGAGGAACTGCCGCGCGAGCGCCTCGCCGTGCTCGCGCGAGCCCTGCACGCGGGGACGGCGCTCGTCGATCCGCCGGCGCGCCCGGGAGGCGAGCTGACGCGACGCGTTCTCGCTGCGGCCGACGATCGCGGCGATCTGGTCGTAGGGGTAGTCGAAGACCTCGCGCAGGAGGAAGGCGGCGCGCTGCTCGGGGGTGAGCGACTCGAGCAGGGTCAAGAACGCGAGCGAGAGCGAGTCGGCGAGCTCGGCCTCCGCGGCCGGGTCGTCGGCCGGGTCGGTGACGATCGGCTCTGGCAGCCACTCGCCCACATAGGTCTCGCGACGCGCGCGCGCCGAGCGCAGCTCGTCGATCGCCAGCCGGGTGACCACGGTCGCGAGCCAGGCGGCCGGCGACTCGATCGGCTCGCCGGCGTCGCGGGCGCGATGCAGCCGCAGCATCCCCTCCTGGACCACGTCCTCGGCCTCGCCGACGCTGCCCAGCATCCGGTAGGCGATCGCGAACGCCCGCGGCCGCAGCTGCTCGTAGAGGCCCTCGTCCATCGCCTCAGCCGAGGCCCTCGGCGAAGCCCCGGCGCCAGCTCGCGAAGCTCGGCTGCCAGCCGAGCATCCGCTTCGCCCTCTCGTTCGACGCTCCCCTCACCTCGGTCCTCATGACCGTCGCCGCCTCGCCGGCGAGCAGCCGGCCGAGCCAGCGCGGGACCCGCCTCGGCGGCTTCGCGCCGAGGGTCTCGGCGGCGTATGGAAGCCAGGCGCGGACCGCGGCCGGATCGTCGTCGACGACGTTGAGGATGCCGGCGCCGCCACGCTCGACCGCGGCGACCGTGGCCTCGGCCGCGTCCGCGATGTGCACGAACGACCAGACCCCGGCGCCGTCGCCGACGATCGGGAAGCGGCGCTTGCGGATCGCCTCGACGTGCTCGCCGACCGGATCGAGCGAGAGCGAGGTCCCGGGTCCGTAGAAGCCCCCGTAGCGAAGCACGATCCCCTCGACCCGCTCGCACCCGCTGACCGCCCGCTCGAGGTGGCGAATCGCGTCGAGGGCCCTGCGAAACGCCTCCGGCGGGTCGGGATCGAGCGGGTCCTCCTCGCTCTTCACCGGTCCGCCGGAACGCGCGTACGGCCAGCCCGCGTAGCTCTGGGCGACGAACCGGCGCACGCCGGCTGCGCGGGCCGCGGCCAGCAGGTGGTCGGTGCCCTCGGTCCGCAGGCGGTTGGTCGCCGCGAAGTCGCGGTCGAAGTGGCGCGGGTCGAGCGACCCCGAGAGCGCGGTCAGCTGGTGGACGATCGCCTCCGGGCCGGCCTCGCTGACCGCCCGGCCGACGGACTCGGGCTCGAGCGCGTCGGCGATCGCCGCTCGCGCGCCCATCCCCCGCACCAGCTCGGCGCCACGCTCGCTACGGGTCATACCGACGACCTCGTGGCCCCCGGCCACCAGGCGCGGCACCAGCTGCTTGCCGAGGGCGCCGCTCGCTCCGGCTACGAAGATCCTCATCACGGGCTCCTTTCGGTTGCTCTCACCCCTCTGACGAGAGCGTGAGCCCGCCCGTGACGGCGACTTTCAGACGACCGAGGACGGCCGTCCGGCCGCGGGGCGCCGGACGGCCGCGGGTCTCAGCCGTCTTCCTCGGAGTCGGCGCTCTGGCCGACGACGTTGAACTGCCGGTCGAGCTGGACGTCGACCTGAGAGCCGTCGTCGCGGGTCACCTCGACCTCGTAGTAGCTCTCCTCGTCGCCGACCTCGGTCTCGGTGACCGAGCCTCCGCCGGTCTCCGCCAGCGCGGCGGCGCTCGCCCGCTCGAGGTCCGAGCCGCTGATCGCGACGTCCGGTCCCTCGGCGGCGTCCTCACCACCACCGGCGGCTACGGCGACGGCCGCGCCCCCGGCGCCGAGCGCCAGCACCGCGGCTCCGGCGGCGACCATCCTGTTTCGCTTGCTCAACTGCATCGGGTTCTCCTTTTGTTCTCGACGCAGCGTGATTTCTACGAGGCGTGGGTGAAAGGACGGTGAAAGCGGTTCATTCGGTGGTGCGGGCGAGGCTGAGCGCGTAGAGGCGGTCGGGGTCGGTCCACCACTCGACCAGCTCGAGCCCGGCGTCGGCGTAGCTCGCCTCGAGCCGCTCGCGGGTGAACTTGGTCGAGATCTCGGTCCGCATCTCCTCGTTGCGGGCGAAGTGGCTGCGCATGTCGAGCTCGGTCAGGTCGATGAACTGCTCGCCGAGCGAGCGCAGGCGGATGTCGATCCACTCGTTCTCGGGGTCGAAGAAGGCGACGTGCTCGAACAGGTCGGGGTCGAAGTTGGCGCCGAGCTCGCGGTTGAGGACCCGGAGCACGTTCTTGTTGAACTCGGCCGTGATCCCGGCGGAGTCGTTGTAGGCGGCCTCGAGCACGGCCGTGTCCTTGACCAGGTCGGTGCCGAGCAGGAAGCGGTCGCCCGGGTACATCAGGGTCGCGATCCGGGCCAGGAACGAGCGCCGCGGGCCGGGGCGGAAGTTCCCGATCGTGCCGCCGAGGAAGGCGATCAGGGCGCCCTCCTCGCGCGGGATGCGCTCGAGATGGGTCTCGTAGTCGCAGATCACCCCGTGCACCCTCAGTCCGTCGAACTCGGCGACCAGCTCGTCCGCGACCCGGCGGGTGATCTCCTCGGAGATGTCGAC
Organism: Solirubrobacterales bacterium; assembly: GCA_035620355.1. Classification (GTDB taxonomy): domain Bacteria; phylum Actinomycetota; class Thermoleophilia; order Solirubrobacterales; family 70-9; genus WHSW01. Next base: position 394 of record DASPGZ010000083.1, on the reverse strand, counting down.
CGGGACGTAGGTCTCGAGCCGTCCGCTCGCCTGCATCGCGTCGAGCAGGCAGCGGGTCTTCGAGGCGGCGCCGGAACCGAGCTCGATCAGCGTCGTCGGGTCGGCGGCGGCGACGATCTCGGTCGCCCGCCGGTCGAGGATCGAGCGCTCGGCTCGGGTCGGGTAGTACTCGGGCAGCTCGGTGATCGCCTCGAACAGCTGCGAGCCGCGCTCGTCGTAGAAGTACTTCGGCGGGATCTCCTTGAACGGGCACGAGAGCCCTTCGCGCACGTCCTCGGCCAGCCCGGCGAGCGTCCCGCCCTCGGGAAGGTGGACCTCGATCTCGATCTGCTCCGCGGCGGCGGTCATCTCGTCACCCGTCCCTGACGCAACGCAGCCCGGAGAAGATCTGTGA
>DASPGZ010000082.1:0-2941 GCA_035620355.1 Solirubrobacterales bacterium | reverse complement strand
CGGATGGAGATCGTCGAGGACGGCGACACCCTGACCGTCAAGCGCCCGACCGACCGCGGACCGGACCGCGCCGTGCACGGGCTCACCCGGAGCCTGGTCGCGAACATGGTCGAGGGCGTCACCGAGGGGTACGAGAAGCGGCTCGAGATTCAGGGCGTCGGCTATCGCGCGAAGCTCGCCGGCAAGGCGCTCGAGCTCAGCGTCGGCTACTCGCACCCGGTTTCGATGCCGGCCCCGGACGGGATCGAGTTCGAGGTCCCGCAGCCGACCCAGGTGATCGTCCGCGGGATCGACAAGCAGCTGGTCGGCGAGATCGCCTCGCAGATCCGCCGCGTACGCCCGCCGGAGCCGTACAAGGGCAAGGGGATCCGCTACGAGGGCGAGCACGTCCGCCGCAAGGTCGGTAAGCGCGCATGAGCGTCACCACCAAGCCACAGCAGAGGCTGCGCCGGCGACGCCGGGTGCGGGCGAAGATCACCGGCACCGGCGAGCGGCCGCGGCTCTCGGTGTTCCGCTCGAACAAGGGCGTGTTCGCGCAGCTGATCGACGACCGCTCCGCGACCACCGTCGCCGCCGTCTCCTGGATCGAGCCCGAGCTGCGCAAGCTCGGCCCGATGGAGCAGGCGAAGCGGGTCGGCGAGCTGCTCGCCGAGCGCGCCAAGGCGGCCGGGATCGAGACCTGCGTCTTCGACCGTGGCGGATATCGCTACCACGGCCGGGTCAAGGCCCTGGCCGAAGCCGCCCGCGAGGCCGGGCTGAAGTTCTGAACCCGCTACCTTCACCGATCGCTTGAAGACCCATCACGAAATCGAACTCGTCAGCCCCCAGGGGCTCGACCTGCAGGAGCGGGTGATCGAGATCAACCGCGTCGCCAAGGTGGTCAAGGGCGGCCGGCGGTTCTCGTTCACGGCGCTGGTCGCCGTCGGCGACGAGAACGACGTGGTCGGGATCGGCTACGGCAAGGCGCGCGAGGTACCGCTGGCGATCCAGAAAGCGGTCGAGAACGCCCGCAAGAGCCTGGTCCGGGTGCCCAAGTACGGCCAGACGCTTCCGCACCGGACGATCGGCCGCTTCGGCTCCGGACACGTGGTCCTGCGCCCGGCGAGCCCCGGTACCGGGGTGATCGCGGGCGGCGGCGTGCGCGCCGTGCTCGAGCTCGCCGGGATCCGCGACGTGCTCTCGAAGTCGATCGGCACCCAGAACCCGATCAACCTGGTCAAGGCGACGATGGACGGGCTCACCGGCCTGCGGCGCCCCGAGGACGTCGCCAAGCTGCGCGGCCTCTCGGTCAAGCAGGTGCTCGGGCTCGATCTCCAGGAGGCAGCGGCGAAGGCGAAGACCGCCGATGCGGCCGAGGACGCCGGCGCGACCCCGCCGGCCGAGCCGGTCGCTGTCGCGGCCGAGACCGTCGATCCGGCGCCCGAAGCGCCCGCCGCCGAGACGGAGGCGGCCGCGTCCGAGGCGCCGGCCGAGGAGTCGAGCGATGGCTGAGCTGACGATCAAGCAGGTCCGCTCAGCCAACGGCGCGAGCCCGAAGCAGCGCGGCACCCTCGCCAGCCTCAAGCTCGGCCGGATCGGCCGCAGCTCCACCCTGACCGACACGCCGCAGCTGCGCGGCGCGCTCGACAAGGTCTCCCACCTGGTCGAGGTGGAGGAGTCCTGATGGCCCGGCTCGATCCCGAGGACATCGGCCTGCACTCGATCCGCCCGAAGCCGGGCGCGACCCATCCGCGCAAGCGGCTCGGCCGCGGCAAGGGCTCGGGCACCGGCAAGACCGCCGGCCGCGGCCACAAGGGCGCCGGCGCGCGAGCGGGCGCCAAGGACAAGCGCAACTACGAGGGCGGCCAGAACCCGATTCACATGCGGATGCGCAAGCTGCGCGGCCCGAACAAGAAGATGTCGATGCCGTTCGAGCAGTTCCGCACCCACACCCAACCGGTCAACCTCGCCGACCTCGAGGCGCGCTTCGACGCGGGCTCCGAGGTCACCCCGGAGAGCCTGCGGGCCGCCGGGCTGGCGAAGCGCAAGCACCCGGTCAAGGTGCTCGGGCGGGGCGAGATCTCGAAGAAGCTCACCGTGCGCGCGCACGCGTTCAGCGCCACCGCCAAGGACAAGATCGAGGCGGCGGGTGGCACGGTGGAGGTAATTCCGGCGACCTCCTCCGCTTCGCGTCCGGGCGCCGCCGGGTCCGAGTAGCTTCATGCTCCAGACGATCGCGAACGCCTTCGCGGTTCCGGAGATTCGCCGGAAGATCTTCTTCACCCTGGCGATGCTGGCGCTCTACCGCCTCGGCGCCTACATCCCGGCCCCCGGCGTCGACATCGACACGCTCGACTCGATCGAGGACAACTTCACCGGCAACAACGTCCTCGGCTTCCTCAACCTGTTCTCGGGCGGCTCGCTGCAGCGGCTGTCGCTGTTCGCGCTCGGGATCATGCCCTACATCACGGCCTCGATCATCCTCCAGCTGCTGACCGTGGTCGTGCCCTCGCTCGAGCGCCTGCAGAAGGAGGGCGAGGTCGGCCAGCAGAAGATCACCCAGTACACGCGCTACCTGACCGTCGGCCTCGCCTTCGGCCAGTCGATCGGCTACGTCTTCCTGTTCGAGAGCTTCCAGAACAGCGCCGGCGAGAGCGTCGTCGGCGACCTGACCTTCCAGAAGGTGTTCGTGATCGTGCTCTCGCTGACCGCGGGCACCGTGCTGCTGATGTGGCTGGGCGAGCTGATCACCCAGCGCGGCGTCGGCAACGGGATCAGCCTGATGATCTTCGCCTCGATCGCCTCGGGGATCTTCCCCGGTCTCTCGTCGTGGTGGAACAACCCCGATCAGGTCTTCGTCGTGATGATGCCGTTCATCGCCCTGGCCGTGATCGTCGGGATCGTCTTCGTCCAGGAGGGGCAGCGCCGGATCCCGGTCCAGTACGCCAAACGCGTGGTCGGG
>DASPGZ010000081.1:0-4893 GCA_035620355.1 Solirubrobacterales bacterium | reverse complement strand
CAGGGCGATGATCAGCGGCGTCTCAGTCTCGACGAAGAGGAAGTCGACGGTCACCTTCTGGGCGTTCTGGACGATCAGGATCAGCAGCAGCAGACCGGCGATCATCAGGACCCAGAAACGCCAGCCGCGGCCCTCCTTCTTCGGCATTCCCTCCCAGTTGGATCCGGACACGGTCGCGAGAGTATCGCGGCTCCAATATCGTTCTCTACTCGATGGACGGTCGGTTCAGCCATGAGCAGGAGCCCGGGACCAGGATGGATCCCGACGAGCACGAACGCCACCACGCCGCGCTGACCGCGGCGAGCGCGCTCGAGTCGGAGGCGGAGGCGGCCCACGTGAGCGCGCGTCGGACGCGCGACCACGCGATCGCCCGCGCCGCCGAGGCCGGCATGAGCCGGCGCGAGCTCGCGGCGCTCACCAACCTGAGCGACGATCGCGTCCAGCAGATCCTCGACGACCTGGTCGGGTCGGGCGAGGCTCGCCAGGCAGAGACTCACAGCGCCTAGGGCTCCGACCCGGCGCTTTTTCGGCGCCACCCGTGCGCCCGCCCGGCCTAGCGTCGCCGTGTGCGACAAAACGGCGAACGAGGCCAGAGCACGGTCGAGTGGATCGGCGTGCTGCTGGTGGTCTCGGTGCTCGCCGGCGCGCTCGCGGCGCTCGCCGGGGTGGCGCTGCCGGGGACCGCACTCGCCCGGGCGATCGGCGGACGGATCGTCTGCGCGCTCGAGCTCGCGGGCCGCTGCGGGCCGCTCGCGCCGAGCGAGCTCGCGCTCGCCTACGGCGACGAGCTCGGGGCGCTGGTCGGCGCGACCGCGCCTCAGATTCGCTACGAGCGCGGGATGCGGGCGCTGCCGGTCGACTTCCGCAGCTGCCGCGAGGACGCCTGCGCCGAGGGCCGGCCGGGGATCAGGGTCGCGCGCTCGCTCACCGGCGAGACGGCCACCGTCTTCGCCCACGTCGTCGACTGCCGCCCCGGCAGCGAGACCGCGGGCGCGGTCTGCACCGGCGCCGCGGCCGGCAACCGCTACCTCCAGTACTGGCTCTACTACCCGGGCAGCGCCACCGGCGAGGGTGCGGTGGCTCCCGGGGTGGTGCGCGAGGTCTCCTCGGCGCTCGGGATGCCGAGCTATCACCCCGACGACTGGGAATCGGTCCAGTTCCGGATCGGCCCGGACGGCGCGACCGACGTCCGCGCCAGCTCCCACCATGGCTACGGGCCCGGCTGGCGGCCCGCCGACGGCGCCGACTACACCGTCTCCGGCGGCAGCCACGCGGGCACGGTCGAGCCCGCGGAGTTCGCCCGGATCACCAACCCGCGCCGGCTCGGCGTGATCCCGCTGGAGCCGGTCGCCGAGGCGGAGGCGGCGACCGCGTTCGCGGTCACTCCCCCGTGGCGCAAGCGGGTCTGGGTCGATCCCGAGTACGAGGGGACCGATTGAGGGCGGCGTCTGCAGCTACAGGCAGTAGGCGTAGACCCGCAGGTGCCGGGTGTGACCGCCGTTGATCACCTCGACCTTCCAGCGGGCGCCGCCCTTCTTCCGCCGCGAGGTGAACACCGAGGCTCCCACCGAGAAGCCGCGCGGGGTGGCGGCGTCGAAGCCGCCGGCGATCGCCTCGCGGCCGCCGCGGCACGACGAGCCCGCCGACGGCATGCTCAGCTGCGGCATCCGGACGTCGTGGACGGTCGCCTGGGGGACGGCCGGGAGGTCGGCGCAGTAGGCGTAGGCGGTCAGCTTCGCCGCCCCCTTGAAGGCCCCGTTCTCGGCTCCGACCTTCCAGCCGTTCGCGCCCGCGCGCTTGGACAGGAACGGGACCATCTGCGGCCGCCCGCCGTCGATGCTGCGGCCGGCCCAGCCCCCGGAGATCGCGGTGCGACCGCCCGGGCAGCGGGCGGTGACGACGCCGTCCCTGCGGCTCTCGAGCCGCCTGCTCGCATCGGCGACCGTGATCGAGCCGAGGTCGGCGCAGTAGGCGTAGGCGTAGAACTGGCCCCTGGTCGAGGAGAAGTTCTCGGCGCGGACGACGAACTCGCGCTCGCCCTTGCGGGCCGCGCCGAGGATGTAGGTGTAGGGACCGCCGCCGGCGTAGACGCGATCCGGGGCGGCGAAGCCGTTCGAGACGACCTCGGTTCCGCGGTCGCAGCGGGCGGTCGCGGAGGCGTGCGTGTTCCGCTTCAAGGTCCGCTTCGAGAACTCGACCTCGAGCGCCGGCGCCGCCCCGAAGCCGTGGGCGGTCGCGGCGGCGAGGGCGAGGCAGCCGAGGGCGAGCGCCGCGAGCGAGCGCATCAGCCGATCTCGGGCTCGGCGTCGGCGACGTAGAAGCGGCTGCGGCCGATCTCCCGCTCGCCGGCGCGGACGATCACCGCGTGCGGGCCGGGGTTGGAGAAGGTCGCGGTCGCCTGAATCGAGACCACCACCCGCTGATCCTGCCCGGTGACCGAGCCGGGCGGACGCCCGACCTCGATCTCGAACTCGAGCTCTTCGCCGAGTCGCTCGCCGTCGGGGTCCTGGGTCTCGAGCGAGAGGGTGTGGCGCTGGTTCGCCTCGTCCCAGGCGATGTCGATGCCGAAGGCGATCCCGAAGACGTGCTCGACCGGCATCTGCTGGAAGCGCAGCATGTTCCAGCCCCCGCCCATCGCGTAGAGCTTTCCGTTCAGCGACTCGGAGTGGTCGGTGAGCAGGAGGAAGCCGAGGTCCATCGCAATCAGCTCACGGCAGGCGCCTCAACGGCGGCGCGGTCCGGCTTCGCTTCGCTCCGGCTCATTTCGGCGGCATCCGCAGGGCGCCGTCGAGCCGGATCGTCTCGCCGTTGAGCATCGGGTTGGCGACGATCGCCGCGACCAATTCGGCGTACTCGTCGGGACGCCCGAGCCGCTTCGGGAACGGCACCCCGGCGCCGAGCGCCGCGCGCGCCTCCTCCGGAAGCCCGGCGAGCAGCGGCGTGTCGAAGAGGCCGGGGGCGATCGTCAGCACCCGCACTCCGCGGCCGGCGAGGTCGCGAGCGGCCGGCAGCGTCAGCCCGACGATCCCGCCCTTCGAGGCGGAGTAGGCGACCTGGCCGATCTGCCCGTCGAAGGCGGCGATCGAGGCCGTGTTGACGCAGACCCCGCGCTCGCCCTCGTCGTCGGGCTGGTTGTCGACCATCGCCGCCGCCGCCAGGCGCAGCGTGTTGAAGGTGCCGATCAGGTTCACCTTGACCACGTTCGAAAAGATCTCCAGGTCGTGCGGACCCTGCTTCGAGACCGTCCGCTGGGCCCAGCCGATCCCGGCGCAGCAGACCGAGGCGCGCAGCTCGCCACCCTCGCGCGCCGCTTCGACGGCGGCCTGGAGCTGGTCGGCCTCGAGCACGTTGGCCTCCGCGAAGCGCGCCCGCTCGCCGAGCTCGGCGGCCAGCGCCGCGCCCTTCTCGGCGTTCAGATCGGCGATCGTGACCGTTGCGCCGTCGGCGTGCAGGCGCCGCGCCGTCGCCTCGCCGAGACCGGATGCCCCGCCGACGACGAGCGCGCTGTGTCCCTCGATCAACAAGGCGCGGGACGATAGCCGCTCGTTCACGTTTGGCCTGCCCGAGCCTGGCTACCCTGTTGAGATCGCGTCCACGGCCGAGGCCAAGCTCAGTCAGCGGATCGCAGACCGCTTGGCGGAGGCGCGGGAGCGGACCCTGTTGCTGGTCGAGCCGCTCGCCGACGAGCAGCTCAACACCGTCTACTCGCCGATCCTCAGCCCGCTCGCCTGGGACCTCGGCCACATCGCGAATTTCGAGGAGCTCTGGCTGGTCCAGGGTGTCGGCGGTCGCGAGCCGATGGACGGCGAACTGGGGCGCTTCTACGACGCGATCGAGAACCCGCGCAAGACCCGCAACCAGCTGCCGATCCTGCGCGGGGACGAGCTGCGCACCTACATGGAGGGCGTTCGCGAGCGCACGCTCGAGGTGCTCGACGCGGTCGCGCTCTCAGACACCCGCGATCCCCTGCTCGAGGGCGGCTTCGTCTACGAGATGCTGCTCGCCCACGAGCACCAGCACAACGAGACCATGCTCCAGCTGCTGCAGATGGTCGATGGCTACGAGCCCGTCCGGGTCGACGCCTCGGTCGCCGCCGAGCCGGTCTCCGAAGGGCCGGAGATGGTCGCGGTCGAGGCCGGGTCGTACGAGATCGGCGCCGGCGCCGAGGGTTTCGCCTACGACAACGAGCGTCCCCGGCACGCGGTCGAGCTGGACGCGTTCGAGATCGATCGCACCCCGGTCACCAACGCCGCCTATGCCGAGTTCGTCTCCGAGACCGGGGCCGAGCCGCCGATGTACTGGGAGCGGGACGGCGACGGCTGGGTCAGCGCCCGGTTCGGCCGCCGCGAGCGGCTCGATCCTCGCCACCCCGTGGTCCACGTCGACTGGCACGGTGCCGACGCCTTCGCCCGGTGGGCCGGCAAGCGCCTGCCGACCGAGTTCGAGTGGGAGGCCGCCGCCTCCGGCGCCGACCGCGAGCGCGCCAACCTCGACCTGCTCGGCTTCGACACCGCCGCCGCCGGCGCCTATGGCGACGCCGCCGCCGACTGCGGCGCGGTGCAGATGCTCGGCGACGTCTGGGAATGGACCTCGTCCGAGTTCGCCGCCTACCCCGGGTTCAGCGCCTTCCCGTACCCCGAGTACTCCGAGGTCTTCTTCGGCGAGACCTACAAGGTCCTGCGCGGTGGCGCCTGGGCGACCCGCCGGGACGTGATCCGGCCGAGCTTTCGCAATTGGGACCTGCCGGAGCGCTCACAGATCTTCTCCGGGCTGCGTTGCGTCAGGGACGGGTGACGAGATGACCGCCGCCGCGGAGCAGATCGAGATCGAGGTCCACCTTCCCGAGGGCGGGACGCTCGCCGGGCTGGCCGAGGACGTGCGCGAAGGGCTCTC
>DASPGZ010000080.1:0-19280 GCA_035620355.1 Solirubrobacterales bacterium | reverse complement strand
GAGGCGGCGGTCGAGTACGCGCCGAGCGCCTAGCGCGCCGCCGAATCAGCCGAAGTGAGAACCTGGAAGCGAGTCGAATCGATCGTCGAGCCGGCCTCGCAGTCGCCGCCGGCGTCAGACGAGCCGGAAGTGGCCCGTGTTCTCCTCGTCGTCGCGGACCTTGATCAGACGGCCGGCCTTCCGGGCATGGACGAACGCCTGCTTCAAGTCGGGCTTGTCGACGCCTAGCTCTCCGGCTACGTCCGCCCGGGTGAACTCATCCTGGTCCAGTTTCTGTGCGGCCTCGATCAGCTGATCTTCGGTGACGGTCAATTGCATCGTTCTCCTAGTTCGTCGCTTTCAATTGCTTCGGGGCCCGGCTGCGCGACGTGGCGCCTAGCCGGCGGCTTGCGTTTCACGAGCCCGCGCGAGCGTTCTCTGCGCCCGTTCCGATTCACGCTCCAGCTCACGCAGGCGGCCCGTACTGGTCGGGCGAGGTCCGTTCACCTTCGCCCGATAGAGCCTGTAGCGCTCGCTCGCATGACGCGCATCCGCTTCGAGCTCCTCGAGGCGCCGGTCGTCGCTCATCAGTCGGGGTCGTGGCGTGCGAGTCGCCGGCGCGCGCGGGCGGCGCTCATCTGCTTCCTGGCCCGGATCGCTTGGTGGGAAAGATCGGCGCGGCGCACGCGAGTTGCCTCCCGATGGCGAGCGACCGCCGCCAGCAGGCGCAGGTGTGAGTCGGTCATGGGGAACGCCAATCTCGATCCCCTCGGACGATTGCGCTGCCGGTGGAGGGAGGGGATCGGTAAAGCACCCAAGGACAGCCGACCACCAAGGATAGCCCGAGCATGGCCCCAGCCCTCCTCGCGAGCGATGGCGCCGGCAACGGCAGGATGAAGGTCCGCCTTCCTGCGGACCCCATCCCCGGCGCACCCCGATTGGCAATTCCGGGGCCGGTCCCAGTCGACCGGCCCCGCGCGTCATGAACCGGTAAGCCGATGACGCTCACCTCTCGAGTACCCGCTGACGGGCGCGTCAGTCGTCGAACCGCGGCGCTCGGATGTCGAGACGACGCTCCGCGGCCTAGGATGGCGACAACCCCGAAGGAGGCTGAAGGAAGATGGCGACGATCCTCTGCGTGCTCTACGACGACCCGGCGGACGGCTACCCGCCCGAATACGCGCGCGACGACGTACCGAAGATCGAGAGTTATCCCGGCGGGCAGACGACGCCCACCCCGGATGCGCTCGACTTCACCCCGGGCGAGCTGCTCGGGTGCGTCTCGGGTGCCCTCGGCCTCCGCGGCTACGCCGAGGGCGCCGGCCACGAGCTGATCGTCACCTCCGACAAGGACGGCCCGGACTCGGAGCTCGAGCGCCGGCTCCCTGAGGCCGACGTGGTCATCTCACAGCCCTTCTGGCCCGCGTACATGACCCGCGAGCGGATCGCGAAGGCCCCGAACCTGAAGCTGATCGTGACCGCCGGGATCGGCTCCGACCACACCGACCTCGATGCCGCGGTCGAGGCCGGGATCACCGTCGCCGAAGTCACCTACAGCAACTCGATCAGCGTCTCCGAGCACGTGGTGATGATGATCCTGGGGCTGGTCCGCAACTACATCCCCTCGCACCAGATAGTCGCCGACGGCGGGTGGAACATCGCCGACGCCGTCTCGCGCAGCTACGACCTCGAGGGGATGCAGGTCGGCAGCGTGGCCGCCGGACGGATCGGCGCCGCGGTGCTCCGCCGGCTCAAGCCCTTCGACGTCGGCCTGCACTACACCGACCGCCACCGCCTGCCGTCCGAGGTCGAGTCAGAGCTCGGGGCGACGTTCCACGAGACGACCGAGGACATGGTTCCGGAGATGGACGTGGTGACGATCAACGCGCCGCTCTACTCCGAGACCCTGGACCTGTTCGACGCGGAGATGATCGCCCGGATGAAGCGCGGTGCGTACATCGTCAACACCGCTCGGGGAAAGATCTGCAACAGGGATGCGATCGCCGCGGCGCTCGAGTCGGGCCAGCTCGCCGGGTACGCCGGCGACGTCTGGTTCCCGCAGCCGCCGCCTCGCGACCACCCGTGGCGGACGATGCCCCACGAGGGGATGACCCCGCACATCTCGGGCTCGAGCCTCTCGGCGCAGGCTCGCTACGCCGCCGGCACCCGCGAGATCCTCGAATCCTTCTTCGCCGAACGGCCGATTCGCGAGGAGTACCTGATCGTCCAGGGCGGCGCTCTGGCCGGCGCCGGCGCGCACTCCTACGGCGCCGGCGACGCGACCGGCGGGTCGGATGAGGCAGCGAGCTTCCGCGCGCAATAGCGCTCACGCAACTCGCTTGGGCGGCGCAGCGTCGCCGGTCATCAGCCCGCGCGAGAAGCGCCCACCCCCGGCGAGCAGTTGCTCGGCTCGCTCGACGTCCTCGGGAGAGTTGACGTTGAAGAAGATCCGCGCCGGGTCGCCGAAGCGTGCGACCCGGTCCTCGGGGATCACGAACGGGTCGAGCGCCGCGATCGCATCGCGCATCGAGAGGCCGGCGTCGAGCGACTCCGCCAGCGGCTCGCAGACCTCGGGCGAGTAGCGGCCGAGCAACGGCTCGAGCTTGCCCTGACGCTCGCAGACCGCGAGCGGCTGCTCGAGCTGGGCGAGCCAGGTGAGCAGCTTCGACGGGACCAGCGGCATGTCGCAGGCGATCGCGACGACCCCGCGGCCACCGCTCGCGCTCAGCGCGGTGACCACGCCGGTGAGGGGATGATGCGGCTCCGACGGCTCCGAGAGCACCCGGCAGTCGAGCTTCGGCAGCGGCGAGTCGGGCTTCGCGACCACGACCGGGTCGAGCCCGGCCGAGCCGACGGTGGCGACGACGCGCGCGACCAGCGGGCGGCTGGCGAGCTCCACCATCGCCTTCGGCGCCCCCATGCGGCGGCTGCGCCCTCCAGCAAGTACAGCGCCGACGGTCACCGGGCGTTTCACGTACCCAGTCTCCCACTGAAATAGCCTCACCCACGAGGCGATGGGCGAGCCGATCGAGATCGAGCGGGCGCGAGCGCTGGTGCTCGAGCGCACCCGCGCGCTCGAGCCGGAGACGGTCGCCGTCGGCGATGCGCTCGGTCGCGTCCTGGCCGAGGACGTCACCAGCGCCGACCCGGTGCCGGGCTTCGACAACTCGGCGATGGACGGCTACGCGGTCCGCGCCGCCGACACGACCGGCGCCACGGGCGCGGAGCCGGCCCGGCTGCCGGTGGTCGGGGAGTCGCGGGCCGGGCACCCGGCGGCGCGCGCTCTCGGCGCCGGTGAGGCGATCGCGATCTCGACCGGCGCGATGCTCCCCGAGGGAGCCGACGCGGTGATCAGGGTCGAGGACACCGACGGCGGCGCCGAGTCGGTCGCGATCTCGGTCGAGGTGTCGCCCGGCGAGGACGTCCGCCGCGCCGGCGAGGACATCGAGGCGGGGCGGACGGTGATCGTGGTCGGCACCGAGCTCGACCCCGCCGGCATCGGGGTGCTGGCCTCCGTCGGGCGGTCCGAGGTCAGCTGCAGGCTCCGTCCGCGGGTCACCGTGCTGACCACCGGCGACGAGCTGCAGGAGCCGGGCGGGCCGCTGCGACCGGGCGCGATCCGCAACTCGAACGCGCACTCGCTCGCCGGGCTGGTCGAGCGCGCGGGCGCAGAGCTGGTCGGGGCCCGGATCGTCCCCGACGACCCAGCCGCGACCGAGGCCGCTCTGGCCGCGGCCTTCGACGGGGACATCGTGGTCGTCTCGGGCGGGGTCTCGGTCGGGCCGCACGACCACGTGCGCCCGGCACTCGAGCGGCTCGGGGCCGAGCTCGTCTTCTGGCGCGTCGCGCTGCGGCCCGGGGCGCCGACCTACTTCGGGGTCGGCCCGCGCGACGGGGCGCCGCTCTGCTTCGGCTTGCCCGGAAACCCGGTCTCGGCGATCGTCACCTTCCTGCTCTTCGTCCGCCCGGCGATCAGGGCGATGCTCGGGACCCCGGACGAGCGACCGCGGACGACCGCCGTGCTCGCCAACGAGCTGCCGGCGCTTTCGGCCCGGACTCAGATGGTCCGCTGCCGGCTCGAGCTCCGAGACGACGGCTGGCACGCGCACGCGACCGGTCCGCAGGGGTCGCACGTGCTCACCTCGATGCTGGGCGCCGACGCGCTCGCGATCCTGCCGCCGGCCGAGGCGCCGTACCCGGCCGGGGCGCGGGTCGAGGTCGAGCTGCTCCCGTAGCCGCGCCCCTACGATTGCCCCGATGCAGGTCGAGCTCCGTCTGTTCGCGATGTTGCGGGAGAGCGCCGGGCGCGAGCGCCTCGAACTCGAGCTGCCGGAGGGGGCAACGGTGGCCGACGCGCTCGCGGCCGCGCGGCACGAGCCGGGGCTCGACGTGCTCGCCTCGATGCCGGTGCGTGTGGCCGTCAACCGCGAGTACGCGAGCGACGACGCCCCGGTCAGCGCCGGCGACGAGCTCGCCCTGATCCCGCCGGTCAGCGGCGGCGCAGGGAGGCGGAGCGAAGCGAAGCCGACCCGCGCCGCCGTTGAGGCGCCGGACTCCGCGCCGCCGGCGGCGCGGGTGACCTCCGAGCCGCTCTCGTTCGTCGGGCTCGCGAACTCGGTCGGCCGCCCGGGGGCCGGAGCGGTGGTCGTCTTCTGCGGCGTCACCCGCGAGGTCGAGCGGCTCGAGTACGAGGCCTACGCCGAGATGGCGACCGAGCGGATCGAGCGCATCCTCGGCGAATGCAGCGAGCGTCACGGACTCGAGGCCGCCGCCGCCGAGCACCGCACCGGCGCCGTGCCTCTGGGCGAGCCGAGCGTCGTCGTCGCGGTCTCCGCCGCCCACCGAGGGGAGGCCTTCGCCGGCGCCCGCGAAGCGATCGACCGGATCAAGGCCGAGGCGCCGATCTGGAAGCGGGAGGTCGAGGGGGAGCAGCGCGAGTGGGTCGAGGGCGAGGCGCCGCCGATCGAGGCCGGGCGGCTCACGCATCTCGACGACTCCGGCAGCGCGCGGATGGTCGACGTCGGGGCGAAGGATGCGACCCAGCGCCGAGCCCGCGCCGAGGCGCGGCTGCGGATGTCGCCGGCGACGGCGGCGGCCCTCGCCCGCGGCGACGCCCCGAAGGGCGACGTGCTCGGGACGGCCAGGATCGCGGGGATCGGGGCGGCCAAGCGGACCGGCGAGCTGATCCCGCTCGCCCACCCGCTGGCGCTCGACTTCGTCGATGTCGAGGGCGCGGTCGACGCCGACGCCGGGTTGGTGACGCTCTCGGCCGAGGCCGGGGTGACCGCCCGGACGGGGGTCGAGATGGAGGCGATGACCGCCTGCGCGGTCGCCGCGCTGACCGTTTACGACATGGTCAAGGGGCTGGAGCGCGGCGTCTCGATCGAGGCGATCGAGCTCGTCCACAAGAGCGGCGGGCGCAGCGGCGAGTGGAGCAGGGACGGGTGAGCCGTCCGGCCGCGGCGGTGCTCACGGTCTCGAGCTCGCGGGCCCGAGGCGAGGCCACGGACGAGGGCGGTCCGGCGCTCGCCGCCTACGCCGAGCGGCTCGGCTGCGAGGTGGTCGGAGCCGAGGTGGTCGACGACGACCGCGAGCTGATCGCCGAGCGCCTGCGCCACTGGGCCGACCAGGCGGGCTGCGCGCTGATCCTGACCACGGGCGGCACCGGCTTCGCCCCCGACGACGTGACCCCGGAGGCGACCCACGACGTGATCGAGCGCGAGGCGCCGGGCTTCGCGGAGGCGATGCGAGCCGCTTCGCGCGAGCACACCGCGATGTGGATGACCTCGCGCGGCCTCGCCGGCACCCGCGGCGCGGCGCTGATCGTCAACTTCCCGGGCAACCCGCCGGCGATCGAACAGGCCGGGGCGGCGATCGAGCGGGCGATCCCGCACGCGCTGAAGCTGCTCGGCGGCGAGGGCCACGGCTGATGCGCACCGGCCGCTACGCGTTTCCCTACGTCAGCTACGATCCGCCCAGCGACGTGCTCTACGCGCGGATCACGCAGGCCGGCGACGCCTCGCGCGAGAGCACGGAGGACGGCGACGTCTGGTCCTACGACGTGGACGGCCGCGCCACCGGGCTGATCGTGATGGAGCCGCGCGAGCGCCTCGCCCGCGACGGGTACGTCTACGTCACCCTGCCGACCGGCGAGCGCGAGCGCCTCCAGGGCGTCGAAGCCGCGATGCGCTCGCGTTGAGCGCCGGTCGTCGTCGCTACGGCCTCGTCACCCAGGTGATCTTGCCGGTGTCGCAGGAGCGGGTGCTCCCGGTGGTGGTCTCGACCCTGCCCGAGTAGCGGAAGGTGCCGAACGACTTGTTGCGGTTGATCTGGCCCTTGACGTTGAACACGGTCCGGCCGTTGTCGTCGCGAGCGCGGAACGAGCCCCCGGGCGAGACAGAGATCGAGCCGGTGAGCTTGGCGACCTTGATCAGGCCGAGTGAGCCCCCCGAGCAGCCGAGCTCGAAGTCGCGGACCGTGAACGCGGTCACCGTGTGGCCGTCGGCGGAGTTCGACTCCTTGAACTTCATCGTCGCGCCCGGCTCGCCGATCAGCTTGCCGAAGTGGTTGGTGCGAGCCGCCTGCGCGGCCGCGGGGAGTGCGAGCGCGGTCAGCGCCGCTCCCACGATCAGGATCCGCTTCATCTCTCTCCGATACCTCCGTGTAGATGCCCCGTCCTCGGACGCGCCAGCATATCCGCGCCCCGTGGAGCGCGACCTCACTTGACGCGCTTGAGGCAGGTCAGATTCGAATTGACCGTGAACGGTGTCCGGTCGCCGAGGCTTTCCTCGTCGATGGCAATCAACGCGTGATACTCGTTCGGACTTGCGACGTAGGTGCCCTGCGAGTAGACGTCGAGCCGGCTCGGGACAACGTTGCCGTCGATCACCTTCGAGCAGCCCCGGAGCGCCAGGTCGACGTAGGGGCCGACCCCGCCCGCGGCCGGGTCGGCCGGGTTGATCGGCACCGGAGCGCTGCTCTCGAGGTAGACGACCTGGGGCTTCTTCTTCCCGCCGACGCCCGCCCGCGGCTTCGCGGCGACGTTGCCGCCCGGGCCCATGTCGACGGTCACGGTCGCGTAGTCGGGCCGGACGTCCGAGCCGCCGCCGCCGACCTTCGCCGTTGCCAGCGCCGTCCCGCCGACCGCGACGATCGCCACGGCGATGCCGATCCACTTCCTGCTCATCGCTCCTCCGTTTTCTCGAAGTCCCCTGCTCCGCGCAGTCTAGGCACCGGCCGCGCGGCTCACGAATACGCTCGCGGGGTCGTTTCAACGGGTGAGCAGTGAGCGCAACGGCAACCCAAACACGCACGGCGGCGCGACCGCCGTTTCAGCACTTCCTGGAGCAGCACGGCCGCGCCGTGCTCGGGTTCCTGCGGGCGATGGTCGGCCCACACGACGCCGAGGATGCGTTCCAGGAGACGTTCGTCGCCGCCCTGCGCGCCTACGACCGCATGGACGGCCGCCATCCGCGCGCCTGGGTGATGACGATCGCGCGCCGCAAGGCGATCGACCTGCACCGCGCCAGGCGCCGGCGCCCCGAGCCCCGCGACGAGCTGCCGGAGGCGGCGGCGCCGCAGCAGACCGGCGGCATCGGCGACCTCGACGGCGAGGTCTGGACCGCGGTTGCCGGGCTGGGGGAGGGGCAGAGGGCTGCGATCGCCCTGCGTTTCGCCGCCGACCTCGCCTACCGCGAGATCGGTGAGGCGCTCGGGTGCAGCGAGGAGGCGGCCCGGCGGCGGGTCGCGGACGGCCTGCGCGAGCTGCGCCGGACAATCGACCGAGAGGAGGCGAGGCGATGAGCCGAGTCGACGCGAAGAGGATCGGAAGGGTGCTCGGCGCCGGGGCGGACGCCGAGGAAGCGGCCGAGGCGGTGCGGCGGTTCGCCGACCGCGCCGACCGCGAGGGCCTGATCGAGATCGCCTACGCCAGCTTCGACTCGCCGATCGGCGTCGGCCGGGTGGCGGCGAGCGAGCGCGGGATCGTCTCGGTCGGGCTCCCGAACATGGCCGAGGGTTCGTTCCTCGAACAGCTCGGCGAGCTCTCGCCGCGGATCCTCGAGCGCCCGCAGCGCCTCGACGAGGCGCTGCGCGAGCTCGACCAGTACTTCGACGGCGAGCGGCACGAGTTCGAGCTGGCGCTCGACTGGCGCCTGGTCGGCCGGGGATTCGCCGGCAAGGTCCTGCGCGAGACCGCGAAGCTGCCCTATGGGGTCACCGCGAGTTACGGCGAGATCGCCGCCAGGGCCGGCAATCCGCGCGCCTACCGGGCCGCGGGCACGGCGCTCGGCCACAACCCGATCCCGATCGTCGTCCCCTGTCATCGGATCCTGCGGGCGGGCAACGTGCTCGGCAACTACGGCGGCGGGCCGGAGATGAAGGCGTTCCTGCTGCAGCTCGAGGGCGCACTGCCAAGTTGACAAAAGGTTGGCTGCCAAGGTAGGCTGCCAACCATGCACGTAGACCCGAACAGTCCCCACGCCCAGCTCACCAAGCGCCAGCAGGAGGTCCTCGACCGGCTCGAGCAGGGGATGGGCGCGAGGGAGATCGCAACCGACATCGGCATCAGCCGCAATGCCGTCTACGGCCACATCGAGCGGCTCCGCCGCCAAGGTGCCGTAGCCCGGTCCTACACGCCGAGCGGCCAGCCGCCGCGGCGGATCGACGTCGGGGCTGCGGTTCCGGCCGCCGCTCCGCCGATCGCCCCGCGCGAGAGCGCGATGGCGAGGCTGCGGGAGCTGGCCCTGGCCGGCGCCGACCCCGACGACCCCGAGTACGGGCGCGCGATCGAGGCGGCGCTGGCGGCGCAGGACGCGGTCGCGCTCGCCTACGAGCTCGGCCGTCTCGACGCGGCCGGCGAGCCCGGCCTGCCGGTCGACCTGGTCGAGTCGGCACTTCGCCGCCAGGGCGCGCTCCCGGACGTTGACGCGGATCCGAAGTAGGCCATAATCACGCCGCACACACTTTCGAGGGAGAGGTCAGAAGCTCAATGGTCGTAGCCATCATCGTCATCGCAGTACTACTGCTGATCGGGCTGTTCTACATCCTGATCCGCAACTCGATCATCGGGTCGCGCAACCGGGTCGACGAGTCCTGGTCGGGGATCGACGTCCAGCTCAAGCGCCGCCACGACCTGGTCCCGAACCTGGTCGAGACGGTGCGCGGCTACGCGACCCACGAGCGCGAGACCTTCGAGAAGGTCACCCAGGCCCGCGCCGCGGCGATGCAGGCGGATGGCCCGGCCCAGGCGAGCGCCGCCGAGGGGATGCTGAGCCAGGCGCTCGGCGGCCTGCGGGTCGTCGCAGAGCAGTACCCCGAGCTGCGCGCGACCGAGAACTTCCAGCAGCTCTCTCGCAACCTCTCCGAGCTCGAGGACGAGATCCAGGCGTCGCGCCGGATCTACAACTCGAACGTCCAGGCCTACAACACCAAGATCCAGGTCTTCCCGAACTCGGTCGTCGCCTCGAGCGGCGGCTTCACCGCCCGCGAGTTCTTCGAGATCGAGGATCCGGGCGACCGCGAGGTGCCGACCTTCTCCTTCGACGGCGGCGCCACTCCGGCGGCCGCCCCGGCACCGCCCGCCGCGGGCTCGGCCCCGCCGCCTTCCTCGCCGCCGCCGGCCGCCCCCTCGGGCGGTGCGCCGCCTCCGGCGCCACCCACGCCCCCGACCCAGTAGAGCAATCGAGAAGGGGATGGTCATCGGCGAATCGGAGGCGCTCAGAGGCGCCTTCGACGTGGCGGTCGACGCTCATCGCGGCCAGCAGCGCCACGACGGCAGCCCGTACATAGCCCACCCGCTGACCGTCTGCGAGATCCTCGCCACGCGCGGGGAGGGCGAGACCACCCTGGTGGCGGCGCTCCTGCACGACGCGGTCGAGGACTCCGAGATCACCGTCGGAGAGGTGACCGAGCGCTTCGGGGTCGAGGTCGGCGAGCTGGTCGCGGCGCTGACCGAGGACGACGAGATCGACGACTGGGTCACGCGCAAGGACGCCCTGCGCGCCCAGGTCGCGGACGCGGGCGCCTCGGCGGCCGCGATCTACGGCGCCGACAAGCTCGCCAACCTGCGCGAGATGCGGGCCACCTACGCCGCCCACGGCGAGGCCGCGATCGACCTCCACAAGGCGCCGACGCTCGATTCGAGGGTCGCGGCATGGCGCGCCGACCTCGAGCTGGTCGTGCGGCTCGCCGGCTCCGGGCTCGCCGCGGACCTGCGCGTAGAGCTCGAGGCGTTCGAGCGTGAGCGCGCGACCGTTTCCGGTGACGCGCAGGAGGCCGGCGTCCGAGGCTGAATCCCGTTGGCGTGATCGTCGATTGCGCCCATTACCGCGACGGGAAGCGCCAACACGAGGGCCAGTTGCCCCTCGACGTGGCCGAGACCTGCGTCGTCGGCGACGGCGACTTCGTCTGGCTGGGCCTGTTCGAGCCCTCGGTCGAGGAGCTCCAGGACGTCGGCCAGCGCTTCGGCCTGCACGAGCTGGCGCTCGAGGACGCCTATCGCGCCCATCAGCGGCCGAAGCTCGAGGACTACGACGATTCCTACTTCATCGTCCTGCGCCCGGCGCGCTACGACGACGCCGAGGAGGAGGTCGAGTTCGGCGAGATCATGCTGTTCGTCTCGCGCACCTATGTGATCGCGGTGCGCCACGGCGCCGCCAGCGAGCTCAAGGGCGTGCGCCGCCAGCTCGAGGGGCATCCGGAGCTGCTCGAGGCGGGGCCGGCCGCCGCGGTCTGGGCGATCGTCGACAAGATCGTCGACGACTACCAGCCCGTGGTCGAGGGGATCGACAACGACATCACCGAGGTCGAGACCTCGATCTTCGCCCAGGGCGCCGACGCGACCGCTCGGATCTACTTCCTCAAGCGCGAGGTGATCGAGTTCCACCACGCGGTCGGGCCGCTGCTGGTCCCGCTCGAGTCGCTCGAGCGGGGCGCGTTCCCGGACATGGACGAGGGGCTGCGCCGCTACTTCCGCGACGTCGCCGACCACGCGCGGCGCGTCGACGAGCAGGTCAGCGCCCAGCGCGAGCTGCTGACCTCGATCCTGGAGGCGAACCTGGCGCTGCTCGGGGTGAAGCAGAACGAGGTCGTGCGGGCGATCTCCGCCTGGGCGGCGATCATCGCCGTGCCCACGTTCCTCGCTTCGATCTGGGGGATGAACTTCACCCACATGCCCGAGCTCGATGAGCCGTGGGGCTACTGGATCGCGCTCGCGATGATGGCGATCGCCGCGCTCGCCCTGCACCGCCTGTTCAAGCAGATCAGCTGGCTCTGAGCTGACCGGCGTCGCGCCGCCCCATCGCTAGCGTTCCTCGGGTGGACACGCTGATCGACGCCCTCGCGCCGCTGCTGTTGATCGTGGTCGCGGGCGCGTACGCGAAGCGCGCGCACACGCTCGCCGTTCGAGGGGCGCCGGTGAGCGTCTGGCGGCAGCTCTCGTTCGGGTTCGGGATCGTGCTGCTGCTCGGGGCGGACGTGCCGCCGCTCTCGACCGTCGCCGAGGAGCTGGTCGTCGCCCACATGGTCCAGCACCTGATGATCGGCGACCTCGCCGGGCTCTTCGTCGCCCTCGGGCTCACCGGCCCGATCCTGCAGCCGCTGCTCGCGCGGCGCCCGTTCTCGTGGCTGCGGGTGCTCGGCAACCCGCTCGTCGCCCTGCCGCTGTGGGCGCTCAACCTCTACCTCTGGCACCTCTCGGCGCTCTATCAGGGGGTGCTCACCAGCCCGGTCCTGCACCTCGCCCAGCACGCCTGCTTCTTCACCTTCGGGCTGGCGATGTGGCTGCCGCTGGTCGGGCCGCTGCCGAAGCCGTCGTGGTTCGGCGACGGGGCGATGCTGATCTACATCGTCGTCGTCCGCTTTCTCGAGGCGGTGCTCGCCAACGTCCTGATCTGGTCGGGCAACGTGCTCTATCCCGACTACGCGCCCGGCGAGGCGAAATGGGAGATCGGCGCGCTCGCCGACCAGGGCGCCGCCGGCAACGTGATGATGATCTGGACCGGGACCGTGACCCTCGGGCTGTTCACCTGGCTCTTCTTCCGCGCCGCCAACCGCAGCGCCGAGAAGCAGGAGCTGCTCGACCTGGCCGACGCTCACGGCTTCGACCTCGACCCCAGCCGGGCCGCGCGCGCGGTCGCCGCCGGGCAGGGCGAGCGCCTGCGCGAGCGGATCCTCGGCGGGACCTGAGCGGAGGGGCTCGTGACCGGTACCCGCTTCCTCGGCGTGCTCGTGTTCGTCGTCGGCGCCGCCAGCCTCGGAGCCGAGATCGCCGCTGCACGGCTGATGGCGCCGTTCTTCGGCGACTCGACGATCATCTGGGCGAACACGATCGGGGTCGTCCTGGTCGCGCTCTCGATCGGCTACTGGCTCGGCGGCCGGCTCGCCGACCGCCGGCCCGAGATCCGCAGTCTCTGCCTCGTGATCCTCGCCGCGGCCGTGCTGCTGGCGCTGGTGCCGCTGATCGCGCGGCCGTTCTTCGACCTCTCGGTCGACGCGCTCGACGAGATCGAGGCCGGGGCGTTCATCGGCTCGCTCGCCGCAGTGCTGCTGTTGGTCGCCGTCCCGGTGGTGCTGCTGGGCACCGCCGCGCCCTGGGCGCTGCGGCTCGCGGTCGGCGACCTCGAACACGCCGGCCGCGTGGCCGGACGGCTGTACGCGCTCTCGACCGTGGGCTCGCTGACCGGGACGATGCTCTCGGCGCTCGTCCTGATCCCGTTCGTCGGCACCCAGCGGACCTTTCTGCTCTTCGCCCTGGCTCTGGCCGCCGTCGGCGCCGCCGGGCTCGGCTGGCGGTTCGCGGCGGTGCCGGTGGCGGTGGCGGCGGCGATCGCGATCCCGGTCGGGACGCTGAAGGCGGCCGACGACGGCCGGATCCTGTTCGAGGACGAGTCCGAGCACCAGTACATCCGGGTGACCGAGGAGGACGACGGCGACCGCGTGCTCGAGCTCAACGAGGGCCAGGCGATCCACTCGCTGCTGCCGGCGCGCGGCTACCTGACCGCCGACTACTGGGACAGCTTTTTGGTGCTCCCGTTCGCGGCCCGGGCGGAGGCGCCGCGCAGGGTCGCGGTGCTCGGCAACGCAGCGGGCACGATCGCGCGCTCATACGGGCACTTCTGGCCCGAGGCCGAGGTCGACGGGGTCGAGATCGATCCGGAGCTGAGCGAGGTCGGCTACCGCTACTTCGACATGGGCTCGAACCCGAACCTGACCGTGTACGACGAGGACGCGCGGCCGTGGCTGCGCCGCTCCGGCGGCGGCTACGACCTGATCGTCGTCGACACGTACCACCAGCCCTACATCCCCTTCTACATGGTCACCGAGGAGTTCTTCGAGCTCGCCCGCGACCGGCTCGCGCCCGGCGGGGTGGTGATCGTCAACGTCGGCCATCCGGAGGGCTCCGACGAGTTCGAGAAGGTGCTCGGCGCGACGATGGCGGAGGTCTTCCCGACCGTGCTCCGCGACCCGGCCGAGCAGACGAACACGCTGATGCTCGGCACCGAGTCGCCCGCCTCGCCGGAGAAGCTGGCGGCGGCCGCGCGCTCGCGGATGCGCGGCAACCTGCGCGATCTCGCCCTGATCGACGCCGCCCGGCTCGGTCCGCGGCTCCCGGGCGGGGAGGTCTACACCGACGACCGGGCCCCGGTCGAGTGGCTCGTCGACCGCTCGATCATCGGCTACGCAGAGGGCCGGTAGCGGCCGCCACGGGGCCTCCGGTCTAGCGCTCGCGGGCGCCCGCGACCCGGCCCGTCGCCCAGCGCCACCAGTAGACCCCGAGGTCGGCGAAGAACGCCGCCACCCGGCCAACCGGCCCGGTCAGGATCCAGGCGGCGAAGCGCTCCGGCGCGCTCATCCGACCGGCGCGGTGCGGCGCAGGTCGCGCTCGGCGTCGACGTCCCAGCGCGACCCGACCTCGACCAGCTCCGGGCTCAGGTTCCAGCGGTCCGGCCGCTCGTCGCCCTCGTGCTCGGGGCTGGCGCCCTTGAGCGTCATCGAGCCCGTGTTGTCGCCGATCCCGCGGATCTCGCCGGCCGCCTCGGGGCTCAGCCGCTGCGGCGGGAGCGCCGCCAGCTCGGCCCGCTTGTCCTCGATCGACCGCGCATCGGGCCCGGCCTCCTGGATCAGGGTCGGGGCGACGCAGGCGACCGGGTCGTGGGCCAGGTTCCACTGGCAGGCGAGGCCGATCGGGGTCAGCCCGGCCTCCTCGGCCAGCGGCAGCATCCGCTCGAGCCGCTCGTTGCCGGCCTCGACCCAGCCGTCGGGGCGAAAGCGGCGGTGGTCGCGCTCGGCGAACTCGTGGCCGGGGCGGACGTCGCCCCAGAACAGGCCGCCGTAGTCGACCACCCGGGTGATCACCCGCACGCCGCTCGCGGCCGCGGCGCCGAGGCAGAGCTCGCCGGGCCAGGGCTCGAGCGGGTTGAGGATCACCATCGCCCAGTCGATCCGGTCGCCGAAGCGCTCGAAGCAGTCGATCAGGTCGAGGGTGAAGCCGTTGGCCGGGCCGGGGGCGATCCCGATCGCGTCGGCGAGTCCGGCGTCGCGCAGGGTCACCATCCCATCCCAGACCGCCTCCGAGGTGAACCCGGTCCGGTCGGGGTTGTGGAGCAAGAGCAGGTCGAACGAGTCGACCCCGACCCGCTCGAGGCTGGCCTCGGCCGCCCGGCGCAGGTAGCCGGCGTACTCGTCGGGACCGCGCAGCCGCGGGTCGGTGAACCGCGGAAAGCCGCGGGGCCCGTCGCGCTCGCCGTCGACGAAGTCGTGGCCGACCGCGCCGACGAGGCTGAAGGCGTCGCGTTCGAGGCCCTCGATCGAGCGCCCGAGCAGCCGGTCGGCACCGCCGGCGCCGTAGACGTCGGCGGTGATCAGGGTGTCGATCCCGGAGCCGGGGCGCAGCAGGGCCGCCAGCCGCTCGTCGTCGAGCGGCTCGCCGAAGTGCATGAAGCGCCCGCCGCTCCAGGTGCCGATCGCGGTCCTGCCGGGATCCATCGGCTCAAGCGTAGGCCACTAAGCTGGCAGCCCTCTTGAAGACGACGGTCACAGAACTGCCCGAGTCGCGGGTGAAGATCGATGTCGCGGTCGAGCCCGAGGCGCTCGACAAGCGCGTCGACCGCGCCGCGGTGCAGCTCGCCGGCGAGATGAAGCTGCCCGGGTTCCGCAAGGGCAAGGTGCCGCCGCAGCTGGTGATCCAGCGGGTCGGCCGCGAGGCGGTGGTCGAGCAGGCGCTCCGCGACGGGCTGCCCGAGTGGTACGAGCAGGCGCTGATCGAGTCGGGCCTGGCGACGATCGGTGAGCCGAAGCTCGACGTCGGCGACCTGCCCGGCGAGGGCGAGGCGCTCGAGTTCACGATTGAGGTCGGGGTGCGGCCGCGGGCCGAGCTCGGCGAGTGGAAGGGGCTCGAGGTCGGCAGGGCCGCCGCCGAGGTCCCGGACGACGCTGTCCAGGCCGAGCTCGACCGGCTGCGCGAGGGCTTCGCCAGCCTGGCGCCGGTCGAGCGGCCGGCGGCGGCGGGCGACGCGGTGGTGGTCGACTTCTCCGGGACGATCGAGGGCGAGCCGTTCGAGGGCTCCGAGTCGCGCGACTTCGTGATCGAGCTCGGCTCCGAGAACCTGCTGCCCGAGTTCGACGCCGAGCTCACCGGCACCGGCGCGGGCGACGAGCGCACGGTCGAGGTCCGCTTCCCCGACGACCACCAGCCCGAGAACCTCGCCGGGAAGACCGCGAGCTTCGCGGTCACGGTGAAGGAGGTGCGGGAGAAGAACCTGCCCGAGCTCGACGACGACTTCGCCGCCGAGGCTTCGGAGTTCGAGACCGTCGACGAGCTCCGCGACCAGATCCGCTCGCGGATGGCGGAGGGGCTCGAGCAGCGCGCCGAGGCCGAGTTCCGCGAGGCGGCGGTCGACGCGGTGGCGGCGAACGCGAAGCTCGAGATCCCGCACGACCTCGTTCACGCCCGCGCTCACGAGATGTGGGAGCGGATCGAGCGCCAGCTCGCCTCGCGCGGAATCGACCCGCAGGCCTACGCCCAGATGCAGGGCAAGAGCCGCCACGACCTGATCGACGACGCCGAGGAGGACGCCGAGCGGACGCTGCGCCGCGAGGCGGTGCTCGCCGCGGTTGCCGACGCGGAGGAGATCGACCCGACCGACGAGGACCTGGTCGAGGCGCTCGGCCCCGGGGACGGCAAGAGCTCGCCCAAGGAGCTGCTCAACCGCCTGCGCGAGTCGGGGCGTGACTCACTGCTGCGCGACGAGGTCCGGATGCGCAAGGCGGCCGACGCGATCGCCGAGGCCTCGACCCCGATCGAGATGGAGCGGGCCGCCGCCCGCGAGCAGATCTGGACGCCCGACAAGGGCGACGAGGACGACGGCGGGTCCGAGTCGGAGACCGCCGAGAAGCCCGGCGAGCTCTGGACTCCCGGCTCCTGAGCCACCGCGCCTGAGCCGCCGCGGCCTGCCCGTTGTCGGTGTCGCAGGAGGCGCTCGGTGAAGAGGCAGGCTCGGATGCCAAAAGGACGTCGCGGGCGCTTCTATACACTCACGCATCCGATGAGCCCCCTGGTTCCAATGGTGGTCGAGCAGACCTCGCGAGGCGAGCGCGCCTTCGACATCTACTCGCGCCTGCTCAACGAGCGGATCATCTTCCTCGGCACCCCGGTGAGCGAGGACATCGCCAACCTGATCGTCGCCCAGTTGATCCACCTCGAGTCCGAGGATCCCGACAAGGACATCTCGATCTACATCAACTCGCCGGGTGGCTCGGTCTACGCGGGCCTCGCGATCTACGACACGATGCAGTACATCAAGCCCGACGTGCAGACGATCTGCGTCGGGGTCGCGATGAGCATGGGGGCGCTGCTGCTCTCCGGCGGTGCGGAGGGCAAGCGGATGGCGACCCCGAACTCGAAGATCCTCATCCACCAGGTCTCCGCCGGCTTCCAGGGCCAGGCGACCGACATCGAGATCCACGCGAAGGAGATCATCGACGTCCGCCGCCGGCTCGACGAGATCATCGCCAAGCACACCAATCAGCCGTTCGAGAAGGTGACCAAGGACACCGAGCGCGATTACTTCATGTCGGCCGAGGAAGCCAAGGAGTACCACATCGTCGACCGGGTGATCGAGAACCACTAGCTCCCCTCGCACGCGCCCAAGCGGCGCGGGCGCTTCGCTAGTTCGCGTAGTTGATCGTCAGCTCGGCCCGGTCGTGGTCGCTGCGCCGGCCGCCGGTGCTGCGGACGTAGAGCTTGAGCACGGCGCCGTTGGCCCGCGCCGGGGTGTTGATCTCCGGGAGCGAGACTGTGTCGGTCCGATAGGCGCTGCCGGAGGTGCACGAGATCGGCGACGCGGCACTGCCGTGGGTACCGATCACGGTCGTGCCCTGGAGCACCTCGAGGTACCAGCAGACCGAGCCGCCGGTGACCCGGCGGAAGCTGTGGACGAGCGAGGCGCCCGAGACCTCCGCCGAGCTCGGAACGTAAGCCGGGGCGGTCAGGCGCAGGTAGCGCCCCGCCGCGAACGCGGTCGGCCAGGTCGAGGCGCTTCGGTACGCGGTGCCGCCGCTGGCGACCAGCGGCCAGCCGCGGTCGGTGCTGCCGCCGCTGAGCGCATCGGTGAACGCCTCGTCGTACAGCGTCACCGAGCCCGGGCCGACGGTGACCCGGGCCGTCGCCAGGTCGAGCGCCGGGGCCACCGATCCGCTGGCGCGGACGTAGACGCGCACCCGGAGGTCGTTGGCGATCGCGGTCGAGCTGACGGCCGGCAAGGAGGTTGCGAAGGTCGTCTGGCCGGTACCGGTGACGCACCCGACCGGGGAGGCCGAGCTGCCGTGCGTGGCGAGCACCGCGTTGGTCGAGGCCCGGCGGAGGTCGAAGTAGAAGCACGCGGTACTGGTGGCGCTGCCGGCGGCGAACCGGAAGTCGAAGCCCGCCGACGACGGGGTCGCCGTGGTCGGCAGCGGGCCGTTGAAGTCGAGCTGCAGGTAGCGGCTGGTGCTGAACGCGGTCGGCGGCGCGGTCGCGGTCACCGTGCGCCCGTCCGAGGCGAACGCGACCGGATCCGAGCCGTTGACCTCGCCGGTGCCCGCGGAGGCGTCGCGCAGGTCCCACGCGCTCGTCGCCAGGGTCTGGGGGACGAGCACCGCCAGCGGCGCGGCGGCGCTGTCGCCGGCGGCGCCGACCGCGTGGATCGTGTGCGCGCCCGCCGCGGTGCCGGCCGGGAGCGTCACGCTGACGTTCGCGGTGCCGGTCCCGGGGACCGGGCTCGGCGTGATGCCGCCGCCGAGCGTCTGGCCGCCCGGCCCGTCGAGCCTCAGGCTCACCGTCTGTCCTCCGATGAAGTTCGTGATCTGGCCGGTGACCGTCGCCGGCAGCGAGGTGACCGACGAGCGGTTGAGGCTGAGCGCCGGGGCGGCGACCGTCACCGGTCCGCTCGCCGGGCTCTCCGCGCCGCGCCAGTTGGCGTTCGCCGGGGTGACTCGGTAGCGCCAGGTGCCCGGCGGGACCGCCGTCTCGGTGCAGGTGGTCTGGGCGATCGTCCCTGAGCAGCCGGAGCCGACGGACTGGGCGTTGCCGGAGCTGTCGTAACGCTTGACCAGGTACCCGGTCGCCGGGGCGCCCGAGCTCGCGGCGCTCCAGTCGATCGTCACGCTGCGGTTGCTCGCCGACGCGGTCGGCTGCTCGACCGCGTCGAGGCTGCGCGCCCCCGCCCCCGCCGAGCCGTGGCTGCCGCCGTCCCAGGCGGCATGCGCGACGGCGGCGAACAGCGACGAGAGCGCGACGACCGTCGCGGTCAGGGCAAGTCTCGTGCCTGCGGAGCTCACTCGCCGGCCCCCGGGGTCCATACGCGGGCGCGGTATCGAAGCGGGAAGGTGGCGTCCTGGCAGCCGTCGGGCGTCGCCGCGGCCATCGTGACCGGGATCTCGAGTTGCAGCCGCGCCCCGGCCGGGATCCGCGCTCGCGGGTGGATGCGCTGCGTCTGCAGCCAGCCGGCCGCGCACTCCGGCCCGGCCCTGTCGACGTTGGCCTGGACCCAACGGACCCGCACGGGTCCCTCGGTGCGGTTGCGCACTCGGATCCGCAGGTCCGTCTCCTGGCCGGGGTAGAGGCCCTCGATCTGGCCCCTGATCCGGACCGGCGAGCCGTCCTCCGGAGCGGCGCGCGGAGCGGGGCTGCGGTCGGCGCCGCCGAGCGCCGCGTAGGCGGCGACCGAGGCGGCGAGCACCGCCACGATCGCGAGCAGAGCTGTGAGCAGGCGCCTCATCGCGGGGCGCCGGGCGCGCGGCCCGGCCCCGCGAGGGGGCCGGGC
>DASPGZ010000079.1:0-3100 GCA_035620355.1 Solirubrobacterales bacterium | reverse complement strand
AGCAGCGTGACCGCGACCAGGATCGAGAGCAGGGCGAGCTCGGTCGACATGGCGGATAGTTGTAGCGCGCGCCCCTCGTAGGATCCGCGAGGTGGAGATCGCCGTCGCCGACAACCCGGAGCGCGACCGCTACGAAGCGCGCGTCGACGGCGAGCCGGCCGGTTACGTCGCCTACCGCCGCCGCGGCGAGCGGATCGCCCTCAACCACACCGAGGTCGACGACGCCTACGAGGGCAAGGGTGTCGGCTCGGCCCTCGCCTCCTACGCGCTCGACGATGCCCGCGCCCGCGGGCTCGCGGTGATCCCCTATTGCCCGTTCATCAACGAGTGGCTGAAGCGCCACCTCTCGTACACGGACCTGGTCCCCGCGGACGAGCGCGAGCGGTTCGGGCTCTAGCCCGGTCGCGCGGGGCGCTCACTCGACGTCCCAGCCGAAGTAGACCTCCTGCTTGACCAGCTGGGCGCCGGCGAAGGTCGCGATCTCGGTGTTGCGGAAGCGGCTGCCGTCGGTCTTGGTGCTCTCGTAGGTGACCACGACCTCGTCGCCCGCCTCGATCACGCGCACGAACTCGAACCGCTCGATCGCCTCGGCGTTCGGCCAGCAGCGCTCCCAGTAGGTCTCGCGGTCGATTCCCGGGTCCGGCGGGGCGTAGAAGACGAAGTCGTCGGCGAGCAGCCGCTCGAGCGCCTCGCGGTCGCGGGTCTCGTAGGCGCGGTAGGCGTCGCGGATCAGCTGCTTTCGGTCCGGGCTCGTCATCGGGTCTCCCTCGTTCGGGTTCGCGGATAGTGACCGGGCGGCGCCGGCGGATTAATCGCCCGGGGGTCGCGACCGCCGCGACCGGGGTTGTTGCATGAGTGACCGCCTCCGCCCACCCGTACCGCTTCCGCCGGCTCCCCATCGCGGAGGTCGCTTCCCGGCGGGTGCCGGTCGCGGTCACCCTCCTCTCCCGCCTGCTCGGGCTCTCCCTCCTCAGGCCCGGGCGGGCGGGCGAGGGGCTGTTGATCCCCGGTTGCCGCAGCGTCCACACCTTCGGTATGCGGTTCGCGATCGACCTCTTCTTCCTCGACTCCGAGCGTCATCCGATCGCGATCGTCGCCGGTGTCGGGCCGAACCGGATCGTCCGTCGCCCGGCCGCCGAGGCGGTGCTCGAGCTCCCGTCGCGGGCGGGCCGCTGATGCTGCCCCATCCCGAGCCGGGGCCGACCGTGGTGGTCTGCGACGACGACCCGCCGACCCTGGAGCTGCTCTGCGACCACCTCGCCGCCGACCGGTTCGAGCCGCTGCCGGCGCCGACGGCGGCCGACGCTCTGCGGCTCTGCCACTTCAAGCAGCCGGATCTGCTGCTGCTCGATCTCAACCTCCCGGACGTCTCGGGGCTCGAGGTCCTGCGCGAGATCCGCGCCTCCGAGGGCGCCACCGGGAGCTTCGACCCGGGGCTGCCGGTGATCGTGCTCAGCGGTCGCGGCAGCGACGCCGACCGCCTCCGCGGGCTGCAGTGCGGCGCCGACGACTACGTGGTCAAGCCGTTCGCGATCGGTGAGGTGGTGGCACGGATGCGGGCGGTGCTGCGGCGTCGCGAGGCCGGGCGGGCCGGGCCGCTGCGCGTCGGCGAGCTCGTCGTCGATCCGTCGCGGCGCGAGGTTCGAGTCGCCGGCGAGCCGGTGAGGCTCGCGAACAAGGAGTTCACGCTCCTGCGCACGCTGGCGAGCGAGCCGAGCCGGGTGTTCACCAAGGCCGAGCTGCTGCGCGACGTCTGGGGGTTCCGCTCGCTCGGCAAGACCCGGACCCTCGATTCGCACGCGAGCCGCCTGCGTCGCAAGCTCGACCCCGAGCACGGCCGCTACGTGATCAACTGCTGGGGCGTCGGCTATCGGCTGATCGACGCCCCGGAGGCCGGCGATGCCGCCGATCGCTGAGGCGGCGCTGGTCGCCTGCCCGCTGGCGCTCACCTGCGCCTCGGTGGTCGCCGCCGAACGGCTACGGAGCAGGCGGCGGCGCGAGCTGCTCAACCGCGCCCTGCACGAGCTGCGCCGCCCGCTGCAGGCGCTGCTGCTCGAGTCGCGCCCGCGACGGACAGCGAACGGCCGCGACCAGCTCGACCAGGCGCTCGAGGCGCTCGACGGGATCGAGCGCCAGGTCAACGGCGGGCGGCGCCCCGTCCGGCCGCGGCTCGTCGACGGGCGGGCGCTCGCGGCGGAGGCGGTCGGTCGCTGGCGCGGCCCGGCGGCGCGGGAGGGACGCTGGATCGAGCTCGCCTGGCACGCGGGGCCGTCGCGGCTTCGCTGCGACGAGGGCGCGATCTCGCGGGCGCTCGACAACCTGATCGCGAACGCGCTCGAGCACGGCAGCGGCCCGATCCGACTCGACGGCACCCTGCGCGGGACCAGCCTGCGGCTCACGGTCGCCGACGGCGCCGACGCCGGGCTCCGTCCGGAGCCGGCCGCGACGACCCGCGTCGTGCACCGTCACCAGGCCGGCGCCCGGCGCGGCCATGGGCTGCGGATCGTCGCCGAGGTCGCCGCCGAGCACGGCGGGCGGTTCGCCGCCTGCGCCCACGAACGCGGCGCCAGCGCGGTGCTGGAGCTACCGCTGGCGAGCTCCTGAGCCGGTGGGCCGCCGCGGGCGGGCGCGGGTGTTCGCCGCCGCGGCGGCGTTCTGTGCCGGGCTCGCCGCGGCGGCGACGGGCGGTGCTCCCGACGGGGACGTCGAGCGCTACGGCGCCCTGCGCGAGGTCGTGGTCGCGATCGAGCCTCTGCCCGCCGGGCGGCCACTACGGCGCGCGGTCGCTGCCGAGGCGCTCGAGGTGCGGCGCATCCCCGCTCGCTTCGTGGCGCCTGACGCGCTCGCCAGCCCGGCTCAGGCCCTCGGCCGGCGCCCGGCGACCGCGATCCCCGCGGGCGGCTATCTGCTCGGCTCGCAGTTCGCGGCCGCCGATGCGGGCGGCGCCGGGGAGCGCGCGGCGCGGTTGAGCGGCGACCGCCAGCCGGTAGAGATCGCGGTCGAGGGCGCAGCCGCGCTCGCGGCCGGCGGCTCGGCGCGCGGCCGCGTCGACGTCGTGGTGACGACCGAGCCGATCGCCGGCGGCGGCGCCGGGCGCACC
>DASPGZ010000078.1:0-14059 GCA_035620355.1 Solirubrobacterales bacterium | reverse complement strand
CCGGGCGAGCTCGGTCTTGCCGACGCCCGAGGGGCCGAGGAAGATGAACGAGCCGGCGGGGCGCTTCGGATCCTTGATCCCGGCGCGCGAGCGGCGGATGGCCTTCGAGACGGCCTCGATCGCGACGTGCTGGCCGATCACGCGCTTGTGCAGCTCCTCCTCCATCCGGATCAGCTTCTTGGTCTCGGCCTCGGTCAGCTTGAACACGGGGATCCCGGTCCACATCGAGACGATGTCGGCGATCTCCTCCTCGCCGACCGCGGGCCGCTCGCCGGCGTCGCCCGAGTCCCACTGGTCCTCGAGCTCACGCTTCTTGTTCGTCATCTGGCGCTCGGTGTCGCGCAGGTTGGCCGCCTTCTCGAACTCCTGGGCCTCGATCGCGGCCTCCTTGGCGCGCCGCGTCTCCTCGATCTCCTCCTCGAGATCGCGGTAGACGGGCGGTTGGCTCATCGAGCGGATCCGCATCCGCGAGGCGGCCTCGTCGATCAGGTCGATCGCCTTGTCGGGCAGGAAACGGTCGGAGATGTAGCGGTCGGCGAGCTCGGCGGCGGCCTCGAGCGCGTCGTCGGTGATCTGGACCTTGTGGTGGTCCTCGTAGCGCTCGCGCAGGCCCTCGAGGATCTTCACCGTGTCGGGGATCGATGGCTCGTCGACCTTGATCTGCTGGAAGCGGCGCTCGAGCGCCGAGTCGCGCTCGAGGTACTTGCGGTACTCGTCGAGCGTCGTCGCGCCGATCGTCTGCAGCTCGCCGCGGGCGAGCGCCGGCTTCAGGATCGAGGCGGCGTCGATCGCGCCCTCGGCGGCGCCGGCGCCGACCAGGTTGTGGAGCTCGTCGATGAAGAGGACGATGTCGCCGCGCTGGGTGATCTCCTTCATCACCTTCTTCAGCCGCTCCTCGAACTCGCCGCGGTACTTCGAGCCGGCGACCAGGGCGGCCAGGTCAAGCGTGTAGATCTGCTTGTTCTTGAGCAGCTCGGGGACCTCGCCGCGGGTGATCCGCGAGGCGAGCCCCTCGACGATCGCGGTCTTGCCGACCCCCGGCTCGCCGAGCAGCACCGGGTTGTTCTTCTGCCGGCGGCTGAGGATCTGCATGATCCGCTCGACCTCGGTCTCGCGGCCGATCACCGGGTCGAGCTTGCCCTCGGAGGCGAGCTTGGTCAGGTTGCGGCCGAACTGGTCGAGCAGCTTCGAGGACTTCTTGCCCTCGCCCGAGCCCCCGCCGGAACCCTGACGGCGGCCGCCGGGGCCGGAGAGCATCCGGATCACCTCGTTGCGGATCTTCTCCGAGTCGGCGTCGAAGTCGAGCAGGATGCGGGCGGCGACGCCCTCGTTCTCGCGCACCAGCCCGAGCAGGATGTGCTCGGTGCCGATGTAGTTGTGGCCGAGCGAGAGCGCCTCGCGCAGCGCCAGCTCGAGCACCTTCTTCGCTCGCGGCGTGAACGGGATCTGGCCGGAGGTGACCTCCTCGCCGGAGCCGACGATGCGGACGACCTGGGCCCGGACGCGCTCGACCGTGATGTCGAGCGACTCGAGCACCCGCGCGGCGAGACCCTCCTCCTCGCGCAGCAGCCCGAGCAGGATGTGCTCGGTGCCGATGTAGTTGTGCTTGAGCGTGCGGGCCTCCTCCTGCGCGAGGACGACCACTTGACGGGCCCGCTCTGTGAATCGCTCGAACAAAACTCTCCGCCTCTGCCTTTGCCTGCTTTGCCTGTTGTGCCTAAGTTCTAGCCGCGCCGGGGGACGCGACAGCGCCGGGTGTTCAATCCTCTGGTTCGGCGTCTCGGTGCCGCGGGATCAGAACCTCCGGTTTTCTCGACGACGGCGAGTGGCCAGTATATCGGGGTGCCTGAACCGCCCATCCGGGGTTCGGGGAGCCAACGGGCCGGGTTCCGCAAACTGCGGCCACGATCAGGCCGAGCCGCCGATCGCGAGCGCGAACGGGCTGCCCTCGGAGTCGCGGCAGATCGACCAGCGTTCGCCCGGATGGATCAGCGAGCCGCCGAGCTCGGTCACCCGCGCGAGCGCGGCGCCCATGTCGTCGACCTCGAAGTACGGCAGCGAGACGGT
Organism: Solirubrobacterales bacterium; assembly: GCA_035620355.1. GTDB lineage: Bacteria > Actinomycetota > Thermoleophilia > Solirubrobacterales > 70-9 > WHSW01. Next base: position 11,992 of record DASPGZ010000078.1, on the reverse strand, counting down.
GTCGCCCGGGCCGCTGCCGCGCTCGTGGACGCCGACCGCCGGGCCCGGCCCGCGCGTCCGCCACCCCGAGCCCTCGCCCTCGCCGCGGGGCTCGAGCTCGCTTCCGAGCACCCCGGCCCAGAACCGCAGCGCCCGCTGCGGGTCGTCGGCCGGGAACTCGATCAGCACCGGTCGCGCGCCCATGGCCGGACCTTACGCCGCCGGCGGGCGCGGGCGCCTCTGCCACACTCATCGGCCGCCATGGCCGTCCGTGAAGACCTCAGGAACATCGCGATCGTCGCCCACGTCGATCACGGCAAGACGACCCTGGTCGACGCGATGCTGTGGCAGTCGGGCGCCTTCCGCGAGGGCTCGGAGGTCGCCGAGCGGGTGATGGACTCGATGGACCTCGAGCGCGAGAAGGGGATCACGATCCTGGCCAAGAACACCGCCGTCCGCTACGGCGGGGTCAAGCTCAACATCGTCGACACCCCCGGGCACGCCGACTTCGGCGGCGAGGTCGAGCGGGCGCTGACCATGGTCGACGGGATCCTGCTCCTGGTCGACGCGTCGGAGGGCCCGATGCCGCAGACCCGGTTCGTGCTCCGCAAGGCGCTGGAGGCGAGGCTGCCGGTGATCCTGGTCGTCAACAAGGTCGACCGCCCAGACGCCCGGATCGGCGCCGTCGTCGACGAGGTCTACGAGCTCTTCCTCGACCTCGACGCGACCGACGAGCAGGTCGAGTTCCCGATCGTCTACGCGAACGCCAAGGCCGGGTGGACGGCGCTCGCCGAGGGGGTCGAGGGCGAGGATCTGAGGCCGCTGCTCGACCTGATGGTCGAGCGGATCCCGGCGCCGGCCTACGACGAGGGCTCCCCGCTGCAGGCCCACGTCACCAACCTCGACGCCTCCCCCTACGTCGGCCGGCTGGCGCTCTGCCGGGTCCGCAACGGGACCATCCGCGCCAACTCGCCGATCGCCTGGTGTCGCGCCGACGGCACGATCGAGCGCGCCACGCTCGCCAACCTCTACGTCACCGAGGCGCTCGAGCGGGTCGAGGCCGCCGAGGCCGGCCCGGGCGAGATCATCGCCGTCGCCGGGCTCGACGAGGTGACGATCGGCGAGACCCTCGCCGATCCTGACGACCCGCGGCCGCTGCCGGTGATCACCGTCGACGAGCCCTCGCTCTCGATCGTGATCGGGATCAACGACTCGCCGCTCGCCGGCCGCGAGGGCTCGAAGCTGACCGCTCGCCAGATCCGCGACCGCCTCGACGCCGAGCTGATCGGCAACGTCTCGATCCGGGTCCGCGACACCGACCGTCCCGACTCCTGGGAGGTCCACGGCCGCGGCGAGCTGCAGCTGGTCGTCCTGCTCGAGCTGATGCGCCGCGAGCACTTCGAGCTCACCGCGAGCCAGCCCCGGGTCCTGACCCGCGAGCTCGACGGCAAGCTCTGCGAGCCGGTCGAGCGGATGACGATCGACGTGCCCGAGGAGTACGTCGGCGTGGTCACCCAGATGCTCGCGCTGCGCAAGGGCCGGATGGAGCAGATGGTCAACCACTCGACCGGCTGGGTCAGGCTCGACTACCTGGTCCCCGCCCGCGGGCTGATCGGCTTTCGGACCGAGTTCCTGACCGAGACCCGCGGCACCGGCCTGCTCCACCACGTCTTCGACCGCTGGGAGCCCTGGGCCGGCGAGCTGCACACGCGGCCCAGCGGCTCGCTGGTCGCCGACCGCGCGGGACAGACCGCGAGCTTCGCCTTGCACTCGCTCCAGGACCGCGGCAGCCTCTTCGTCGGGCCGGGGGTCGAGGTCTACGAGGGCATGATCGTCGGCGAGAACTCCCGCCCCGACGACCTCGACGTCAACGCGACCAAGCAGAAGCACCAGACCAACGTCCGCGCCGCCAGCGCCGACATCCTCGTGCGGCTGATCCCCCCGCGGCCGCTGTCGCTCGAGAACGCGCTCGAGTTCCTGCGCTCCGACGAGTGCGTCGAGATCACCCCGGCGAGCCTGCGCCTGCGAAAGGCCGAGCTCGACAAGACCGAGCGGATGAAGGCGGCCCGCAAGACGAAGCGGGCGGACGGATGACCGGCTCCCCTGTTCAGCGGCGGCGGCGACCGGTAGCTTCTCTGTAGATGGCGCAAAACGAAGCCGCCGCGAGCCGGCTCTCCCGTGCCCGCGCGTTCGTCAAGCGCCACCCCTTCGGAGTCACGATAGTCGGCACGCTCACCGTCGCCACCGCGATCGCCTACGGCCTCTGGGACAAGCGCGACGCCTTCGCCTCGGCGCTCACCGATGCCTCCTGGTGGATCCTCGGGCTGGCGATCCTGCTCCAGGTGATCTGGCTGATCGCCCGCAGTGAGGCGTGGCTCGTCTGCGTCGACGCCGCCGGCGGCAGCGTCAACCGGCGCCGCCTCTATCGCGCCTCCAGCGTCGGCTACCTCGGCAACCTCTTCAACAGCCACATCGGCATGGGCGTGCGGATCGCGGCGCTGAGGCGCTCGGCGCCGAAGGAGAGCCCCAACGTCTCCACCCTGATCACCGCCGAGATGCCGATCATCGTGATCGAGATCGCGCTGGCGGCGATCTGCTCGTTCACCCTGGTCGGCCCGCTCGGGCTGCCCTGGTGGCTGCCGCTCGTCTTCGTCGGCGCGGGCGCCGCGATCGTCGGCGCGATCACCCGGCTCTCGCGCGGGCACCGCGAGGGCTTCTGGAAGGGGCTCGCGGTGATGCGCGGGCTCGGGATGCGCAACCGGATCATCGCCCTGGTCGTGTTCGCGACCGGTGCCCAGGTGGTCCGTAACTGGCTCGTGCTCGAAGGGCTCGGCGTCGACGTCACGGTGCTCGACTCGGTCGCGCTGCTGATCGGGACGGCGGTGCTCGGACTGCTGCCGGTCGGCCCGACGCTCGGCGTCGCCACGGCGATCTTCATCCTCGGCACCAACGGCGTCGCGGTAGTCGCCGCCGCCGGCGCCCTGCTCACGGCGACCGGCGCCGTCGGCGCGGTCTGCTTCGCGAGCTGGGCCCTGCTCGACTGGATGCGGCGCTCGCAGCGCTCCCCGGTCCCGATCTGACCGACGCCCTCGGGCGGCTGGGCCGCGGCTAGCGGCCGGCGGCGGCGACCTCGGTCGCCTGGATCTGGCGCTGGCCGTAGGAGCCGGTGTAGACGGGACCCGCGGCGGCCAGCAGGTCGCCGGGGCCCGGCAGCGGGCTCGGGCGCAGGTCGGCTCGCACGTCGATCACCGAGAGCCCGGGTGCGGTGATCGACTCGGGGCTGGAGAGGACGAAGTGGGCGTCGCCGTCGCCGTCTGGGTCGACCCGCTCGACGTAAAGGATCGTGCCGGCGGCCGCCTCGCAGTTCTCGAGACCGGGCTCGCAGGCCGGCGGGGCGGCGCCCAGGGCCAGTGCCGCGGCGACGGTCCCGGCGAGCGCCTCGAGCCCGCTCATCGCATCGCCGGGAACAGCAGCACCTCTCGCAGACTGGCCGCCCCGGTGAGCAGCATCACCAGCCGGTCGATCCCGAGCCCGACCCCGGCGGTCGGCGGCATCCCGTGCTCGAGCGCGCGCACGTACGACTCGTCGAACGGCTGCGCCTCGGCGTCGCCGCGACGCAGCTCCTCGGCCTGCTGCTCGAAGCGCCGGCGCTGATCGTCGGGGTCGTTGAGCTCGGTGAACGCGTTCGCGATCTCGAACCCGCCGACGTAGGCCTCCCAGCGCTCGACCAGGCCCTCGGCGCTTCGGTGGCGCTTCGCGAACGGCGACATCTCGACCGGGTAATCGGTGATCAGGGTCGGCTGGATCAGGTGCGGCTCGACCTCCTTCGAGAGCAGCCCGTCGACCAGCTTGCCCCAGCCGTCGTCGGGGCTCGCCTCGGAGTCCATCGCCTCGGCGAGCTCCTCGCGGCTGGGGTGCTCGAGCACGTCGATCCCGGTCCGCTCGCTGATCGCGTCGCGGAGCGTGATCCGCCGCCAGGGCGGCGCCAGCTCGATCTCGATCCCGTCGCGCTCGACCTTGGTCGTCCCGTTGACCCGCTCGGCAACCCGGGCGACCAGCTCTGAGAGCCGCTTCGCCGCGTCCTCGTAGTCGGCGTAGGCCTCGTACCACTCGAGCATCGTGAACTCGGGGTTGTGCTTGAACGAGACCCCCTCGTTGCGGAAGTCCTTGCCGAGCTCGTAGACGCGCTCGATCCCGCCGACCACGCAGCGCTTCAGGTAGAGCTCGGTCGCGATCCGCAGGTAGAGGTCGCGGTCGAGCGCGTTGTGGTGGGTGGTGAACGGGCGCGCCAGGGCGCCGCCGTAGAGCGGCTGCAGGACCGGCGTCTCGACCTCGACGAAGCCCTCCGAGTCGAGGTACTCGCGGGTCGCCGCGATCGTCCGCCCGCGCTTGCGGAACAGCTCGCGCGTCTCGGGGTTCGCGATCAGGTCGAGCTCGCGCTGGCGGTAGCGGAGCTCGGTGTCGGCGAGGCCGTGGAACTTGTCGGGCGGCGGGCGCAGGCTCTTCGCCAGCAGCGTCCAGCCGGTCGCCGCCAGCGAGAGCTCGCCGCGGCGGGTCTTGAACGCGGTGCCCTCGACCCCGACGATGTCACCGAGATCGAGCCCGACCAGGGTGTCGAACTGGTCCGCCCCGAGCGCGTCGCGGCGGGCGTGCACCTGGAGCTTGCCGGTCGCGTCGACGAGGTCGATGAAGGCAGCCTTGCCCTGGCCGCGGCGGGCCGCGATCCGGCCGGCGATCCGATACGAGTCGCCGGTCTCCTCGCCGTCGGCGAGGCCCTCGTGCGCCTCGCGGATCGCCGCGATCTCGGTGCGCCGTTCGTATCCGTGCGGGAACGGCTCGATCCCCTGCTCGCGCAGGCGCTCGAGCTTCGCCCGCCGCTCGGTGAGGACGCGGGACTCGGGGCGTTCGTCGTCGGGCTCTGCCACGCGGGCGAGCCTAGTGCGTAGCCAAGCCTCGAAGCCCTAGACGGCTTCGATCTTGGTGATCTTGAGCTTCTTCTTCGGGCCGCGGGGAACGTCGACGGTGACGATGTCGCCGCGCTTGTGGCCGATCAGCGCCTTGCCGATCGGCGACTCGTGGGAGAGCTTCTGCTCGGCCGGGTTGGCCTCGGTCGGGCCGACGATCTGGAACTTGCGCGAATCGCCGGACTTCTGGTCCTTGACATGGGCGATCACGCCAACGCCGACCTTCTCCAGGTCGATCTGCTTCTCGTCGACGACGCTGGCGCGGCGGAGCCGCTCCTCGAGCTGGGCGATCCGCTGCTCGAGCAGGGCCTGCTCATTCTTGGCGTCGTCGTACTCGGAGTTCTCGGCGATGTCGCCGAACTCCCGCGCTTCCTTGATCCGCGCGGCAACCTCGCGCCGCTTCGTGGTCGAGAGAAAATCGATCTCCGACTTGAGCTTGTCGAGCCCTTCCTGGGTGATCAGCGCTTCACGAGCCACGTTCGTGTCCTCTTCCTCGATATCTGTCCCGCAATCGGGTCCCGGCTTGATGTGTGCCCGGGAACGAGCCGGATAATTCGCCTGCTCGCCGGGCGGCGGCGCGCGATTATAGCGATGCGCCGACGGGGCTCGAAAACCCCGGATGGACGCTTGCGGGAGGGCCCTCGGCGAGCAATTCGCGCACCTGATCGAGGCTCTCCGTGCGCTGGAAGCGGTTCGCGTCGGCGCCGTGCCAGCCGAGCTGCTCGACGTACCAGGGGTAGAACTTGCGCAGGTTGCGGGCCGCCCGCCGCTCCCCCCAGTGCTCGGCGGCGCGATCGAGGACCCAGAGCAGCTCCGCCTCGACCTCGGCCGCGCTCGGGGGCGCGGAGCGCGCGCCGGTGAGCTGCTCAAAGATCCACGGGTTGCCGAACGAGCCGCGGGCGATCATCACCGCGTCGGCGCCGGACTCCTCGTACGCCCGGCGCGCCGAGTCGGCCGTCCGCAGGCCGCCGGAGACGATCACCGGCGCCGCGTGGCCGCCGCGCTCGAGCGCCGCGCGCAGGCCGCGCACGAGCGCGTAGTCGGGCCCGCCACGGTGGAACTGCTTCGCCGCGCGCGGGTGCAGGGCGACCGCGGCGACCCCGGCGTCGGCGACCAGGCGCTCGGCGAGCGCCACCCCGGAGACGTCGCCGGGCTCGATCCCCGAACGAACCTTGACCGTCACCGGCAGCCCGGATCCCTCGCGCGCCGCCTGCGCCACCGCCACCGCCAGCTCCGGGTCGCGGATCAGGGCGGCGCCGGCGCCCGTCTTCAGCACCTTGGGCACCGGGCAGCCCATGTTCAGGTCGATCAGCGCCGGCCCGGCGGCGGCGGCGACCGCGGCCGCCTCGTGCATCACCTCGGGGTCGGAGCCGAAGAGCTGGATCGAGACCGGGCCCTCGTCGGGGTGGATGCGCAGCATCTCGGTCAGCGTTCGGCGGTTGCCGTGGGCGACGGCGAAGCTCGAGACCATCTCGGAGACCGCCAGCCCGGCCCCGTGGCGCTGCGCCTGCAGGCGCACGAACCAGTTCCCGATCCCGGCGAGCGGAGCGAGCAGCACCCGGTTGGGAAGGCGCAAGCCGCCGATCTCGAACGGCTCGGTCAGAGCGCGACCGGTCACGCGGCGGCTCGGCTTCGCTCGCTCCGCCTCACAGGTTCCGCTCCCAGATCAGCCGCAGGCCGGTGAGCGTGAGCAGGTCGTCGATCTCGTCGACCGTCTCGCAGTAGGGGGCGATCGCGTGCGCGAGGCCCCCGGTCGCGATCAGCGTCGGTCGGCCGCCGAGCTCGGCCGCGATCCGGCGCGCGATCCCGTCGATCAGCCCGGCGAAGCCGAAGATCACGCCCGACTGGATCGCCCCGCGGGTGGACTTGCCGATCGCGGTCTCCGGCGACTCGAGCTCGATCCGGCCGATCCGCGCGCCACGCTCGGTCAGCGCCGTGAGCGAGATCTCGACCCCGGGCGCGATCGCCCCGCCGAGGTACTCGCCGTCGGCCGAGACCGCGTCGAAGTTGATCCCGGTGCCGAAGTCGACGACCACGCAGGCGTCGCCGATCCGCTCGTAGGCGGCGACCGCGTTGACCAGCCGGTCGGCGCCGACCTCGAGCGGGTTGTCGATCCTGATCGGCATCGCGGTCTTCACCCCGGGGCCGATCGTCAGGCACGGCGCCTCGAAGTAGCGCTCCGACATCGCCTCGTACTGGCTTCCCAGCGGCGGCACGACCGAGGAGACGCAGACCGCATCGATCGCGTCGCGCTCGATTCCGCTCAGCGCCAGCAGCCCCGCGATCCGCTCGGCGATCTCGTCGCCGGTCGCCCCCGAGACGGTGCGGAAGCGCCAATGCTCGGCCAGCTCGGCGCCCTCGAAGCAGCCGAGATGGGTCTGGGTGTTGCCGACGTCGATCGCGAGCAGCATGGCCCGATTATGGCCGGGATAGGATCCGGTCCGTGGACGCTCGGCTCTACGTGATCCCCGGCTCGCACCCGTCGCGCACCGTGATCGCGATGCTCGACCTCAAGGGAATTCCGTACAAGCGCACCGATCTGATGCCGGTGGTCTCGAAGGGCGTGCTGCGGGCCGCCGGCTTCGGCGGGATCACGGTGCCGGCGCTGAAGATCGACGGGCGCAAGCTCCAGGGCTCGCGCGAGATCGCCCGCGAGCTCGACCGGATCCGGCCGGAGCCGCCGCTGCTGCCCGCTGACCCGGAGGCGAGGGCGGCGGTCGAGCGAGCCGAGGCGTGGGGCGACGAGACCCTCCAGCCGGCAGCCAGGCGGGTGCTCTGGAACGCGCTGCGGCGCGACCGCTCGCCGCTGGCCTCCTACTCGCAGGGCGCCCGGCTCGGGGTCCCGATCGGGCTCGCGGTGAAGACCGGCCAGCCGCTGGTGGCGCTCTCGGCGCGTCTCAACCAGGCAACGGACGAGAACGTGCGCGCCGACCTCGCGGCGCTCCCCGGGATGTTGCAGCTGGTCGACGACTGGATCGCCGAGGGCGTGCTCGGCGGCGAGCAGCCGAACGCAGCCGACCTGCAGATCGCGGCCAGCCTGCGGCTGCTGATGACGCTGCGCGACCTGCGCGAGCCGATCGCCGCCCGCCCCGCCGGCGCGCTGGCGATGCGGTTCGTGCCCGACTACCCGGGCGACGCGCCGCCGATCCTTCCCGCCGCCTGGCTCGAGCCCCTGCGGGCTACCGCGGCGGCCTGAGCGTCCCGACCGGGGCCACCCGCTCGCCCTCGAGCCGCTCGAGCGCCTCGCTCAGCCTCGTCCCGTCGGGCAGCGCCAGCTCGGGGTCGAGCTCGAGCAGCGGCACGAGCACGAACCGCCGCGAGCTCACCTGCGGGTGCGGGAGCGTCAGCCGCTCGCTCTCGAGCTCGAGCCCGTCGAGCAGCAGCAGGTCGACGTCGAGCGGCCGGGGGCCGTGGCGCGGGGCGGCGAACACCCGGCCGCGCTCGACCTCGATCGCCTTGCACAGGTCGAGCAGCTGGAGCGGCTCGAGCTCCGTCTCGATTCGAACCGCGGCGTTGAGGAAGTCCGGTTGGTCGAGGATCTCGCCCACCGGTTCGGTCTCGTAGACCGACGAGCAGGCCTCGACCACCACCCCGCGCTCCTCGAGCAGGCCGACCGCCGCGCGCAGATGTTCGAGCCGCTCGCCGACGTTCGACCCCAGACCCAGATAGCCCGTGGTCACGACGGCGGCTCCGGCTCCTCCCCCTCGTCGAGCTCGGGCAGCTCGCGCTCGCGGCTGACCTCGACCGCGACCTCGTCGATCGCCAGCGGGATCGGCGGCTCCGGCTTCGCCGCCCGCACGCGGACCAGGTCGGAGCCGAAGCGCTCCATCAGCCGCTCGCCGATCACGCTCGCCAGCCGCTCGAGCGTCCGGTAGCTGCGCTCGGTGGCCGCGAGGGCGACGATGTCCGCGACCTCGGAATAGTCGATCGTGTCCTCGAGCCGGTCGGTGAGCACGGCGTCGCAGTCGGGGACGTCGAAGTGCACGTCGATGACCAGCCGCTGCCCGATCTCCTGCTCGGCGTCGCTGACCCCGTGGTGGGTGTAGATCGAGAGGCCGCGCAGCTCGACCTGAACCGAGGATTCCGATCCGTGGGCTTCCATGCGGCGCTAACGCTATCCGGCGGGCCGCCGCTCCACCGCGGCCCGCCAGTCGGCCCGGCCGAGGATCACCTCGGCGGCGTCGAGCGCCGCCCGCGTCTCGGCGACGTCGTGGACCCGGAAGACGTCGGCGCCGGCGGCGAGCGCGAGCACGTTCGCCGCCGCGGTACCGCCTCCCCGCCGGTCGACCTCGCGGCCGGTGATCGCCCCGAGGAAGCGCTTGCGCGAGGCGCCGACGACGATCGGCCTGCCGAGCTCGCGCAGCTCGCCGAGCCGCCGCAGCAGCTCGAGGTTGTGATCGACGGTCTTCCCGAACCCGATCCCCGGGTCGACCAGGATCCGCCGCTCGTCGACCCCCGCGGCTACCGCCGCCTCGATCCGCTCGGCGAGGAAGGCGCGGACATCGTCGACGACGTCGTCGTAGCGCGGATCGTCCTGCATCGTCCGCGGGCTGCCCAGCATGTGCATCAGCACCACCTCGCAGCCGCGCTCGGCGCAGAGGGCCGCCAGCTCGGGGTCGCCCCTCAACGCGGTCACGTCGTTCACCCACACGGCGCCCGCGTCGAGCGCCGCCGCGGCGACCGCGGCCTTCGAGGTGTCGATCGAGACCCCGGGCCCGCCTGCGTCGCCGGCGAGCGCCGCGACCACCGGGGCGATCCGCTCGAGCTCTGAGGCCGCGTCGACCGCCGCCGCCCCCGGGCGGGTGGACTCGCCGCCCACGTCGAGCAGGTTGGCGCCCTCAGCCGCGAGTCGACGCCCGTGTCCGACCGCCGCCCCCGGGTCGAGATAGAGGCCGCCGTCGGAGAACGAGTCGGGGGTGACGTTGACGATTCCCATCACGCGCGGCGCTGCCATCGAGCCGAGTATCGCCGAGAACGAAAGAGGGGCGGGCCCTGCGGCCCGCCCCTCTCAACGCTTGCTTGCTGCTGCTCGCCCTACCTAGAAGGTGAAGCAGCGACGCGTGGACGTCCCGTAGCGGATCTGACCGCTGAAGTGATCGAGCTTGATCACGATCTGACGGGTGCACTGGAAGCCGACGCCCTGGCGCGCGCCCTGGGCGATGATCTTCCCGATCGCCTTGTGCTGGCTGACCCGGTGCAGCCTGCGGACGAAGTAGTCCGTGCAGCCCGCAGTCAGCTGACACTCCTTCTTCGCCGCCTGCTTCGCGACGGCGGTCGCGGTGCGACGGTCGAGGTTGTTGGCCATCGCCGAGCCGGCGACGGCCAGGCAGAGAACGGCGGCGAGTGCGGCGACGAAGCCGACCTGCCACCTACGAGTCCCCCGAGCTCGCTCGGTCATCTGAGTCCTTTCTGAGTGGTTGTAAACGGCGCCGCAATCTACACCGAGCGGAGGCCGGGATCAATCCGGGATCGGCCGCAGGCGCCTACGGAGCGCTCAGACGCCGTCGTCGGCGCGCATCTCGGCCGAGCCGCCGGCGAACCCGGGGCGCGGCTGAGGGATCGGCCGCGGGCCCTCGCGGCCGGCCGCCCGCTCGGGCTCCGGCTCGGCCTCGGGCGGCTCGGGCTCGGGGTCGTCGGTCCCGAAGACCTCCTCCTCCGAGGCGCCCTCGAGCAGCTTCACGAACTGCTCCGCGTCGATCGTCTCGCGCTCGAGCAGCAGGTTCGAGATCCGGTCGAGGTCGGCGCGGCGCTCGGAGAGGATGTCCTTGGCCGTCTGATGCGCCTCCTCGACGATCCGGCGGATCTCGTCGTCGATCTCGCGCGCAATCTCGTCCGAGTAGTCCGGCTCGGAGGAGAACTCGCGGCCGAGGAAGGGCATCGAGCGGTCGTGGCCGAAGACGCGCGGCCCAAGGCGCTCGGACATCCCGTATCGCATCACCATCTGCTTCGCCGTCTCGGTCACCTTCTCGAGGTCGTTGGAGGCGCCGGTGGTGATCTCGCCGAAGACGATCTCCTCCGCGGCGCGGCCGCCGAGCGTCATCGCCATCGTGTCGCCGAGCTCGGCGCGGGTGGTGAGGAACTTGTCCTCGCCCGGGAGCGAGATCGTGTAGCCGAGGGCCTGGCCGCGACCGATGATCGAGACCTTGTGGACCGGGTCGCAGTTGGGAAGCACGTGGCCGACGATCGCATGGCCCATCTCGTGGAAGGCGGTGACCAGGCGCTCCTTCTCCGACATCACCCGGGTCTTCTTCTCGGGCCCGGCGATCACCCGCATGATCCCTTCCTCGAGCTCGTCCTGGCTGATCTCGCGCTTGCCCGAGCGGGCGGTCAGCAGCGCCGCCTCATTGATCAGGTTGGCGAGGTCGGCGCCGGTAAACCCGGGCGTCTGGCCGGCGAGCGCGTCGAGGTCGATCTGCTTTGCCAGCGGCTTGCCGCGGGTGTGCACCTCGAGGATCTTCTTGCGCCCGCGCCGATCGGGCCGGTCGACGACGATCTGGCGGTCGAAGCGGCCCGGGCGCAGCAGCGCCGGGTCGAGGATGTCGGGCCGGTTGGTCGCCGCGATCAGGATGATGTTGTCGGTCATCGTGAACCCGTCCATCTCGACCAGGAGCTGGTTCAGGGTCTGCTCGCGCTCGTCGTGGCCGCCGCCCATGCCGGCGCCGCGATGGCGGCCGACGGCGTCGATCTCGTCCATGAAGATGATGCAGGGGGAGTTCTGCTTCGCCTGCTCGAACAGGTCGCGGACGCGGCTGGCGCCGACACCGACGAACATCTCGACGAAGTCGGAGCCCGAGATCGAGAAGAAGGGCACCCCGGCCTCGCCGGCGACGGCGCGGGCGAGCAGCGTCTTACCGGTGCCCGGAGGGCCGTAGAGCAGCACGCCCTTGGGGATCCGGGCGCCGAGCGACTGGAACTTCTTCGGGTTCTCGAGGAACTCCTTGATCTCGTGCAGCTCCTGGACCGCCTCGTCGGCGCCGGCGACGTCGCGGAAGGTGATCTTCGGCGCGTCGACCGACATCCGCTTGGCGCGCGACTTGCCGAAGCTCATC
>DASPGZ010000077.1:0-3171 GCA_035620355.1 Solirubrobacterales bacterium | reverse complement strand
AGCACGGCGTTGGTACGCCGCCGGGAGCAGTTAAATGGGCCGATGCCACAACCGACACGCGATCAAGCCTGGGACCTGGTCTGCGAATGGGTCCAATCGGAGTCGCTTCGCAGGCACCTGCTGGGGGTCGAGGCGGCGATGGTCGCCTACGCCCGCGAGCGCGGCGCCGATCAGGAACTGTGGGCCGTGACCGGCCTCGTCCACGACCTCGACTACGAGCGCTACCCCGACCTCGACGACGCCGAGAACGGGCATCCGCGCACCGCGCTGCGCCTGTTTTCAGAGCTCGACTGGCCGCCCGAGCTGATCGACGCGGTCGCCGGGCATGCGACCTTCCTCGAGGTCCCGCGCGAGTCCGACCTGGCGAAGACCCTGTTCGCCGTCGATGAGCTCTCGGGCTTCGTCGCCGCCTGCGCCTTCGTCCGCCCGACCGGGATCGAGGGGATGACCCCGAAGTCGGTGAAGAAGAAGCTCAAGCAGCCCTCGTTCGCAGCCGGCGTCAACCGCGACGAGGTTCGCCAGGGGGCCGAGGAGCTCGGGGTGGACTTCGACCAGCACGTCGCCTTCGTGATCGCGGCGATGGCGGATCGGGCCGACGAGCTCGGCCTGGCAGCGGAGAGCGGCGCGGATTGAAGCGGCGCTGGAAGGTGTTGATCGGGCTCGTGGCCGGGCTCGTGGCCCTTCTGGTGATCAACACGATCGTCGTCGACGGCGAGACCGCGGACGCGGGGCCGACGATCGAGGGCGGCGAGATCCTCAGCCTCCCCGGCGGCGACGTCCAGGTGCTCGAGCAGGGCTCTCCGACCGCCCGCGGGGCGCCGATCGTGCTCCTGCACTGCTACTCGTGCTCGCTGCACTGGTGGGACGAACTGGCGCCGATCCTGGCGTCCGACCATCGCGTGATCCGGATCGACCTGCTCGGGTTCGGAGGCTCACAGAAGCCCTCGAGCGGCTACGCGATCCCCGACCAGGCCGGGTTGGTCGCCGGCGCGCTCGACCGCCTCGGGGTGCAGGGCGCGGTCGTGGTCGGGCACTCGATGGGCTTCTCGGTCGCGGTTGCGCTCGCCGGCCGCGCCACCCAGTTGGTCGACAGGCTGGTCAACATCGACGAGGGGCCCAGCGACGACAGTTGCTCGCTGCCGTTGATCGCCAAGCTCGGCTACGTCCCGGTGCTCGGCCAGGCGATCTGGCGGCTGTCCCCGAGCTTCGCGATCGAGGACGCCTACGCGGACGCCTTCGCGCCCGGGTTCGAGATCGCCGACGGCTTCCCGAACCCCGACCAGGTGGTCGACGACTACCGGGCGATGACCTACACCTCCTACATCGACGCCTACCACGAGGCGAGCGATTACGGCGGCGCGATCCCGCTCGACCAGCGCCTGCGCCAGATCCCGGTGCCGCTGCTCTCGATCTTCGGCAGCGAGGACCGGATCTGCGATCCGCAGGAATCCCAGGACGCCTATGCGGCGCTCCCGGGGGTCCGGGTCGAGACGGTCGAGGGCGCCGGCCACTCGCCCAACGTCGAGAAGCCGCGCGAGACCGCGGAGCTGATCGAGGCGTTCGCGGCCAACGCGGCGCCGCCGGCGCCCTAGGCGCTCATGCCGCTCAGCCGAGCGTGGAGACCTCGCTGTCGTAGATGCCGAGCGCCCGGCCGAGCCCCTCGCCGAGCGCCGCGTCGACGACGCCCTGGTTCTCGATGATCAGGTCGGCCCTGGTGATCCGGCGCTCGAACTCCTCGTCGATCCGCAGGGCGTTGATCTGATCGGCGCTGCCGCGGAGCAGCGCGAACCCGGCGAGATCGCCGCCATGCGGCGTCAGCAGCACGACCTCGAAGCTCTCGATCTTGCCGTCGCCCTGGAGGCCTCCCCAGTACTCGACGCTCTCGTTGAAGACCTCGAGCGCGCGCTTCTCGCGGCCGCGCACCACCTGTCCCCATCCGATGAAAAGCCCGGCGTCAGCCATGGTCGCTCCCTTCGTCGTTAACCAACCGACCCTACGCCCGCCACCCGGGCCGGGCAAGTCGCGCGCCTACTGCCAGCGCCCGCCGGCCGCGGCCCAGGCGCGCAGGTGATCGACCGAGCAGAACGAGTCCGGGATCCGGTGCTCGCCGCGGTGGCGAACCAGGAGCACCCGGACGTCGCCGAGCGCGGCTTCGCAATGCGAGCAGCGGGCCGCCTCGAGCCCCGGCGAACCGGCCGGGGCGGCCCCGGCCTTCCAGTGCGCGCCGCGGATCGCCCAGGGCACGACGTGCTCGAGCCGGCAGAAGGCGGCGGCGCGCTCGCCGGCGGGTTCGAAGGCGCGGTAGCCGTCGTCGGCCTCGATCGCCGCGCCGCACCACGAGCACATAGATTCCCCCTGCATGGGGCCCAGAATAGTCGCGCTCGAGGGCGATCAGACCGGCCAGGAGCTGCTCGAACAGGCCCTGCGCGTGCTCGACCCGGCGGTGCTCGGGATCGAGATCGAGATCGTCCGCTGCGACCTCTCGCTCGCCAACCGCCGACGGACCGCGAACGCGGTCTGCATCGAGGCCGCCGAGGCGATGCTGGAGACCGGGCTCGGGATCAAGGCGGCGACGATCACCCCTGAGGGCGCCGACGACGTCGGCAGCCCGAACCGGATCCTGCGCGAGGCGATCGGCGGCAAGGTGATCGTCCGCACCGGTCGCCGGATCCCCGGGGTGACCCCGGTGGCCGGCGTCCACCACCCGATCTCGATCTGCCGGATGGCCGTCGGCGACGCCTATGGCGCCGAGGAGTCGCGGGAGCGAGACGGCGACGACGAGCTCGCCCACCGGCTCGAGACGATCCGCCGCTCCGACTGCCGCGCGGTCGCCGAGTACGCCTTCCGCGAGGCCGAGCGCTACGGCGGCCGCGTCTACGGGGGGCCGAAATGGACCGTGAGCCCGGTCTACGAGGGGATGTTGAAGGAGGAGATGGACGCGGCGTCCGAGCGCCACGCGGAGGTCGGCTACGAACCGGTGCTGATCGACGCGACGCTCGCCGGGCTCGTCTCCGGCGCCGCCTCGGAGCCGCTCGTGATCCCGTGCCTGAACCGCGACGGCGACCTGCTCTCGGACCTGGTGCTGCCGCTGTTCGGGTCGATCGCCGGCGCCGAGTCGGTGCTGCTGGCGCTCGACGACGAGCTGAGCCCGAAGGTGGCGATGGCCGAGGC
>DASPGZ010000076.1:0-14937 GCA_035620355.1 Solirubrobacterales bacterium | reverse complement strand
GGTGACTACCTCACGTATCGCGAGCAACTCGCTCAGGGAGCGCCCACGTGCCCACCCGAGGTCTATCCGCAGTTCGGCCCGGGTCCGGGTGAGTGACGGTTGAAGGGCCCTGGCGACCCCCTTGAAGGCTGAGCCGCCAGGACCACGGGGTACAAACGCCGCGCGGCTCGCGTTTTTTCGTCGCATCGGGCGGCCGGCGACGATATGTTCCGGCTGTCGACCAGCCTCGAGGAGGTCAGCGTGGAGCAAGGAGACAACGATGTGAGGATGGCCCTCGGGGTCATGCTCGCGCTCGTCGCCGTCGCCCTGATCGCGACGTTGCTGGGCTAGGAACGGTCCGGCGCGCGCGTCGTAAGCCGGCCCGCGAAGGACGGACCCGGCGTTTTGAGTGCGAACGTCACCGCGGAGGCCGGACCGCGCGACCGGGGTCCCCGGGCGGTACGGTTCGCGGTGGGTTTATGGGGAGGTTCAGGGTCACGATCACGATCGCGGCCGGCTACCGCGAGGACGACGCGGATCGGCTGCTCGAGGCCGCTCTGGGCGTATGTCCGCACCGCAGGCCGGATTCCGGACACGACTCCGAGCACGGGGCGGTCTCGGTGACGATCTCCGACGAGGCCACGGACGCGCTGACCGCGAGCGATCACGGGACCGCGCTCACGGCTCACATCTTCCGTACCGCCGGACTCCCGCTGCGCCAGCTGATCGGGATCGAGGTGGATCCCGGCGACCACCCGACCAGGGTCGAGCGACTCGGGCTTCGCGCTGCGGCGGACTGAGCCGGACTACTCGCCCGACTTGGCGAGCGCCCGCACCCCGGCCGCCATGCGCTGGGCCTCGAGCGTCTGCCCCTGGTTCGAAGCCCGTTCGATCAGGCCGGGCAGGTCGATGCTCTGCAGCGGCTCGTAGTCGTCGCGCACCTCCTGCAGCACCAGCCACAGACCCTTCTTGCCGGCGACGCCGAGCCGCAGGCTCTCCAGGGCCATGAACAGCCCGTGATCGCGCTCGCCGGACGTCGCTCCGCTGAACTTGATCCGGCTCGCCTTCTCGGCCATCCACCCGGTCACCTGCTTGACCGGATTCCGTGGGGTGTCGAGCCGGTCCATGAGCTCGAGCAGGGTCTCGCGATCCGCTTCGATCTCCGTGGCGATCCTGGTCATCACCTGCCCCAGCGGGGTGCCCTCGCTCTGGTCGCGGATCTGGGCCGCGAGATCGCTGCCGAGCATCGCACCGCCGAGGTGGTCGTTGAGGTACACGTTCATCGCCTTCTCGGCCATCGCGTGCTCCCTACCCGCTTTTCCTCGTCCGGACCGCTCGTCGTGGTCGACGTCCGGGTCGACGTCCCGGTATTTGTCGGCGCGGCTAGGGCGAGGGGACGACCCGGATGTAGGGGAGCGGTGAGTCCCAGCCGTCCGGGTAGCGCTCCTTGGCGTCGTCGTCGGAGACCGAGCCGGCGATGATCACGTCGCCGCCGGGCTGCCACTGGGCCGGGGTCGCGACCTGGTGGTCCGCGGTCAGCTGCAGCGAGTCGATCACCCGCAGGACCTCGTCGAAGTTGCGGCCCGTGGTCATCGGATAGACGAGTACGAGCTTGATCTTCTTGTCGGGGCCGATCACGAACACGTTGCGCAGGGTCGCGTTCTGGGCCGGGGTGCGCTCGGTCGGGTCGCCCTCAGTGTCGGCGGGCAGCATCCCGTAGAGCTTCGCGACGTTGAAGTCGGTGTCGGCGATCAGCGGGTAATTGGGGGCGGTCCCCTGGCTGCGCTCGATCTCCTCGGCCCACTTCTCGTGGTTGGAGATCGGGTCGACGGAGATACCGATGATCTTCACGTTGCGCTTGTCGAAGTCCGGCTTGATCGAGGCCATGTAGCCGAGCTCGGTCGTGCAGACCGGGGTGAAGTTGCGCGGATGGGAGAAGAGCACCGCCCAGCTGTCGCCGATCCAATCGTGGAAGCTGATCGGTCCCTCGGTGGTCTCGGCCTGGAAATCCGGGGCGGTGTCGCCGATTGTGAGCGCCATTGCCGTTCCTCCTCCTGGAAGTCTGAAAACTGTAAAAACGGATCGGATTTAGATGGTATCGGCCCCGCGCTGTAATCGGGTCAGGGAGCGGCCGCCGCTGCGACGTCGTCCGGACCGGTTCGCGCTGATCCCGGATCGACGCGCCGCAGCATCGTCACGCCGGCTACCGGGAAGATGATCACCGAGAGCAGCCCGGCCGCGATCAGCGCCGCGCTCTCGGCCTGGTCGACGAGGCCGAGGTCGACGCCGATCGTCGTCGCGGCGACGATGAACGGCAGCGAGGTGGCCTGGAACAGCGCCGCGACCCGGGCCTGGACCGGATCGAGGTAGCCGCGGTACAGCAGCGCAGGCAGCCCGCGCACGGCGAGCAGCGCGACCAGGAAGATCGGGACCATGACGATCGTGGAGCCGTCGGCGAGCAGCGCGTCGAGGTCGAAGCGGACGCCGCTGGTGACGAAGAAGACCGGGATGAAGACACCGAAGCCGATCGCGGCGAGCTTCGGGTGGAAGTCGGGGTGGGTCATTGCCTCGTCGCGGTCGGCGAGCTTCAGCAGCGCCCCGGCGATGAAGGTGCCGAGGATCACCTCGAGACCGAGCGTCTCGGCGGCCGCCGCGAAGCCGACCAGTAGTAGCACCGCGCCGCGCACGCGGATCTGGGCGGTCGTGTTCTGGAGCCGCAGCAGGTCGGCTGAGATCCGCCCGGAACGCTCCGCCGTGCGGGCGGCGACGAAGATCACCGCAGCGAGCAGCACCAGTCCGACGATCAGGACCAGGGTTGCGCCGATCCCGCCCTCGCCGGTGAAGAAGACTGAGAGCAGGATGATCGCGCCGAAGTCGGCGATCGACCCGGCGGCGAGCACCAGCTGGCCGAACCGGGTCGCGAGCTGGTCCGCGTCCTTGAGCACCGGGATGATCACCCCGAGCGAGGTGGCACCGAGGACGATCGCGATCAGCAGCGGCGTCTGGACCAAGCCGGCGCCCTTGAGCCCGAGCGCGACCACCACCGCGAGCGCGAAGGAGACCGCGTAGCCGACCCCGGCGAGTCGCAGCAGCCGGCCCCGCAGTCGGTCGAAGTCGATCTCGAGCCCGCCGAGGAAGAGCAGGAAGGCGAGCCCGATCACCGAGATCACCTCGACCGCCTCGTCGACCTCGACCCAGCCGAGACCGGAGGGACCGACGACGATCCCGAGCAGGATCTCGAGCACGACCGCGGGCAGTTGCAGCCGCGGGATCAGCCCGAGCGCGAACGGGGCGGCGAACCCGATCGTGACCACGATCAGCAGGTTGGTGAACTCGGGCCCCTCCATCGCCACCGTAGTCCCGCTGCACCTAGGATCGTTACGCCCTGTGCTCGCCGAAGGCCCGCTCCCGCCGCTCTCAGGCCGCTTCGCGGCGACCCGCGCGGGCCTCCACCGCGTGGCTGAGGAGGTCGTCGCGCCGGCCCGCAAGCCGGACAACGAGATCTCGCTGCGGGCCACGCCCGGAGGCTTCGGAACGCCGCCGTTCGAGCACGACGGCTTCGAGCACCGGGTCAGGGTCGACGGGGTGGAGCTCGTGCACGAGGCCGGCGGGGAGCGGTTCCGCGCGCTCCTGAACTCGGTCGCCGGGGCCGCCGAGCTGGTGGTCGAGCTGCTCCATCCGGATCTCCCCACGGACCGCACGCCGCTCGAGCTCGACCCCGACTCGGCGGCCGCGCTCGCGGCCTGGTTCGCGCTCGGCCGGACGGTGCTCGAGCGGCTGCGCGAGGAGGCCCCCGAGCCGGATTCGCCGCCGCCGCGGCTCTGGCCCGAGCACTTCGACATCGCGATCGAGGCCGGCGACGAGGCCGCCGGGCGACGGGCCAACTACGGCTTCTCTCCCGGCGACGATGATCACGACGAGCCCTACCTCTACGTCGGGCCGTGGCGTGGCGACGTCTCGGGCGAGCTCTGGACCGCGCGCGGCTTCAGCGGTGCCGAGCTCGGCTACGCGGAGCTGCTCGCCGCCGGCGATCCGGTCGAGGCCGCGCTGACGTTCTGCCGGGACCGTCGCGAGGCGCTCGAGCGGCTCTGACGGCGCGTCGATTCGTTGCGTCGGCCCGGTCGACCGCTGCAATCCGGCCGCTGCCTGCTTGAGATCTCGACGCCTGGGTAGCGAGGCCGGCGTTCGACAAGGGCGGGTCGGGGGGCCCGCGGACCGATGAGGGAGGACGATTCGTGAAGCGACGACTTACGCCCCTGGCAGGCGTGGCGCTGGTGCTGATCGCACTGGTGGCGCTGAGCTCGGTGGCGATCGCGGGCAAGGGCAAGGACGGCAAGGGCGGCGGCGCGTACCAGGACTCGGAGAAGCTTCGCCGAGCGCTCACCGTCGACGGGATCGGCTCTCAGCTCGAGCGGTTGCAGGAGATCGCCGACGCCAACGGCGGCAACAGGGCCTCGGGCTTTCCCGGCCACGATGCCTCGGCCGACTACGTGGCCCGCACGCTCGACCGCGCCGGCTGGAAGGTGAGCACGCAGGAGTTCGACTTCGACGTCTTCTTCCAGGACGCGCCGACGACCTTCGAGCGGATCTCACCCAACCCGCAGGCCTTCGTCGAGGACGAGGACTTCGCGACCTCGGAGTTCTCGGGCAGCGGTAACACGACCGCCGAGCTGGTCGCGATCGACCTGGTGATCCCGCCTGGAGAGGAGGCGAGCACCTCGAACAGCGGTTGCGAGGCGTCCGACTTCGACGGCACCGGCGTCGCCGGGAAGATCGCGCTGATGCAGCGAGGCACCTGCAGCTTCCGGGTCAAGGTCGACAACGCGGCCGCCGCCGGCGCCACCGGCGCGGTCCTGTTCAACGAGGGTCAGCCGGGTCGCACCGACGTGATCTTCGCCACCCTCGGTGGCCCGAACGCCGCGATCCCGACTGTCGACACGAGCTTCGCGCTCGGCAGCGAGTTCGCCAACGGGGTCACCAGCGGGGCCACCGGGGTCACCGTCCACATCGAGACGACCACGCACTCGGAGAACCGCACGACCGAGAACGTGATCGCCGAGACCAAGGGCGGCGATCCGGACAACGTGGTCATGGCCGGCGCCCACCTGGACTCGGTCCAGGCAGGCCCCGGGATCAACGACAACGGCTCCGGCTCGGCGACGCTGATCGAGATCGCCCGTCAGATCTCGAAGCTGAAGATCAAGCCCGAGAACAAGCTCCGCTTCGCCTGGTGGGGCGCCGAGGAGGAGGGCCTGGTCGGCTCGACCCACTACGTATCCGAGCTGACCGAGGAGGAGGGCGCCAAGGTCGCGCTCTACCTCAACTTCGACATGATCGCGTCGCCGAACTTCGCGCGGCTGATCTACGACGGCAACGGCTCGGCCTTCGACGTGCCGGGGCCGGACGGCTCGGGCGCGATCGAGCGCACGTTCCAGCGCTACTTCGACCGTTCGGATCTCGCCAGCGGCCAGACGGCGTTCGACGGACGCTCGGACTACGGGCCGTTCATCGCGGTCGGGATTCCGGCCGGCGGCCTGTTCACGGGCGCCGAGAATGTGAAGACCGAGGCGGAGGCCGCGCTCTACGGCGGGACCGCGGGCGAGGCGTTCGACCCGTGCTACCACCAGGCCTGCGACGACATCGAGAACATCAGCGAGCGGGGGCTGAACCAGATGTCGGACGCGGTCGCGCACGCGGTGAACTACTACGCGTACAGCCTCAAGTTCATCCCGCGCCCGACCGAGGCCCCGAAGGCCAAGCACAAGCGGGCCTACAAGAGCAAGTACCTGGGCGACTCGCTGGTCAAGTAGCGCGCCCAGATCCCACGCGAACCCGAGCGCCCCGCCCGCCGGCGGGGCGCTCGTACGCTGCGAGGCGTAGCCGAGCCGCGGCGCCGTTGAGCCGCCTGGTTCTGGCAAGCTCAGCCGATGCGAGTCGGGACCTTCGCCAACGTCGCGGGCGAGCGCTTCGTCGCCGAGCCCGACGGCGACTTGGCCCGGGTGCTCGAGGCCCCGGACATGCTCGCGTTCCTCGCCGGCGAAGGACGGGCGCCGAGCGGCGAGACGCTTGAGCTCTCTGAGCTGACGGTCCTGGCGCCGGTACCCGAGCCCCCCAGCGTCCGCGACTTCTACGCCCACGAGGGCCACGTGGCCGCGGGCGCGCGGTTGCGCGGCCGCGAGATCGCCCCGTACTGGTACGAGGCGCCGGCGTTCTACTTCTCGAACCCGGCTGCGATCCTCGGCCCTGGCGAGCCGGTCGCCCGCCCGGCGTCGACGGCGATGCTCGACTTCGAGCTCGAGATCGCGGCCGTGATCGGCCTCGGCGGCGACGGCGAGCCCGAGATCGCGGGGTTCACGCTGATGAACGACTGGTCGGCGCGCGACGTGCAGGCGGGCGAGGTCACGGTCGGGCTCGGGCCGGCGAAGGCGAAGGACTTCGCCACCAGCGTCGGCCCCTGGATCGTCAGCCCGGACGAGCTGCCGTACGCGGACGGGCGGCTCGAGGTCCTGGCGCGGGTGTTCGTCAACGGCTCCGAGATCGCCGCCGGACGCGCCCACGAGCAGCACTTCGGCTGGCACGAGATCGTCGCCCACGCCGCCCGGGACACGCGCCTGCGACCCGGCGACCTGCTCGGCTCGGGCACCCTCACCGGCGGCTGCCTGCTGGAGCTCGGGCCGCTGGAGCCGGCGGGTGGGGGAGAGCCGCGCTGGATCGAGCCCGGCGACCTGGTCGCGCTCGAGGCCGACGGGCTCGGGCGGCTCGAGACCCCGGTGGTCTAGGCGTGGGCGACGAGCGCGGCACCGCCGGCGGGCCGGCCGGGCGGCTCGCCTGGCGGCGGCTGGGGAAGGGGCCGCCGCTGGTGCGCCGCTAGTCGGTCTCGAACACGCGGCGCTCGAACAGGGTCGAGAGCACCACCTGGGTCTGGGTGCGGATCACGCCCGGGGTGTCGCGGACCCGCTCCAGCGCCTCCTCGAGGTGCTGGGTGTCGGCGGCGCGGATGTGGAGGATCGCGCTCGGGGCCCCGGCGATCGTGTAGGCCGCCTCGACCTCGGGGTTCTCGCCGACCGCGTCGCGGACCTGCTCGCCCGACATCCGCCCCTCGCAGAAGAGCTCGACGAACGCGTGCGTGTTCCAGCCGATCGCCGAGGGGTCGACGTTCGCGGAGTAGCCGCGGATGACCCCGTCGCGCTCGAGCCTGTCGACCCGGCGTTTGACCGCCGGCGCCGAGAGCGCAACCCGCCCGCCGATGTCCTGAAAGGAACGGCGGGCGTTCTCCCGGAGCAGCGCAATGATCTGATGATCGATTTGATCCATCGAGGCGTTAGAATGGGGCGCCACGCAAGAAATAGAGGTTGTAGGAGCTCCCCGACGCGGGAATCATTAGCAGAGCTCAGGTCCGCAGTCGATCCCCGAGCTCAGATCCGCAGTCGATCCCCGAGGAGAGGAGCGCGATGCCGCTCGAGACCGCCGCCCCCCCGACGCCCGTCGAGGCCGGAAACGATGAGATGCCGCTGCTCGGCATCGACCACGTAGAGCTTTACGTCGGCAACGCGGTTCAGGCCGCCTACTGGTTCACCCACGCGCTCGGTTTCCGCGAGACCGCCTATGCCGGGCTCGAGACCGGGATGCGTGACCGCTCCTCGCACGTGCTCGAGCAGGGCCGGGTGCGCTTCGTGCTCACCGCGCCGCTGCTCGGGACCAGCGAGATCGCCCGTCACGTCGCCGCGCACGGCGACGGGGTGCGGACGATCGCGCTCTCGGTTCCCGACGCCGAGCACGCCTACCGGTACGCGGTCCAGCACGGCGCCCACGGTGTCCGCGAGCCGTGGGAGGAATCCAACGGCGACGGCAGCGTCAGGATGGCGACGGTCGCCACCTACGGCGAGACCCTGCACACGTTCGTGGAGCGCAACGGCTACACGGGCCCGTTCCTGCCCGGCTACGAGCCGGCTGCACAGCCGCCGGCCGAGGAGGCGGGGATGTTCGCCGGCATCGACCACGTGGTCGGCAACGTCGAGCTCGGCCGGCTCGACGAGTGGGTCGGCTACTACGAGCGCGTCTTCGGGATGACCGAGATGATCCACTTCAGCGACGAGGACATCGGCACCGAGTACTCGGCGCTGATGTCGAAGGTGATGGCCGACGGCAAGGGCCGGGTCAAGTTCCCGATCAACGAGCCCGCCGAGGGCCAGCGCAAGTCGCAGATCGAGGAGTACCTCGAGTACTACGGCGGCCCGGGCGCCCAGCACATCGCTTTGGCGACCACCGACATCGTCGCCACCGTCGAGGAGCTCAAGCGCCGGGGGATCCGCTTCCTCGAGACACCCGACAGCTACTACGACGAGCTCCCGGGGCGGATCGGCGAGATCGACGAGGATCTCGCCGACCTGCGCGAACTCGGGATCCTCGCCGACCGCGATGACGAGGGCTACCTGCTGCAGATCTTCACCCAGACGATCGGCGACCGGCCGACCGTGTTCCTGGAGGTGATCGAGCGCCACGGCGCCCGCGGCTTCGGCGAGGGCAACTTCAAGGCCCTGTTCGAGGCGATCGAGCGCGAGCAGGAGCGGCGGGGGAACCTCTGATGCGATACGTCAGCCGCGGCCAGATCCCGCCCAAGCGCCACGTCCAGTTCCGCACCAACGGCCGTCTGCTGGTCGAGGAGGTGACGGGCTACGAGGGCTTCTCCGGCAACGAGTCGATCCTCTACCACGTCGAATCGCCGTGCCGGATCGCCGACGCGGGCGGCTTCACCCCGATCGAGCACGCCGAGTGGGTCCCCGACGCGCACGTCCACCGGCACCTGCTGACCTCGCCGATCGAGCCGGCCGGCGACCCGCTCGACGGCCGCCGCTGCCTGATGTGGAACTCCGACCTCGAGGTCTCGATCTGCCGGCCCGAGGCCGAGGCCGAGGCCTTCTACCGCGACGGTGAGGGCGACGAGATGTTCTTCATCTGCGAGGGCTCGGGGACGCTGGAGACGGTCTACGGCTCGGTCCCGTTCCGCGAGCACGATTACCTCGTCGTCCCGCGCGGGACCACCTACCGGTTCCAGCTCGACTCGACCCCGCAGACCTGGCTCTGCTTCCACACCCCGGGTGAGCTCGAGACCCCGAACCGCTACCGCAACCGCTACGGCCAGCTGCTCGAGTCGGCGCCCTACTCGCAGCGCGACTTCCACCCGCCGGCCGAACTCGAGACGCATCGCGAGGGCGGCGAGTACGAGGTCCGGGTCCGCGTGCGCGGCGGGATCCAGAGCTACACGCTCGACTATCACCCGTTCGACGTCGTCGGCTGGGACGGCTACGTCTACCCGTACACGTTCAACGTCCATGACTTCGAGCCCCGGACCGGGCGCCTGCACCTGCCGCCGCCGGTCCACCAGACGTTCCAGGGGCCGAACTTCGTCATCTGCTCGTTCTGCCCCCGCGAGCTCGACTACGACCCGCAGGCGGTGCCGATCCCTTACCACCACTCGAACCTGCAGTCCGAGGAAGTCATCTACTACGTCTCGGGCGAGTTCGGGAGCCGCAAGGGGATCGAGACCGGCTCGGTCACCGTGCATCCGTCGGGGCTGCCGCACGGGCCGCAGCCCGGCCTGGTCGAGAAGGCGCTCGGGATGCGGAGGACCGAGGAGCTGGCGGTGATGTGGGACACGTTCAAGCCGCTGCGGCTGACCGAGCTTGCGCACGCGCTCGATAAGCCCGAGTACGCGTACTCGTGGCGCGACGAGGCGCCGTCGCCGGTGGCCGAGTCGACCACGGGTTAGGAGGGGACGATGTTCGAGGAGGCACAGCTCTACTCGCCGGTCACCGAGTCGGAGGACGGGACCGTCACCGTCCATCTCTCCGACGACCACCCCGGCAAGTCCGACCCCGAATACCAGCGGCGTCGCAACCAGATCGCTGCCGCGGCGCTCGAGTGGCGCCGAGGGGAGCCGATCCCGCGGATCGCTTACTCCGACGACGAGCAGCACGTCTGGCGCACGGTCCAGTCCGAGCTCGCGCCCAAGCACGAGCGCTACGCGTGCCGCGCGTTCCGCGACGCGGTCAGGGCGCTCTCGCTGCCCAATCACAGGATCCCGCAACTCGACGAGGTGACCGCGGCGCTCGAGCCGCTGACCGGGTTTCATTACGTGCCCGCGGCGGGGATCGTCCCGGTGAGGGAGTTCTACGGCAACCTCGCCGACCGCGAGTTCCACTCGACCCAGTACATCCGCCATCCGTCGGCGCCCCTCTACACCCCCGAGCCGGATCTGATCCACGAGGTGATCGGGCACGGCAACCTGCTCGCCGATCCGGAGTTCGCCGAGCTCAACCGGCTCGCGGGCGAGGCAGCGCGGGGGGCCGAGACCGAGGAGGGTGTCCAGTACGTCGCCGACGTGTTCTGGTTCACGATCGAGTTCGGGGTCCTCTGGGAGCAGGGCGAGCTGCGCGCCTACGGCGCCGGGATCCTTTCCTCGTACGGCGAGATCGAGGAGTTCCGCGAGATGGAGATCCGGCCGCTCGACTTCCACCAGATGGGGACGATCGAGTACGACATCACCCACTACCAGCCGGTCCTGTTCGCGGCCGAGTCGAAGGCCCACCTGGTCGACGAGCTCGGCGCCTTCTTCGCCGGCTTCACCGACGAGACGCCGGAGCGGCTCGCGCGCCAGGCCGCCGCGGTCTGACGCCGCTGCGGCGCCTTCGGGCGCTGCGCGAGGCCGTATGCTCGCTCGGGTGGAGCCGCTTCACGACGCCCACGGCAGGCCGATCACCGACCTCCGCGTCTCGGTCACCGACCGCTGCAACTTCCGCTGTCGCTACTGCATGCCGGCCGAGGGGATGCCGTGGCTGGACCGCGACCAGCTGCTCTCGTTCGAGGAGATCACGCGCCTGGTCGGGCTGTTCGCCCGGCTCGGGGTCACCGACGTCCGGCTGACCGGCGGCGAGCCGCTCGCCCGGCGCGAGTTCCCGCGCCTGGTCGCGATGCTGCGCGGGATCGACGGCATCCGCGACCTCTCGATGACCACCAACGGCTACCTGCTCGAGCGCGACGCCGCGGCGCTCGTCGACGCCGGGATCGACCGGGTGAACGTCTCGGTCGACTCGCTCGCCCGCGATCGCTTCCACGAGATCACAAGGCGCGACGCGCTGCCGCAGGTCCTGCGCGGGCTCGAGGCGATCGCCGCCCACGAGTCGGTTCGCCCGATCAAGGTAAACGCGGTGGCGATGCGCGACTTCACCGAGGGTGAGGTGCTCGGCTTCTGCGAGCTCGCCCGCTCGGCCGAGTACCAGGTCCGTTTCATCGAGTTCATGCCGCTCGACGGCGATCGCGCCTGGACGCCTGATCAGGTGCTTACCGGAGAGGAGCTGCGGGCGCTGATCGACGCGGTCCACCCGCTCGAGCCACTGCCGCGCGAGCCGCACGCGACCGCCCGCGTCTACCGCTTCCGTGACGGCCGCGGCGAGATCGGCTTCATCAACCCGGTCTCCGAGCCCTTCTGCGCCGACTGCAACCGGATCCGGATGACCGCCGAGGGCGAGCTGCGCACCTGCCTGTTCTCGGTCCGCGAGACCGACCTGCGCGAGCCGCTGCGCGCGGGCGCCGACGACGCCGAGCTCGAGCGGATCATCCGCGACGCGGTCTGGCGCAAGGAGCTCAAGCACCGGGTCAACGAGCCCGGCTTCGTGCCGCCGCCGCGGACGATGAGCGCGATCGGCGGCTGACCCCGCCGCCGGAGCCGGACGAGGTCCGGGTCAGCTACTCCGCCAGCCCGATCATCACGTCCGAGGCCTTGACCACGGCCAGGACCTGGGTGCCCTCGGCCAGGCCGAGGTCGCTGACCGCCTCGACCGTGATCGAGGACACGATCCGCTGGCCGTTGGCGTCGAGCTCGACGTTGGCGATCGCCTCACCGCGGGTTATTGCGACGACGGTCGCGGGGATCCGATTGCGGGCGCTGAGCTTCATCGCTCCTCCTGGGTCGTTGTCGGTCCAATCAAACCGAGTTCGGCGCTCACCGGGCGACCAGCCTGGTTGCCGTCGCCTTCCACGTCGCGACGACGCCGACTCCCGGGGCGAGCCCGAGCCGCGCCAGCGACTCGCCGGTGATCTCGGCGACCAGCGGTTGGCCCGCGAGCAGTCCGATCCGGGCGCGGCTGCCGACCTCGGTCACCGAGGTGACCCGAGCCTCGATCCGGTTCAACGCCGACCCGTGCGCCTCGGTTCCCGGCGGCTCGAGCGTGATCTCCCACGGGTAGACGGCGACCCCGACCTCGCCCTCGGCCGGATCGGAGCTGCGCACCTCGCCGCCGCCGTCGAGGGCGACCACGGTGGTCCCGGAGGCCGTCGCCCGAGCGGTCCCGAACAGCACCGCCGCGCCGGTGAAGTCGGCGACGAAGGCCGAGCCCGGCTGCGCGCTGAGCTCCGCGGCGCTGCCGGACTGGATCACGCGACCGCGATCGATGACCGCGATCCGGTCGGCGAGCAACGCCGCGTCGGCGAAGTCGTGGGTGACCAGGATCGCCGGCCCCTCGGCCGCGGCGAGCGTCGTGGCGAGCTCGCGCCCGGCCGCCGCCGCGGTCGTCGAGTCGAGCGCCGAGAGCGGCTCGTCGAGCATCAGCAGCGCCGGGTCGCGGGCGAGCGCCCGCGCCAGCGCCACCCGCTGGCGCTCGCCACCCGAGAGCTCGCGCGGGGGGGCGTCGGCGAGCTCCCCGGCGCCGAAGCGGCTGAGCACCGCGGTCGCGCGCTCACGCCGCTCCCGCCGCGGTACCTCCTTGAGCCCGAAGGCGACGTTGCGCCAGGCGCTCAGGTGCGGGAACAGCGCGTAGTCCTGGAACAGGTAGCCGCAGTCGCGGCGCTCGGGCGGCAGGTCGACCCCGCGCTCGCGATCGAGCCACGGGCGCTCGCCGAGCGCGACGCTGCCGCTGTCGGGACGGTGGAGCCCGGCGATCACGCGCAGCGCCGTGCTCTTGCCGGCCCCGGACGGGCCGACCAGAGCGAGGCAGGTTCCAGGCTCGACCGCGAGCTCGAGCTCGAGCTCGAATTCGCGCAGTCCCGCGGCGAACCGCGCCTCGAGCCCGGAGCTCACGCCTGCACCCCCCCGAGCAACGGCGAGCGTCCGAGCAGCTTCACCGCCAGCAGCAGCGCCGCCGAGATCGCGACCAGGACCGCCGAGAGCGCCAGCGCAGCCGGGAAGTCGGTGGAGAAGCTGGCGAAGATCGCCAGCGGGGCGGTCTGGGTGATCCCCTGGAAGGAGCCGGCGAACATCAGCGTCGCGCCGAACTCGCCCAGCGCCCGCCCCCAGGCGAGCGCCATCCCGGTCGAGATCCCGGCTCCGGCGCAGGGGATCGCAACGCGCCAGAAAGCCCGAGGTTCGCCGGCTCCCAGGGTGCGCGCTGCGGCGAGCAGGTCGGGGTCGACGGCTGCGAACGCCGCCTGGGCCTGGCGCAGGTAGAAGGGTGCGGCGACGAAGGTCAGGGCGACGATCACCCCGGCCGTCTCCAGCACCAGTTCGATCCCGGCGTCGGCGAGCGCCGAGCCGAAGATGCCCTTGGGCCCGAAGGCCGCCAGCAGCCCGATCCCGGCAACCGCGGGCGGCAGCACCAGCGGCAGCTCGATCGCGGTCACGACCACCGATTTCCCGCGGAACTCCCGCGTCGCCAGCAGGTAGGCGGCGGGGGTGCCGACGACGACGATCACGATCAGTGCCGCCAGGGTGGTCTTCAGGCTGAGCCAGAGGGCGTCGCGGGAGGCATCGCTGCCGAGGCTGTCGATCAGGTCGCCGGGAGGGGTGTCGGCGAAGATCGCGACGATCGGCAGGATCAGAAACGCGAGCGTGACCGCGAGCGCCGCAACCAGCAGGACCGCGAACGGCCCGCGGCGGTTCATCGGCTCAGTTCGGTGGCGGCGGCTTGAACCCGGCGTCGGCGAGGGCGTCGGCCCCCTCGCCCTCGAGCAGCCCGTCGATGAACGACTGAGCGCCTTCGGGGTTCTCCGCGCCATCGACCACGGCGACGCCGTAGGCGACGTCGGGCTGCAGGTCGGCGGGCAGGTCGATCGCGGTCAGCGCGCCGTCGGTGGCGACCACGTCGGTGACGTAGACGAAGCCGGCGTCGACCGCTCCCTGGGTCAGCTTGCCGACGATCCCGGCGACGTCGGGCTCGAGCGAGCTCACGTTGTCGAGGATCGCCTCGGGTTCCTCTTTCGGGAGCTCTCCGAGGATCTCGCGGGTGTAGTCGCCCACCGGAACACCCTCGTCGCCGATCGCCAGGGTCACGTCGCCGGTCAGGTCGTCGAGCGAGTCGATCTGCGAGCCGTCGGGGACCGCGAGCACCAGGGTGTTGGTGGCGAAGACGACCGGCTTGGAGACCAGCCCATCGGCGTAGAGGTCGTCGGGGAGGCTGGTGTTGGCGGCGGCGTAGACGTCCGGGGTGACACCCTGGCGGATCTGGGCCGCGAGGTCGTCGGAGCCGGCGAACGACTGCTTCGCGTCGATCCCGGCGGCCTCGGCGTAGGCGGTGAACGCGGGTTCCAGCGAGGCCGCCGCCGAGACCACCAGCTCGCCGCCGGCCGCGGTCGTGCTCCCGGCCTCGGTCGAGGTGTCGTCCGAGTCGTCGCCGCAGCCGACGATCACCAGAGCCGAGGCGAGCGGCGCGGCGAGCGCGAGCCGCCTCACGAGCCGCGCTCGACCATCACCGAGGTCGCCTTGACCATCGCCGTCGCCTCGACCCCCTCGGCGAGCCCGAGCTCCTCGACCGCGTCGCGGGTGATCGCCGCGGTCACCCGGTGCGGGCCGGCCTCGATCTCGACCAGCGCCATCACCCCGTCGACCTCGACCGAGCTGACCACGCCGGGGAAGCGGTTGCGGGTCGAGAGCGCGTCGCCGGTGCGGTGGCGGTCGGGATGCGAGCGCAGCCGTTCGACCTCGGACACGGGAACCCGGCGGCGGTTACCCTCGTCGCGGGTCGTCTC
>DASPGZ010000075.1:0-22697 GCA_035620355.1 Solirubrobacterales bacterium | reverse complement strand
CGTCCGCGAGCGCGAGCGCCGCACCCGCCGCAACGGCGAGGACTTCATCCGGCTCGTGGTCGCCGACCGCACCGGGTCGGCCGAGGCGGTCGCCTGGGAGGATGTCGACGAGCTGTTCGAGCGCTGCGCCCCCGGCGCCGTCGTCTTCATCGACGGCCGCTTCTCGGTCCATCCCCAGTACGGGGCCAAGATCACGATCCGCTCGATCCGGGTCGCCGACGAGGGCGAGTTCGAGCCGGACGACCTGGTCGAGGGCCCGCCGGTTTCCGCCGAGAAGCTCGAGGCCCAGCTACGCGAGCTGGTGGCGACGGTCCAGCATCCGCAGCTGCGCGCGCTGCTCGAGAAGATCTTCGCCCCCGACTCGCGGCTCTGGCTCCGCTTCCGGGTCGCTCCGGCGGCGAAGTACTACCACCAGGCGTACCGGCACGGGCTGCTCGACCACTCGGTCTCGGTCGCCCAGGCGGTCAGCGCCGCGGCCGGCGCCTTCCCCGAGGTCGACCGCGACGTCGCGATCACCGGGGCGCTCCTGCACGACATCGGCAAGACGCAGGCCTACAACGACGATCCGATGGCGATCGACCTCACCGACGTCGGCCGGTTGCTCGGCGAGATCCCGCTCGGCTACTACCTGGTCCGGCGCGCGATCGAGTCAATCGACGGCTTCGACCGCGAGCTGGCGCAGTCGGTGCTCCACGTCATCCTCTCCCACCACGGCAAGCTCGAGAACGGCTCGCCGGTGGTCCCGGCGACCCGCGAGGCGACCCTCGTGCACGCGATGGACAACCTCGGCGGCACGCTCGGCAGCTTCGATCGGATCGAGCGCGAGCTTCCGGACGGGCAGTCCTGGTCGCGCTACGACCGCGGGATCGACTCGGCCGCCTGGTTCGGCAGCCGCGCCGCGTAACCCGCTAGGTGCCGAAGCGATCGACGCAGCGCGTGAGCGCGTTCTCGTTCACGTCGTTGCCGTTGATCGCTCGGCTGATGCACGCCTCGAGGCGGCCGCTGTCGCTGGTCGAGTCGAACGCGTCCTCGACCTGCGACTGGACGTCGCCTGAGAGGTCGTCGAAGCCGTCGAACGAGTCGGTGACGCTCTCGAACGCCGTATTCGTCGTGTCGAGCGTCGGCTTGACGATGAAGAAGTAGACCGCGGCGAGGATCGCCACCGTGGTGACGATCTTGATGATCGGGTTGATGACTGTGCCGGCGCCAAGCATCTGGTCCCCTCCGGGGCGCGGATCGGCGGCAGCCTAGCCGAACAGGAGGTCGTCGGCGAGCGCCCGGCAGCGCTCCATCGCGGCCGGCTTGAAGCCGGCTCCCTTGACGCAGTCGCGAACCCGCTCGGCGCCCGCGCCGTCGCCCTGGGCGGCGAGGCTGTCGGCGTAGGAGAGGGCGAAGTTGCGATCGGACTGGACCGTGTGAACGAGCGTCTGCCCGAGGTCGGCGCAGCGGTCCATCGCGGTCGCGTTCTCGCCCGCCGCCCTGACGCAGCCCTTGATCTCCCGGGCGGCCGCCGGCCAGGTGCCCTGAACGCTCGTCGCGTATGACTCGGCCCGACTCTGGGCCGACCGCAGTTGCGCGTTCTGGCTCGCCTGCTCACCCTGCTCGATCCCGTTGCGGACCGACTGGTTGACCGAGTCGATCGCCTTCTCGGTCGT
Source organism: Solirubrobacterales bacterium (assembly GCA_035620355.1). Taxonomy (GTDB): domain Bacteria; phylum Actinomycetota; class Thermoleophilia; order Solirubrobacterales; family 70-9; genus WHSW01. Next base: position 21,042 of record DASPGZ010000075.1, on the reverse strand, counting down.
GTCGAGGACCGGGCGGACGACGAAAAACCCGACCGCGGCGAGGATCGCCACCGTCGTGATCACCTTGACCAATGGGTTGATCACGGTCCCCGCGCCGAGCATGCGGGCGTCAATCTAACGTCAGGGGCGGCCGGCGCGGGCGCAAATAGCGCACTTTGCGCTCCCGCCCGGCGCCGGGCCGTGCGGCCCCCAATATCCTCGGCGGCGGCATGGCGAAGGACACCGAGAAGCTGATCCGCCAGCTCTCGTTGATCTCGTTCCTGATGGCGAACCGCCGCCCGGTGTCGGCGCTCGAGATCAAACGCGAGGTCGAGGGCTACTCCTCGATGAACGAGGATGCGTTCGCGCGCCGCTTCTACGCCGACCGCGCCGAGCTCGAGAGCCTCGGGATCTCGCTCCAGGTCGAGAAGCCCGCCGAGGGGTTCTTCGAGGCCGAGCTGTACGCGCTGCCCCCCGAGAACTATTACCTGCCGGCGATCGAGTTCTCCGATTCCGAGCTCGCCGCGCTGCGCACCGCGCTCGGGCTGCTAGACGGCGAGTTCGCCTACGCCGAGCCGCTGCGGCTCGCCCTGCAGCAGGTCTCCTGGGGCCGGCCGAGCCCGCTGACCGAGGAGGACGAGGCGCCGATCGACGTCAAGCTGTCGACCGCCGGCTCGGGGCGCGAGCTCTCGCAGCGGCTGGCGAAGATCGAGACCGCGATCTCGCGCCGCAAGACGATCGAGTTCTCCTACTACTCGCTGCAGCGCGACGAGACGTCGGACCGCAAGGTCAACCCCTACCACCTGGTCTTCCGCGAGGGGCAGTTCTATTTGATCGGCTACTCGCACGAGCGTGAGGAGGTGCGGGTCTTCCGCCTTTCGCGGATCCGCGGCAAGGTCTCCTACGCGACCAAGGCCGAGCACGACTTCCCGCCGCCCGAGGACTTCGACCGCCGCGACTACGCCTCGCGCGCCGACTGGCAGATGGGCGAGACCAAGGGCACCGCGAAGGTCTTCCTGCGCGAACGCATCGCCTGGCTGGTCGAGCGCGACTTCGCCCGTCACGGGACCCTGCGCAAGCCCCAGCGCGGCGACGGCGCTCGCGGCCGCGGGATGGTGTTCGAGACCGAGTACGCCTCCGATCGCCAGCTGATCTCCTGGGTGCTCTCGTGGCGCGAGAACGCGCGCCTGCTCGACCCGCCCGAGCTCGCCGCCGAGGCCGACGAGCGCCTGGCGCTGCTGCGCGACCGCCACCGGGACGAGTTCGAGGTCGCGAAGACGGTCAAGCGGCCGCTCGCCGAGGGCGCCAACGGTCGCCGCAACGGCGGCTCGCGCGGGTCCGGCGGTCGCGCCGAGTCGGTGATCCGCCCCGAGCGCCTCGCCCGCCTGGTCACGCTCGCCGGGCTGTTGATCGGGGCCGCCCGCGCCGAGGGCAGCCTGCCAACCAAGCAGGCGACCGGCGAGCTCAACATCTCGCTCGACGAGCTGCGCGAGGACCTCGACGTGCTCAACGTGGTCAACTTCGGCGGCGGCACGTACGTCCTCTACGCCGAGATCGACGGCGACCGGATCGAGGTCGACCCCGATACCTACGGCGACAACTTCGCCCGTCCGGCGCGGCTGCTGCCGCTCGAGGCGAAGGCGCTGGTCGCGGCGATTGACCTGTTCGGGGACCACCTGCCGCAGTCGGGACTGCAGACCGCGCGCCGCAAGATCATCTCGGCGCTCGGCCACGACCCGTCCGAGGAGGGCCTCGAGATCGCCCCCGGCCGCGACGACTCGTCGGTGGTGCGCACCGTCAACGACGCGATCGGCGCGCATCGGGTGCTCGAGCTCAAGTACTACAAGGAGAACGAGGACGATTTCGTCTCCCGCGAGGTCGAGCCATACCAGCTGGTCAAGGGCCCCGAGGGCTGGTACCTGGGCTGCTTCGACCTCGGCCGCTCCGACACTCGGCACTTCCGGCTCGACCGGATGAAGGAGGCGCTGAGCACCGACCGGGAGTTCGAGCCCCGCGAGGGGGTCGAGGAGATGCTCGCCGAGCAGGAGTGGCTGGTCCACGGTGAGGTGACCACCGCGGGCATCGCCCGCGTCTGGGTCGCGCCCGATCGCGCCCGCTGGCTGCGCGAGCAGCGCACGGTGCTCGAGGAGCTCTCCGACGGCGCCGTCGTGGTCGAGCTGCCCTATGGCTCCAGCGACTGGCTGGCTCGCGAGGTGCTCAAGGGGGTTGGCGACCTGGTGGTGCTGGAGCCGAGCGAGGCGCGCGAGGCCGTGCTCAAGGCGGTCGCCGGCTGAACGCCCCCGGGCCGGCCCCCGAGGCGGCGCCGGGGCATCCCGAGATCGTGCGGCTGCTCGCCCCGAATCCGGGGCCGATGTCGCTCGACGGCACCAACACCTACGTGGTCGCGGCCGAGGGAGGCGCCTACGTGATCGACCCCGGCCCCGGCGACCCCGGCCACCTGGCTCGGGTGCGCGAGGCGGCGGAGGCCGCCGGCGGCCTCGCCGGGGTTCTGCTCACCCACAGCCACAACGACCACAGCGAGGGGGTCGAGGCGCTCGGCGGCGAGCTGCTCTGGGGCCGGGTGAGCTCCACCGACGAGGCGGCGGCGCTCGAGGCGGCGCTGGTGGCGGGCTCGGCATCGGCGCTCGAGCCGGCCGCGCCGGACGCCCGCGCCGCGGCGAGGGCGACCGCCGGCCCGTTCACGATCGTGCCGACCCCCGGCCACGCCGCCGACCACGTCTGCCTGGTGTTCGGCGAGGTCTGCTTCTGCGGCGACCTGATCCTCGGCAGCGGCTCGACGATCGTCCCGCCGGCGGCAGGCGGCGGCTCGCTCGCCGACTACATGCGCTCGCTCGAGCTGGTCGGGTCGCTCGGGGCCGGCCTGCTCGCCCCGGGACACGGGCCGTGGATCACCGACCCGGCGGCCAAGGTGGCCGAGTACCTCGAGCACCGGCGCGAGCGCGAGCGGCGCCTGCGCGCGGCACTCGAACGCGGCGAGCGCTCGCGCGCCGCGCTGCTGGCCGAGGTCTGGAACGACGTCCCCGAGGTCCTGCGCCCCGCGGCGGCGATCGCGATGCAGGCGCATCTCGAGAAGCTCGTGGCCGAGGGCTCACTCGACCCGGCCCGGCTGGTTGACTGACGCGGTGCCGAGCCGCCGCGATCAGATCAAGCTGACCGAGGCCGAGAGGGCCGAGCTGCTCGACGCCGAGCGGATCGTCGTCGTCAGCTCGCTCGGGCCCCGCGGCTGGCCACACTCGATGCCGATGTGGTTCGTGGTCCGTGAGGGCGAGATCTGGGTCTGGTCGTTCGCCAAGTCGCAGAAGGTGCGCAACCTCGAGCGGGACCCGCGGGCGACGCTGCTGCTCGAGGCCGGGCACGAGTACACGGAGCTTCGCGGGCTCCAGATCGAGGCCGAGGCCGAGCTGATCCGCGAGACCCCGCGGGTAGCGGAGTTCGGCAAGCAGCTCGCGATCCGCTACTCGGAGGGGATCGACTCGATCGAGGGCGACGCCGCAGCGGCGCTCGAGGCCCAGGCCGCGAAGCGGGTGGCGATTCGTTTCTCGCCACTTCGCACCGCGACCTGGGACCACCGAAAGCTCGGCGGCACCTACTAGGCGCCGCGCGCGCTCAGTGCTTGCCGGAGTTGCCCCCGGTGAGCTTGGTGAACGCCTTGTACGAGGGCTTCGCCTTGCCGCTCTCGGTCAGCAGGCCGGAGCTCGCGCACCACGAGCAGATGCTCTGGGCGCTGTCCTGCCAGCTGAACCAATCGACCTGCTCGACGTTGAAGGATCTGCGCTTCTTGGTGAAGTACTTGTAGATCTCCTTCAGCAGCGAGGCCTGGCCCTTGGTCCCGCGGTTGAGCGAGTTGCCGCCGCTGGCAGAGCCGGCGCCGACCTCGGTCACGTACATGCCCGCGCCGCTGTCGCCCGCCTGCTTGATCACCTTGCGGTAGGTCTCGACCTGCGAGGACACCTTCGCGATCGTCGCGCCGTAAGGATGCAGGGCGACGGCCTCGAAGTAGTTCTTGACGCCCCGGACGTTGTAGAGCTGCTCGAGGTACTCGGAGCCCGGGATCGCCTTGCGCGAGCCCGCCAGCTCCGCCATCCCGCCGAGGATCACGTCGGCGCCGGGGTCGGCCTGCGCGATCGCGTCGTGGCCGGCCTTGAGCAGCTTCACGTAAGCCTTCGCGCGCGGCTTCGGGGCGAAGAACGTCTTCGAGTTCTGCTCGTTCCAGAGCTGCCAATCGACGATCGGCTCGTTCGGCACCTCCGGATGCGTGGCCCAGAACTCGCCGTCGGGCCCGTAGCGCTCGACCGCCGCGATCAGGAACGTCGACCACTCGGCCAGCGCCGCGCTGCCCTTGGGCGCGTAGGCGCCGCACTTGCTGCCGTTGCAGTTCTGGTTGTCGATGCCGCTGGCGACCCAGGCGGGCGTGCCGTAGACGAACGGCAGCACCTGGATCCCGTTCGCCGCCGCCTCGAGCACCAGCGGGTCGAACGACGACCAGTCGTAGTCGCCCTGCTGGGTCGGGTCGATCGCCGCCCAGTTCATGATCAGGCGCACGGAGCCGACCTTGCCGGTGCCCATGCGCTCGAAGTCGTTGGCCGTCAGGTGGGTCTGCGGGACGACGCCGTAGAACTCGGCCGGCGCCTTCGCGGCGACGCTGGTCCCGGTCCCGGCGATCGCCGCGGTCAGCAGTGCGATCGCGGTTGCGATCCCGATCGCGCGCGCTCTCTGCCTCATTGTTGCTTTGACCTCCGTCATCTTTTTCACTTGCTCAGGCCCCCCAACACCGTTCCCGGTTAGAGGTCGCGGTGATGCCGTGGACGGACTACCCCGTACGGGTGAGCCTCCGGTCGCAGCGGCGACGGCAGGGTAGCGGGTCGGAATCGGCGCCCACGCGCCGCGGCCAAAGTGCCTGCAGGCGGGGCGCTCGTGTCTCGCCGGGGACCCCGGAACGTCTAGCCTCCGGCCGATGGAGGCGCTCAAAGGCCTGATCCTGTCGGGTGGGGCGGGCACGCGGCTGCGGCCGATCACCCACACCTCGGCGAAGCAGCTGGTCCCGGTGGCCAACAAGCCGGTGCTCTTCTACGGGATCGAGGCGCTTGTCGACGCCGGGATCACCGAGATCGGGATCATCATCGCTCCCGAGACCGGCGACGAGATCCGCGAGGCGGCCGGCGACGGCTCGCGCTTCGGCGCCTCGATCACCTACATCCAGCAGGAGACCCCGGCGGGCCTCGCGCACGCGGTGCTCACCGCCGAGGAGTTCCTCGGCTCGTCGCCGTTCGTGATGTACCTGGGCGACAACCTGCTGCGCGACGGGATCACCGATCTCGTCGGCGCCTTCCGCGAGCACCAGCCGGAGGCGCTGATCCTGCTCACCAGGGTCGTCGATCCCTGGCACTACGGGGTCGCCGAGCTCGACGGCGGCGCCGTCGTCCGCCTGGTCGAGAAGCCCGCCGACCCGCCCAGCGACATGGCCCTGGTCGGCGTCTACATGTTCACCCCCGCGATCTTCGATGCCGCCCGCGCGATCGAGCCCTCCCCGCGCGGCGAGCTCGAGATCACCGACGCGATCCAGCATCTGATCGACGGCGGCTCGAGGGTCGAGAGCCACCACGTCGGCGGCTGGTGGAAGGACACGGGCCAGCTCGCGGACATGCTCGAGGCAAACCGGCTGGTGCTCGAGGACCTGGTGCGCCGGGTGGACGGCGACCTCGACGAGGCGAGCCGGGTCGAGGGCCGGGTGGTGATCGAATCGGGGGCGACGCTGGAGCGCTCGCTCGTCCGCGGACCCGCCGTGATCGCCGCCGGAGCGCGGATCGTCGACTCCTACGTCGGGCCCTACACCTCGATCGACTGCAACGTCGAGGTGATCGGGACCGAGGTCGAGCACTCGATCCTGCTCGCCGGCTCCAGCGTCAAGAACCTGCCGGCGCGGATCGAGGCCAGCCTGCTCGGCAAGGACGTGAAGCTCGCCCGCGGCGAGGGGATGCCGAAGACCCTGCGGATGATCGTCGGCGACAAGTCGGAGATCACGATCCCGTGAAGCGGGTGCTGGTCACCGGCGCCGGCGGCATGCTCGGCCAGGACGCCGTCGCGGCGATCGCCGGCCGCGGCCATTCGGTCTTCGGGCTCGCCCGCGCCGAGCTCGACATCACCGACACAGCCTCGGTCGAGGACGCGGTCCGCGAGCTGCGCCCCGACGCGATCGTCAACTGCGCCGCCTGGACAGACGTCGACGGGGCGGAGTCCGACGAGCGGGGCGCGATGCGGGTCAACGACACCGCCGCCGGGATCGTCGCCGCGACCGCCGCGGCGCACGGGGCCAGCATCCTCTACGTCTCCAGCGACTACGTCTTCGACGGCACCAAGGGCTCCGCCTACGTCGAGTCCGACCTGCCCGCCGCGATCTCGGCCTACGGGCGCTCGAAGCAGGCGGGTGAGACCTCGACCCAGATCGGCAACCCGCGCCACTTCATCGTTCGCTCGTCGTGGCTGTTCGGGACCGGCGGGCCGAACTTCGTCGAGACGATGCTGCGGGTCGGGGCCGATCAGCCCGAGGTGATCGTGGTCTCCGATCAGGAGGCGAGCCCCACCTACACGCCCCACCTGGCGCAGGCGTTGGCGCTGGTGATCGAGAGCGAGGACTACGGCATCCACCACATCGCCGCCGGCGGGCGCTGCTCGTGGTTCGACTACGCGCAGGAGATCTTCGATCAGGCCGGCTTCGACACCCGGGTGATGTCGGGGACGACCGAGATGCTCGGCCGCCCGGCGCCGCGGCCGCCGCTTTCGCTGCTCGCCTCCGAGCGGCCCGACCCGATCACCCTGCCGGAGTGGCGACAGGGGCTGAGCGAGTACCTGTCGGCTCGAGAGGCGAGGGCCGGCGTATGAACGTGCTGGTCACCGGGGGGGCCGGGTTCATCGGCTCCGCCTACGTCCGCCACCGGCTCGAGACCCATCCCGAGTTCCGGGTCCGGGTGCTCGACAAGCTCACCTACGCAGGGCGCGAGGAGAACCTCCAGGGGCTCGACCCCGAGCGGTTCGAGCTGGTCGTCGCCGACATCGCCGACGCCGAGGCGGTCAAGGCCGCGGTCGAGGGCTGCGAGGCGATCGTCAACTTCGCCGCCGAGACCCACGTCGACCGCTCGATCGAGGCCCCGGGAGAGTTCATCCAGACCGACGTCTACGGGACCTACGTGCTGCTTGAAGCGGCGCGCGCCGCCGGCATCCGCCACCTCCAGATCTCCACCGACGAGGTCTACGGCTCGATCGACGAGGGCTCGTTCACCGAGAGCTCGCCGATCGACCCGTCCTCGCCCTACTCGGCCTCGAAGGCCGGCGGCGACATGATGGTCAGCGCCTACCGCCAGACCTACGAGGCCGAGTCGCTGATCGTCCGCGCCTCCAACAACTACGGGCCGCGTCAGTACCCGGAGAAGCTGATCCCGCTCTGCATCCTCAACGCGCTCGCGGGGGAGCGGCTGCCGGTCTACGGCGACGGGATGCAGATCCGCAACTGGCTCTGGGTATCGGACTTCGCCTCGGCCATCGACATGGTGCTCGAGCTCGGCGAGCCGGGCGAGGTCTACAACGTCGGCGGGCCCGACGAGCTCCCCAACATCGAGGTCGTGAAGCGGATCCTCGAGCTCACCGGCCGCGACGAGTCGCTGATCGAGCACGTCACCGACCGGCTCGGCCACGACCGCCGCTACTCGCTCGCCTCGGCGAAGACCGAGGCGCTCGGGTGGCGGGCCGAGGTCTCGTTCGAGGACGGGATCGAGCGGACGGTCGAGTGGTACCGCGAGAACGAGTGGTGGTGGCGGCCGATCCTCTCCGGCGAGTACGCGGACTACTACGCGCGTCGCTACGGCAACGCTTGATGCCGGAGGCGCTCGAGACGCGGCTCGAGGGGCTGGTGCTGCTCGAGCCGGCGGTGCACGGCGACGAGCGCGGCTTCCTGCTCGAGAGCTTCAGCGCCGCGGCCTGGGCGGAGGCGGGGGTCGAGGTCGACTTCGTCCAGGACAACCACTCGCGCTCGCGCCGGGGGATCCTCCGGGGCCTGCACTTCCAGACCTCGCCCGGACAGGCGAAGCTGGTCCGCTGCGTCCGCGGGCGGATCTGGGACGTCGCGGTCGACCTGCGGCGCGGCTCCGAGACCTACGGCCAGTGGGAGGGCTACGAGCTCGACGACGTCGGCCACCGCCAGCTGTTCGTTCCGGTCGGTTTCGCGCACGGCTTCTGCGTGCTCTCGGAGGTCGCCGACGTCCACTACAAGGTCTCGAGCTACTACGACCCCGAGACCGAGGCCGGGATCGCCTGGAACGACCCCGAGGTCGCGGTCGGCTGGCCGCTCGACGACCCCCAGGTCTCCGAGCGCGACGCAAGCGCGCCCCGCCTGGCCGAGGTCGCGGACCGGCTCCCGTTCTGATTCGCGCCCGCGTCGGTTAGCCCCGGCCCCGAACGGGGAATGGTGGGGACGGATGAAGCGCGTCGCGATCGTTGCGGCAGCGGTGCTGGCGTCGCTTACGATCGACGCGGCCGAGGCGCGCGCTCGGGTCCTGTTCGGCTTCAACGACACGCCCGAGACTTTCGCGCGCGAGGCACCGATGGCCGAGGCCGCCCGCGCCCGGGTCGCGCGGATCGCCGTCAGCTGGGAGACGGTCGAGCGCCAGCCCGGCCGGTACGACTGGTCGCAGCTGGACGCCGCGGTCGGCGCGCTCGAGGCGCGCGAGATCTCGCAGCTGCTCGCGATCAGCGCGGCGCCGCCGTGGGCGGCGCCGGAGTGCGAGCTGCTCCTGTTCATGAGCTGCGGGGTCGGCGCCGGGCACCTGCCCGACTACGTCGGCTTCGTAACCGCGCTGCTCAACCGCTACCCCGGGTCGCGGGTCCAGTCGTGGAACGAGCCGAACCTGCCGCAGTTCGGGGACATGGCCCCGGCCTGGACTGCGAGGCTGACCAGGGCCGCCGACCGCGCCGCCCCCGGCCGGGTGATCGGGCCGGCGGCCGGGCCGGCCGAGCCGCGGCAGTGGAACTACCTGGAGAACGTCTACCGGCAGCTGCCCGGGACGATCCCGATGGCCGTGCATCTCTACCCGCGCAGCGGCTTCTTCGCCGGGGGCGGGCTCGAGGACTACTGGGGCCGCGCGGAGCGGATCGCCGGCGGCCGGTCGGTCTGGGTCACCGAGGTCGGCTTCGCCGAGAGCGAGTACGGGGCCGACGGCCAGGCGCGCAAGTCCGTGCGCGCGCTCGTGGCGCTCGCCCGGGCGGGGGCGCGGGCGGTGATCGTTCACCGCCTCCGCGACGAGCACTTCGCCTGGAGCGCGTGGCTCAGCTCGCTGGGCGTGCTCGCCGCCGACGGGGCTCCGAAACCCGCCTACGAGGCGCTCCGGCGCGCCGCCTCGGATCTCTAGCGGCTCCGGGGCCTCAGGAGCTCAGCCGCAGGCCGGAGGAGCGCTCGGCGTCCTCGCGATGGCGCCAGTTCTCGATCCGCACGGCGACCTCGCCCTCGACCCGGTAGACGGCGTAGGTCTCCACGTCGAGCTCGATCCCGCTGGCCGCGCCGCGGGCGTGGAAGCGGCCGTGGACGAGGACGACGTCGTCGGCCTCGACCATCTCCAGCACCTCGATCCGGCCGGCGGCGAAGACGTCGGGGCGCAGGAACTCGCGCACCGCCTCGCGGCCGTGGATCCACCCGTCGGCATCGGGCAGCCCGTCGACGCGCTTCCACTCGACGTCCTCGGAGACCAGCGCCAGGAGCGCCTCATGGTCGCCGGCGTTGAAGGCATCGATGCCCCGCCGGATGCGCTCGCCTGGGGTTGGCCCCGACATCGCGGGCCAGCCTAGGCGCTGCGTATGATCGATGGTTGGCGATGAGCACCGAAACGGACCGCGAGATGCAGGCATTGGACGCGTTCAGCGAGCGAACGCGGCGCTGGTTCGAGTCCTCGTTCGAGGCCCCGACCCCCGCCCAGTCCGCCGGCTGGCCGAAGATCGCCTCCGGCGCGAACACGCTGATCTGCGCCCCGACCGGCTCCGGCAAGACCCTGAGCGCGTTCCTGTGGGGAATCGACACGCTCGCGCGGCGGCCGGAGGAGCTCGGCACCGGGACCAAGATCGTCTACGTCTCGCCGCTGAAGGCGCTCTCCTACGACGTCGAGCGCAACCTGCGCGCGCCGCTCCAAGGGGTGGGCGCGGACGTCTCGGTCGGCCTGCGGACCGGCGACACGCCGCAGAAGGAGCGCCAGGCGATGCGGCGCACCCCGCCGGACATCCTGATCACGACCCCGGAGTCGCTCTACCTGATGATCACCTCGCAGGTGCGCGAGATCCTCACCGGGGTCGAGGCGGTGATCGTCGACGAGATCCACGCGGTCGCCCAGTCGAAGCGCGGCGCGCACCTGGCCCTGACCCTGGAGCGGCTCTCGCACCTGGTCGCTTCCGAGGGCAACCCGGAGCCGCAGCGGATCGGGCGCTCGGCGACCCAGCGGCCGCTGGAGCGGATCGCCCGGTTCCTGGCCGGGCCGAAGCGCGAGTGCGAGATCGTCAACGCCGGCGTCCGCAAGGACCTCGACCTGCAGATCGTCGTCCCCGTCGAAGACATGACTCAACCAGGGCCGTCCGCCTCCTCCGCTTCGCGTCCGGGGGCGGACGGGTCAGGCGAGGGACGGGTGATGCCGGATATTTCGCCGGACCGAATTGACCCCGGGCCGATCGAGTCGTCGCTCGACCCGGCCGCCAACCCGCGCTCGATCTGGCCGGCGATCTACCCCGAGCTGCTGAAGCTGGTCCGCGAGCACACCTCGACGATCATCTTCGTCAACAACCGCCGCGGCGCCGAGCGCCTCGCGAAGCGCCTGAACGAGCTCCACAACGACCAGCCGCACGAGGAGCTGCCGGCGACCGAGCACGACGGGAGCGACGGCGACGGCCCCAAGCGCGAGCCGGGCGACGAGGGCTACGAGGAGATCGCGAGGGCCCACCACGGCTCGCTCGCCCACGAGGAGCGGCTGGTGGTCGAGGAGCTGCTCAAGTCCGGGAAGCTGCCGTGCCTGGTTGCGACCAGCTCGCTCGAGCTCGGGATCGTCATGGGCGCGCTCGACCTGGTGATCCAGGTCGAGTCGCCAAAGTCGGTCTCCCGTGGCCTGCAACGGGTCGGGCGGGCCGGCCACCAGCTGAACGAGGTCTCCAAGGGCCGGATCTTCCCCAAGTTCCGCGCCGACCTGCTCGAGTGCGCGGTGGTCGCGAAGCGGATGCGCGAGGGAGCGATCGAGGAGACGGTGATCCCCCGCAATCCGCTCGACGTGCTCGCCCAGCATCTGGTCTCGATGGTCGCCGACGACGAGTGGCAGGTGGACGAGGTCGAGCGCGTGGTCACCGGCGCCGAGCCGTTCTCGGAGCTCTCGCGCGAGCAGCTCGAGAACGTGCTCGACATGCTCGACGGGCGCTACCCGTCGGAGAAGTTCGCCGAGCTGCGCCCGCGGCTGGTCTGGGACCGGACCGCGGGTACCGTCCGCGGCCGCAAGGGCGCCCGTCAGCTCGCGGTCACCAACGCGGGCACGATTCCCGACCGCGGCCTCTACGGCGTCCACCTTCCCGACGGGCGGCGGGTCGGCGAGCTCGACGAGGAGATGGTCTACGAGGCGCGTCCCGGCCAGACCTTCCTGCTCGGCGCGACGACCTGGCGGATCCAGGACATCACCCGCGACCGGGTGATCGTGGTCCCGGCGCCCGGGGTGCCCGGGGCGGTGCCGTTCTGGCGCGGCGACGGGGTCGGGCGCCCGCCGGAGCTCGGCCGCGCGATCGGAGCCTTCTCCCGCGAGGCGGTCGGCAAGGAGCCCGAGGCGCTCGCGGACGAGTACGACCTCGACCGGCGCGCCGCCGAGAACCTGGTCGCCTACCTGCGCGAGCAGCAGGCGGCGACCCGGGTGGTGCCCTCCGACGAGACCCTGGTGGTGGAGAAGTTCCGCGACGAGATCGGCGACTGGCGGCTCTGCGTCCTGTCGCCGTTCGGCGGCCGGGTGCACGCGGCCTGGGGCCTGGCGCTCTCGGCGAGGATCCGCGACCAGCTCGACCTCGAGGCGGACGCGATCTGGTCCGACGACGGGATCGTCGTCCACCTGCCCGACGCCGACGAGCCGCCCGACGCCGACCTGGTGATGCTGGAGCCGGACGAGATCGAGGACCTGGTCGTCCGCGAGCTCGGCGGCTCGGCCCTGTTCGGGGCGCGCTTCCGCGAGAACGCTGCCCGCAGCCTGCTGATCCCGCGCGCCTACCCGGGCAAGCGCACGCCGTTGTGGCAGCAGCGGCTCAAGTCGCAGAGCCTGCTCGAGGTCGCCAAGGACTTCCCGCGCTTCCCGGTGATCCTCGAGACCTACCGCGAGTGCCTTCGCGACGTGCTCGACCTGCCCGCCCTGGTCGACCTGCTGCGCGACCTGCACTCGCGCAAGATCACCCTGGTCGAGGTCGAGACCCAGACCGCCTCCCCGTTCGCCTCCTCGCTGCTGTTCGACTACGTGGCGACCTACATGTACGAGGGCGACACGCCGAACGCCGAACGCAGGGCGGCGGCGCTGGCCCTCGACCGCGACCTGCTCTCGGAGCTGCTCGGGGCCGACGAGCTGCGCGAGCTGATCAACCCGGAGGCGCTGGAGGAGGTCGAGCGGTCGCTGCAGCTGCTGCATCCCGACGTCCTGGCGAAGGACCGCGACGCGCTGCAGCAGGTCCTGCGCCGGCTCGGCGAGCTCTCGGTGACGGAGCTCGAGCAGCGAACGGCCGACGGCTTCTCGGCCGCGTCGATGCTGGCGAAGCTGGAGAAGGAGCGCCGGGCGATCCCGGTTCGGATCGCCGGCGAGGAGCGCTGGATCGTCGCCGAGGACGCGGGCCTCTACCGCGACGCGATCGGTGTCCCGCCGCCCGGCGGCCTCCCGGACACCTACCTGGAGCCGGTCGACGACGCGATGGCGGCGCTCGTGCGCCGCTACGCGCGCACCCACGGCCCGTTCCCGACCGCGCAGATCAAGCGTCGCTACGGGCTCGACGTGACCCCGGCGCTGAAGCAGCTCGAGCGCGGCGGCGAGCTCGTCCGCGGCGAGCTGCTCCCCGGCGGGACCGAGCGCGAGTGGTGCGACGCCGACGTCCTGCGCCGCGTGCGCCGCGCCAGCGTCGCCGCCCTGCGCCAGGAGGCCGAGGCGGTCGATCCGGCCGAGCTCGCCCGCTTCCTGCCCGCGTGGCAGAACGTCGACGCACACCGGCCAGCCGGCGCCGGCCCCGACCGTCTGCGAGAGGCGCTGATCCCGCTCCAGGGCGTGGCGCTCACCCCCGAGGTCTGGGAGCGCGACGTGCTGTCCAGGCGGCTCGGCGCCTACAGCCCGACCTGGCTCGACCAGCTGACCACGAGCGGCGAGCTGGTCTGGATCGGGGCCGGGGCGCTGGCCCGGACCGGGCGCGTGGCGCTCTACTTCCGCGAGGACGTCCACCTCGCCGGCCCGCCACCGTCGAACGCGAAGCTCGAGCGCCCCGAGGGCGAGATCCACGATGCGATCCGCGAGCGGCTCGGCGCGGCGCCCTCGTTCTGGCTCGACCTGGTCGCCGAGCTCGATTTCGAGCGCGAGGAGCTGCACGCCGCGCTCTGGGACCTGGTCTGGGCGGGGGAGGTCACCAATGACGCGTTCGCCCCGCTGCGCGCCCGCCGGCTCTCGGCCGTGGGGCGCGACCGCCGTCCGGCGCGACGGTTCGCCTCTCGGCGCTCGCCGGCGCAGGAGGCGATCGTCGGGCGCTGGTCGACGACCGAGGCCCTCTTCCGCAGCGCGCCCGCCGCCGGGCCGCGACTGCGGGCGCAGGCAGAGCTGATGCTGGAGCGCTACGGGATCGTCACCCGCGAGACGGTGCTCGCCGAGGGCGTTCCCGGCGGCTTCTCGAGCCTCTACGGCGAGCTCTCGAACCTCGAGATGCTGGGCACCGCCCGCCGCGGCTACTTCGTCGAGGGCCTCGGCGGCGCCCAGTTCGCGCTCGCGGGGGCGGTCGAGCGGCTCCGCGGCCTGCCCCAGCGCGACGACGAGTACCTGATCCTCGCGGCGACCGACCCGGCTCAGCCCTACGGCGCGACCCTGCGCTGGCCGAAGCGGGCCGAGGGGCGGCGTCCGGCGCGCACCCCGGGCGCCTTCGTGCTCCTGCGCGACGGCAACCCGATCCTCTACGTCGAGCGGGGCGGCAAGGGGATCGTGAGGCTGGTCGAGCTCGAGGGCGAGCGGCTGGTCGAGGCGGTCTCGCGGATCGCCGAGGCGGCTCGCGACGGGGTGATCCCGAAGCTCGGGATCGAGCGGGTCGACGGCGAGCCGGTGTTCGGCTCCGGGCTCGAGGAGCAGATCATCGCCGCCGGGTTCAGCCGCCAGCCGCGCAAGCTGGTCGCCGCGAGCTGAGCGGCGGGTGCCGGAGGGCGACACGATCCATCGCGCTGCGCGGCAGCTCAACCTCGCGCTGGGCGGGCGCGAGATCGGGCTTGCCGAGGCGCCGAACCCGCGCTCGCCGCTCCACCGGCGCGCCGCCGAGCTTCAGGGGCGAACGCTCGAGCACGCGGAGGCGCGCGGCAAGCACCTGCTCGTCCACTTCTCGGGTGGCGTCGTCCTGCACACCCACCTCGGCATGAACGGCAAGGTCTTCGTCGTGGCCGACGGTCGCAGGCCCTACGGCAAGCCGTGGTGGACGCTCGCGTCGGGACGCTCGATCGCCGCCCAGACCGGGGCCAAGCTGCTGCGCCTCACCTCCGAGACCCGCGCCCGCAACGATCCCGCGCTGATCCAGCTCGGCCCCGACCCCCTGGTCCCCGGATTCGACGTCGCCGAGACGGCGGTGCGAATGCGCCGATTGGGCGCGGGTCGCGAGATCGGCGCAGTCGTCCTCGACCAGGGCGCGATCGCCGGGATCGGCAACGCGATCCGTTGCGAGGCGCTCTTCCGCGCCCGGATCAGCCCCTTCCGCCCCGTCGATGACCTCTCCGAGGCCGAGCTCGAGCTGGTGGTCGCCGAGAACGAGGCGGTGATGCGCGAGTCGATGGCGAAGGGCCGGCGACCGCGGGCGATGTACCGCGCTCGCCGCTGCCCGAACTGCGGTGGCGAGGTGTCGTCACGAGGCCAGGGCGACGACAACCGCACCGCGTACTGGTGCCCCGGATGCCAGAGCTGACCGAGCCGAGCGCGAGGGGACGGACCGGGGCTCCCGCGCCCCGGCCCGCCGATCCCGCGCCTACGGGTTACTGGGTGATCTTGATCTCCGCGGTGCCGAGCTTGGCGCCGGTGTAGTTGGAGACTCCGAACGTCGCCGCGAGCGCCCTGCCGGCCCTGCGGGCGACGAGCACCTTGACGTTCGAGACGACCGCCCGGCCGCCACGAGTCCTGAGCCGCGAGCGGTTCAGGTTCAGCACCGCGAGGCGGATCTTCGCGTCGGTGCCGTCGATGCTGGCCCGGAGCACGTTCTTGCGCCCCGTCTTGACGATGAAATCGCCGAGGGTGAGCGTGACCCCGTTGCCGGTGAAGGTCAGCCCGCCCGAATGCTTGATCTTGCCGTTCAGGTTGTCGAGGCTGAGCCGCCCGCCGGTGATCGGGAACTTGATCCCCTTGTTGCCGAGGCTCGCGTCGGGGGCAACGTCGACGGTGACGCCCTCGGCGGCCAGCGCGTCCAGCGTCGCCGTCTTCGGGGTCAGGATCGTCTTCCCGGACGCCTTCCCGGCTGCTCCGGCCGAGGCCGAGAGCATCAATACCGCGGCCAGCGCCGCGGCCGCGAGGCCGGCAACCGCAAGCACCGCCCTGCCGGAAACGTGGGTGTTTCTCATCAACTCCTCCTGTGGGTGAGATGGTGTCGGTCCGGGACCCTATTGCTTTTGTGACCGGATCGGTCGACATTCGCCCCACGGCTGGGACAAATGTCGCGCGGTGCCCGATTCGCGAACCACCGCTTCGCCCGGCCGTCCGCGAACCGCGATAATCGGGCGCCGATGGGGGAGGACCCAGCCCAGCTCCTGACCAGAGTGCCGTTGTTCGCGGAGCTTTCGGGCAGCGATCTCGAGCGGATCGCATCGGTGGCGATCCCGCGCTCGTACCCGAAGGGCGTCCGGGTCTTCCACGAGGGCGACCACTCCGATGCCTGCTACATCGTTCGCGTCGGCGACCTGCGGGTGACCCGCGAGCATTCCGACGGGCGTGCGATCGCCCTCGCGACGCTCGGCCCGGGTGACATCTTCGGCGAGCTGGCGATGCTCGACGGCGGCACCCGCTCGGCCAGCGTCGAGACGCTCACCGACGCCGAGCTGGTCGCGCTGCCGGCGACCGATGTGCGCCGGGTGATCGCCGACCACGGCGACATCGCCGCGAAGCTGATCGTCGCGATCACCCGACGCCTGCGAGAGACGAACGAGCGGGTAGCCCGGCAGTCGTTTCAGACCGTCCCCAGCCGGGTCGCCGGCGTGCTCTCCCAGCTGATCGCCGAGGAGGCGATCCCGGAGGAGCGCCGCGGGATCACCGTCCGCATGACCCAGGCCGACCTCGCGCAGCTCGCCGGGACGTCGCGCGAGAGCGTCAGCAGGTTCCTCGCGACGCTCGAGCGCGCCGGGGTGGTCGCGGTCGGCCGCGGCCGGGTCACGGTGCTCGAGCCGCGTCGCTTGCGCGCCTACATCTTCTAGGCGATAGCGGATCCGGTGGGACCGGCACGGGCAGGGGTGGCTGCGGGGCGCTGATCGCCTGCCCTGAGCCCGGCGTAGATTTCCTCGGGCTGACCGACTTCGCCAAGCAGCGCAAGCGGATGGTCGAGCGCCAGCTGCGGCGGCGCGGAATCGACGACGAGCGCGTGCTCGAGGCGATCGCGAGCGTCCCGCGCGAGCGCTTCGTCTCCGAGCGGCTGGCGCGCCGCGCCTACGCGGACTCGGCGCTGCCGATCGGCGACCAGCAGACGATCTCCCAGCCCTGGGTGGTGGCGGCGATCTGCCAGGCCCTGGGACTGAGCGGGGCCGAGCGGGTGCTCGAGATCGGCACCGGCTCCGGCTACTCGACCGCGATCCTCGCCCGGCTCGCCGACCACGTGCTCAGCATCGAGCGGTTCCCAGGGCTCGCCGAGGCGGCGGCGGAGCGGCTCGCGGGGCTCGGGATCGAGTTGCCGGGGCGGGTCGAGATCCTGGTCGGCGACGGCAGCCTCGGGGCCCCGGACCGGGCCCCGTTCGAGGCGATCGCGGTGCACGCCTCGGCCCCGGCGCCGCCGGCGAGCCTGCTCGAGCAGCTCGCCCCCGGGGGGAGGATGGTGGTGCCGCTGGCCGAGCCGGGGGTCGACATGCTCACCCTGCTCACGGCCACGGACGCCGGGCTCGAGCGCCGGACGATCGCTCCCTGCCGCTTCGTCCCCCTCGTCGGGGAACAGGGCTTCGGCGACCGATAGGCTGGCGCGGTCATGTCCCGCGGCTTCTACGCGCTCAACTTCTTCTCGCCCGCGTTCGCCGATCAGCTGCGTCGCGGGCGCAAGACGGCGACGATCCGGCTCGGCGACAAGTCGCGCAAGTACGAGCGCGGCCAGCTGCTCTGGGTGACGATCGGCCACCAGCACAGCCCCCGGGAGAAGATCTTCACCGCCGTGATCGACAGCGTCGAGATAAAGAAGGCGCGCGAGCTGTCGCCGCGCGACATCGAGCACGACAATCCGGAGTTCCGCCGGGTCGACGAGACGCTCAGCTTCATGCGCCAGATCTACGGGCGCGATATCGACCCCGAGGAGACGGTCACAGTGGTCCGCTTCTCGCGCGTGCACGAGCCGCCGCCCGGCTTCGGTAACGGCGAGCCGCCGTCGCGCAACTGAAGTGCCGGTCGAGTACCGGTTCCTGACCACCTGGCTGCTCGAGTCGCCGCGCGAACCGGTCTGGGACGCGATCTACGACCAGCGCGCCTGGCCCGAGTGGTGGCGCGGGGTCGAGTCGGTGGTCGAGCTCGAGCCCGGCGACGAGACCGGGGTCGGCTCGCACTCGCGGCTCACCTGGCGCTCGAAGCTGCCCTACGACCTCGTCTTCGAGGCGAGGACGCGGACGGTCTCGAAGCCGCGGCTGATCGAGGCGGACGCCTCCGGCGAGCTCACCGGCACCGGGCGCTGGCGCCTGTTCGAGCAGGCCGGGACCACCGCGGTGCTCTATGAGTGGAACGTGCACACGACCAGGTGGTGGATGAACGCGCTCGCGCCGCTGCTGCGCCCGGTGTTCGTCGCCAACCACGACTGGGTGATGAGAAACGGCGGGATCGGGATCGCCGAGCTGCTGGGAGTGCGGCTGCTGGCGTTCGATTGAGCTTGCGCACTGGCGCCCTCCTCACCATCCTCTTACCTGCAGGCAAGAGAATCCCCGAGGAGGCGGATGAAAGCACCGGGCTTCGATCAGGCACGGCCGCAGGTACTCGTCGTCGACGACGAGCCGCCGATGCGCGCTGCGCTCACCCGGGCGCTCGAGCTCGGCGGGTTCGAGGTCGAGCTCGCGATCGACGGCGTGGACGGCCTGCGGCGGGCCGGCGACGGCGGCGCCGACGTCGTCGTCCTCGACCTGATGATGCCCCGGCTCGACGGGCTCGACGTCTGCCGGACGATGCGCGAGCGCGGCGACCGCACCCCGGTGTTGATGCTGACCGCCCGCGACGCGGTGGCCGACCGGGTCGAGGGGCTCGAGGCCGGGGCCGACGACTACCTGGTGAAGCCGTTCGCGCTCGAGGAGCTGCTGGCGAGGATCCGCGCGCTGCTGCGGCGGACGGGCGCCGAGCACCGCGACGGCCCGCCCCCCTTCGCCGACCTGGTGATGGACTCCGCCTCGCGCTCGGTCCGCCGAGGCGAGCGGACGCTCGAGCTGACCAGGACCGAGTACCTGCTGCTCGAGCTGCTGATGGAGAACCCCCGCCGGGTGCTCAGCCGCGAGCAGATCTTCGACCGGGTCTGGGGCTACGACTTCGGCCCGCGCTCGAAAGCGCTCGACGTCTACATCGGCTACCTACGGCGGAAGACCGAGGCGGCCGGGGAGCCGCGCCTGATCCACACGGTGCGCGGTTTCGGTTACGTCCTGCGCGAGGGATGAGCCGGTGAGCTTCCGCTGGCGCGTGATCCTGCTCTCCGCGGCGGCGGTCGCGACAGCGATCGTGATCGCGTCGGCGATCGTCTACCTGCTGGTCGGCGCCGAGCTGCGCAACCGGATCGACGACGAGCTCGAGCGCGACGCGGCGGTCACCTTCGACCTGCCGATCTTCCGCCGCGGCGCGCTCACCCCGCCCGAGATCGGCGGCGCTCAGCGCTCCGGCTCCGGCTCCGGCGAGCAACAGCGCCGGGGCACGCGAGAGCGCCACAGCGGCGGCGACGGCGAGCGCCTGGTGCTGCCGATCGGGCCGCTGGGAGGGCCGATCGCCTACGCCCAGCTGGTCGAGGGCGACGGCGACGTGGTCACCCCCTCGCGCACCGGCGCCCAGCTGCCGGCCACCGCGGAGGCGATCGCGGTCGCAGCCGGGGAGCGCGAGGCCGGCTTCAGCGAGGCGAACGTGGCCAGCGGGCACGTGCGCGTCTACACCTCCCAGGTCGCGCCGGGGCAGGCGATCCAGATAGCCCGCTCGCTCGACGAGACCGACCTGACGCTCGAGCGCCTGGCGCTGATCCTCGCCGCCGTCAGCATCGGCGGGATCTTCCTCGGCGGCGGCTTCGGGGTGCTGATCTCGCGCGCGGCGCTCTCCCCGGTCGGCCGCCTGAGCCGGGCCGCGAGCGAGGTCGCGACGACGCGCGACCTGAGCCGCCGGATCGACCCGGCGGGCGGCCACGAGCTGGCCGAGCTGGCGCGCAGCTTCAACCGGATGCTGACCGCGCTCGAGGGCTCGCTCGACTCGCAGCGCCAGCTGGTCGCCGACGCCTCGCACGAGCTGCGCACGCCGCTGGCGAGCCTGCGCACCAACATCGAGGTGCTCGCGCACTCGGAGACGATGGACCCCGGCTCGCGCGAGCGGCTGCTCGCCGACGTGATCGCCCAGCTCGACGAGCTCACCGTCCTGGTCGGCGACCTGGTCGACCTCGCCCGCGACACCGAGCTCGATCAGCCGGTGGAGGCGATCCGGCTCGACCGCCTCGCCGAGGACACGGTCGAGGCGGCGCTCCTGCGCCGGCCCGGGGCGCGGATCGACCTCGCCTCGGAGCCCTGCGTCGTCCGCGGCTCCGAGCAGGGACTCGCCCGGGCGATCTCGAACCTGCTCGACAACGCGATCAAGTGGTCCCCGGAGGGCGCGCCGGTCGAGGTCCGGGTCAGCGCCGCCGGTGAGGTCGAGGTCCGCGACCGCGGCCCGGGAATCCCGCCCGACGACCTGCCCCGCGTCTTCGACCGCTTCTACCGCTCGACCGCCGCTCGCCGCATGCCCGGCAGCGGGCTCGGGCTGGCGATCGTGCGGCGGGTGGCCGAGAGCCACGGCGGCTCGGCCGAGGCCTCCTCGCCCCCGGACGGCGGCACCCTGATCCGGCTGCGGATCCCGGTCGCGCCCGCCGCCGGGTCGCGCGAGCGCGAGCCCGTCCTTACCTGATTCGTAACCTGTTCTTGTCGGGCTCTCACCTGGGCTTGAATTGATCCGAGGCGCAGATCGTTGTCTTCGTCCAGGGAGGTGGAGCGTGGCGCCGTCGGCCAGGATCCGGGTGTGCGTGTTGTTCGCGGGGGCGGCGCTGCTGGTGGGCGCCTGCGGAGACAGCGACGACAGTTCGGACAGCAGCAGCGGAACGGCGGCCGAGGGCGGCGAGGTCACGATCTCGCAGACGTCCCAGCCCGACTACCTCGATCCGGCGCTGACCTACACCGTGAACGGGATCGAGCCGCTGTGGCTCGTCTACACGCCGCTGCTCACCTACCCCCACGTCGAGGGCGAGGCGGGCGCCGAGCTGATCCCGGGGCTGGCCGAGGACCTGCCCGAGATCTCCGAGGACGGGCTCACCTACACGCTGACGCTGCGCGACGGGCTCAAGTTCTCCGACGGCACCCCGGTGGTCGCCTCGGACTTCGAGCACACGATCAAGCGGGTGCTCAACCTC
>DASPGZ010000074.1:0-6443 GCA_035620355.1 Solirubrobacterales bacterium | reverse complement strand
GGGTGACGAGGATCGTCGGCCGCGCCGGATCGAGCCCGAGCTCGGCGGCGGCCCGCTCGCGATCGAGCCGCTCGGAGCGGTCGAGGAGGACGATCGGGCCGACCCGGTGGGCGCGATCGCGCAGGGGCACGGTCGGGCCGGCGTCCTCGGACTCGGCCAGCTCGCCCGGCTCGAGCACCGCGTCGAAGGCGCCGGCGCGGCCGAGCGGGACCCGGCTCGAGCGCCGCTTCCACAACGGCCTCCGGCACCAGACCGCGGTCGCGTCCGCCGGCAGCGCCCCGAGCAGCGCCTCGTAGGGGTGGGTGCCATCGAAGACGACCGCTGCCGGATCGACCTCGGCGATCACCGCCCGCAGGCGGGCGCGCAGGCGGCGCGACCAGCGGTAGTCGTTGCCGGAGGCCGGGGTCGCGTACGAGGGCGCGTACTCGACCGCGAAGCCCATCCCCTCGACCACCGGCGCCGCCGCCGAGAGCGTCAGGAAGAGCGGCTCGACCTCGTCGCCGAGCCGCCGGGCGATCGCCATCGAGCGGGTCAGGTGGCCGAGGCCGGTGCCGTTCGAGGTCGTGAACAGGATCCGCGGGCGATCGGCGCCCGGCGCCGGGGTGGCGCTCAATGCCCGTATGCGGTCAGCGTGCGTTCGTAGGAGCGGCGCAGGACCGGGGCGCAGTGGTAGTCCTCGGCCTCGAGCCGGTCGAGCGTCCGCTCGTAGACCTCGACGATCTCCTCCTGCTCTGACTCGCTCAGGCCCTTGCGCCAGCGGGCCCGGTGCATCGCGTCGGAGTTCATCTCGGTGTCGAAGAACTCGTGCATCCGCGGCTCGTCGGCGACCCCGAGGAAGCCGAGCAGCTCGGCGTAGGTGGACTCGCGATCGGACTGGACCAGCTCGTCGAGGCTGATCACCTGCAGGCGGGCGCGATCCTCCTCCGACATCCCCCTCACTCCCTCCTCGGCCTGGCGCAGGCGGTCGGCCCAGAACTCGATCCCGGAGACGACGTCGGTCGGGTGATGGGGCTTCTGGCGCAGCGAGACCTTCGACGAGCCCGAGTCGCGCCCGTCGCGGACCGAGTGGACGAAGCGCGCCTCGGGGAAGATCCGGGCGAGCGCGTCGGCGGCGGCGATCGTGAAGCACGACATCTCGACCAGGACCGGCTTGCCGGCCTTGTCCGCGCCGGGCTGAAGCAGGTCGTAGAACAGCGTCCGCGACGCCTGAAGCAGGTCGTCGCCATGAGTCGCCTCAAACCGTCCGACCGCTTCCTTGAACCGGTCGGGTGCGATCAGCGTGTGCAGGCCGCGGTCGCGGCCGCGGCCGAGCGCCCGCCACTTCGCCCGCACGTAGGCGCGGTCGCCGATCCGCACCCGGTGCCACCAGTAGCCGCGCAGCTTGCGCAGGAACTCCTCCGGCTCGGTGCGGCCGCGGACGACGTCGGCGAGCCCCTTCGGGTTGCAGTGGAAGCGGCACTCGATCGGCACCCCGTGGAAGCGCGGGTGGCGGTCGAGCAGGTAGGAGAGGACGTGGGTGCCGCTGCGGCCGGTGCCGCCGACGAAGACGAGCTCGGCGGGCCCCTCGGGGTTGTAGTCGGGCGGGGTCATCGGGGCCCACGATCGTAGACGTAGACGAGCGGGTCGAGCCGGTCGTCGCCGCGCTCGAGCGAGTGGCGCAGGAGCGGCGCACAGCGCATCCCGTCGGCCTCGAGGCGCGCGACCGCCTCGTCGTAGAGCGCCGCCAGCCGCTCCGCCTTGCGCTCGGAGATCCCGGCCCGCCAGCGCTCCTTGTTCGCTTCCTCGACCGTCATCCGGTTCGAGAAATAGCGGCGGGTGCGCTTGGTCATCGGCGCGCCGAGGAAGCGAAACAGCGGCCGCAGCGCCATCCGGGCGCGCTCCATGCGCACGAGCTCGTCGAGGCTGACGGTGAGCAGGTGGCCGTCGGCGATCGCGTCCGCGCCCCGCTCGATCGCCCGGATCCGCTGCTCCCACCACTCGATCCCCTGGACCCGGGTGCGCGGGCGGACCAGCCCCCGGGTCTGGGACACCCGCGAGGCCGAGGCGTCGCGGCCGTCGCGGACGACGTGGATGAAGCGCGCCTCCGGGAAGACCTCGGTCAGGGTCGCGGCCCGGGCGACGTTGTCGGTGCTCTGCTCGACCAGCGCCAGCGCCCGGTCCTGCTCTTCGACCCGGAACCAGAGCAGGTCGTAGAACAGGCGCCTGCAGGCCGCCTTCAGGTCGTCGCCGTGGTCGCGCTCGAAGCCGGCGAGGGCGGCGTCGTAGCGGTCGCGGTCGACGAACCGGTACATGCCACGGAAGCGGTTGGTCTGAAACCCCTTCCACCAGAAGCCGCGCATCCGCTTCAGGAACTCCTCCGGGGTCACCTCGCCGGCGAGCAGCCCGGGAAAGCCCTCCGGGTCGGTGTGGAAGCGGACCTCGACCGGGACCAGCGCGTAGCGGTTGTGGCGCGAGATCAGCTGTGAGAGCACGTGCGTGCCGCTGCGGCCGGTGCCGCCGATGAAGACCAGCTGCGCCGTCTCCGACGCGCGCTCAGCGGTCTCGCCGCCGAGCACCGGCGACGGGGCCTCGTCGGGGGTGCCGAAGTGGGGCATCAGCCCCCCGTACCCCGCTTCTCGTAGGCGTAGTGGTCGACGTAATCGCCGCAGGCGTCGGCGAGCGCCACCGTCCGCGGCCCGGTGACCGGCGAGGCGGCGAGATCGCCGAGCCAGACCAGGCGGCGGGCGTCGAAGCTGCCGGCGAGGCCCTCGGGCTCGGCGGCGCGCACGGTCACCTCGTGGCCTCCGGGCTCCGCCGCGATCTCGCCCGCGGGCCAGAAGGCGCCGCGCCCGGCGCCGCTCAGGTACATGCCGTCGACCGAGGCCGGCAGCGAGGCGACCCGCTCGCCGTCGACGAGCACCGCCAGCGGCACCTGCGAGTGGTACTGGAGCGAGAGCTCCCAGGGCTCGCCGGTGGCGCCGGCGGGCAGCTCGAGCTCGGTGCTCGCCTCGCCCGGGGCCTGCCAGCCGCGCTCCTGCCCGGCGACCCGCGCCTCGGGTGGCGCCGGCTGGCGCCACTCGGTGAACGGGACGTGGACCGGCTCGTCAACCACCACCGCCTCGCCGTCGCGCTTCGGCTTGCCGCCCGGGCACTCGAAGGCGGCGCCGGGGTTGAAGACCGCGGCGCCGGAAGCGCTGCTGCCCTCGCGCGGGAGCAGCTTCGCCCGCGGGGTCTCGCCCTGGCGGCGCCAGAGCACGTAGTCGCCGGCGCTCTTCACCGGCTCGAAGTTGGGCGGCGCCGTCGACCCGTAGGCGGCGGAGGTGGTGATCGCGTAGCGGAACCTGTCGAGCTGGCCGGGCTCGAGGCTGTCGAAGTCCGCCGCCAGGCCCTGGGCCCATTTCTTGTCCGGGCGGGCGGCGATCTCCTCCGGGACGTAGCCGGCGGGCGCGCGGGCCAGGGTGCCGCGCAGGTAGTAGCCGGCGAAGCGGTCGACGCCGAGGAAGGCGACCGGGGCGCCCTCGGCCTCGGCGGCGAGCTGCTCGAGCCCGAGCTGCCGCTCGTCGATGCCGACCGGGGCGTCGCGGAGCGCGAGCAGGGTCGAGCCGGCGGCGGCAGCGAGGACGACGGCGCCGAGCGCGACCCGAATCGGGTTCCCGGGCGCCATCAGCGCCCGCAGCGAGACCAGGATCACCAGCGGGGCGACGATC
The DNA here is from genome assembly GCA_035620355.1 of Solirubrobacterales bacterium. Classification (GTDB taxonomy): domain Bacteria; phylum Actinomycetota; class Thermoleophilia; order Solirubrobacterales; family 70-9; genus WHSW01. Next base: position 2,757 of record DASPGZ010000074.1, on the reverse strand, counting down.
GCGAGCGCCTTCGCCTCGACGTGGACCTCGGCGACCAGGCGGGCGCCGACGTAGACGGCGGCGCCGGCGACCAGCATCGCCAGCAGCGCCAGCTCGCGGCGGCGCAGGCAGACCCAGGCGCCGTAGGCGATCGCGAGCGCCCCGACGGCGACCGCGAACAGCGACCCGGTGACCTCGCCGCGGACGACCCTGAAGTCGCCGGCGGGCCAGATCCCGAGCGCCTCGCCCGGGAACACCGGCGAGCTCAGCCGCCCCGCGGACTCCTGCACGTCGGCGATCTTGGAGGCGAACTCGCGCGCGGGCGAGAAGGCGAGCGCGGCTGCGATCACGACCAGCAGCAGGGCGACCCCGAGCGGCAGCCGGTGGTCGCGCAGCCAGCCGCGCAGCTCGCCCCACTCGACCACGCTGCGCCCGGCGAGGCCCTCGAACGCGAGCCACAGCGGCAGCCCGAGGGCGAACCAGGCGAGCCCCGGGACGCTGAACGTGAACACCGCGGCCAGCGCCAGCAACACGAGCACGCCGGAGACCGGCCGCCACCCCACCGGGCGGCCGCCGGGGGCCGCCGCCTCGCCCGATCGAGCCGCGAGGCAGATCGCGAAGGCGACCACAAGCAACCCCATCGCCGTCTCCTTGAAGGCGCTCTGGGCGAGGAAGGACGCGGCCAGGTAGGGGAGCCCGGTGAGCGCCGCGATCGCGATCCGGCGCCCGACCGGCATCGCGGTCAGCGCCCCGAGCGCGGTCAGCGCCGTGAGCGCCGGGATCGCCAGCAGCAGCCCGTTGAAGGCATCGACCAGGTTCGTCCCGGTGACCGTGGCGGCGATCGCCGCCACCGCCTGCGGGCCGACCGGATAGCCGAACCGGACGGCGTTCGGCTCGGGGCCGAAGCCGTGCTGGAGCCAGTCGGTCCAGTAGAGCTGGGCGGCGTGGTCGTTGGTGTACACGCCGCTGCCGAGCGCCCCGACCCGGTCGGAGATCACGAACGGGATCGAGGCGGCCGCGACCACGATCAGGGCCACCGCGATCCCGAGCCGCCAGTCGCGGGCGTCGCCGGCGCGGCGCAGGTCGCGGTAGGCGATCCGGGCGGCGCCGATCAGCAGCAGGCCGAGGACGATCGCGGCCGTGGTCCCGCGGCCGGGCAGCCGCAGGAGCAGCGGCGCGACGATCACCAGGGCGGCGAAGCCGGTCGCCGCCGAGAGCCACGGCGGGCGCTCGCGGCCGAGCAGGGCGCCGATCGCGCGCCCGAAGATCACCGAGGCGCCGCCGATCACGAGCGCGCATAGATAGACCTCGATCATCGCGGGCGGCTCACGGCTGGTTCGCGGTCGGGTCGTCGTTGACCGAGTCCCCGTTGAGCTCCGACGGGCTCAGGTCGGGCAGGTCGCCGCAGGTGGAGGGATCGGGCGGCGCGGTGAGCTCGAACACGCTCACCGGCCCGTCGCGGAGGATCTCCTCGGCGCCGGCGTCCTCGCGCGTCCACAGCGCCTCCTTGGTGTCGGTGAGCTTGCCGGGGTCGAACGGGTCGTAGGTGGTGACCACGTGGGTGTAGCCGCCGTCGGCGAGCTCGCGGCGCCACTCGGCGCAGGTCGGGATCCGCTCGTAGGCGCCGTCCGGCCCGTCGACCCCGAGCCACTGGACGTGGTTGGAGAGGTCGGTGCCGTAGAACGGGTACTGGTTGAAGACGCCGCGGATGCCGCCGACGGCGACGGTCGCGTCGCGCAGGTCGCGCGCCCAGCGGACGGCGTCGGCGAGCTGCAACTGCGGGCTGAGGTTCTCGTAGCGGCGCTCGAGGTAGTGGCGCTGCTCCCACCAGCCGGCGCCGAGCGCCCCGAGCGCGAGCAGCGCGCAGAGCCCGGCGACCCAGGCGAGCGGAAGGCGATCGCGCCGGCGGCCGAGTAGCCAGGTGAGCGCCGCGAACCCGGCCAGCACCGCGACCCCGGCCGCGATCGCTCCCTTGACGTGGCCCTGGTCCCACTGGACCAGCGAGATCGCGGTCGCCGCGAACAGCGCGCAGAGGCCGACGAGGGTGACGTCGCGGGCACGGTCGGTGCGCCGGGCGATCGCCAGGCAGGGCAGCAGCGCCAGGCCGACCGCCGCCGCCGGCGCCAGGTAGCGGACGTTCCAGACGAAGGCGATCGGCCGCCCCTCCTCCCCCGCGGCGGTCAGCGGCGTGAACACGTAGGCGACCGCGGTGAACAGGACGACCGCGCCGAGCACCCGCAGCAGCGGGTCGCGCCCGCGCCACAGGGCGTAGATCCCGGCGCCGACGACCGCCGCCAGGACCAGCGGCCAGAGGAAGCCGAACGAGTCGTCGAGTCCGGGGAAGAACCAGTCCGACCAGACGTCGAAGTCGGTCGCGTAGTGGAAGACCGAGTATCCCGGGCGCAGCTCGAAGGCCCGCTCCGGGGCCGGCAGCCCGAGCGGCCCGAACTGGGTGTAGGGGATCGGGTTACCGATCGCGACCGCGTTGCGGACGAACCAGTAGCCGCCGGCGAGGAACGCCGGCAGCCCGAACCAGAGCGCCGTCCGCAGCCGCCGACCGCCGCCCGCGATCACGATCAACCCGATCCACAGCGCGATCACCGGGGCCAGGAAGGAGAGCTTCGTCCCCGCCGCCAAGCCGGCGGCGAGGCCCGCCACCGCGAGCGGCGCGAGCGGGATGCCACCCCCCGGGTCGCGGTCGCGGACCGCGGCCCGGGCGTTGACGAGCACCGCGACCGTGCAGAGGACCAGCGAGACGCCGACGATGTCGTTGAGCGC
>DASPGZ010000073.1:0-6802 GCA_035620355.1 Solirubrobacterales bacterium | reverse complement strand
AGCTCGCCGTGATCGGTGAGGTCGAAGTGGATCGGCGTGATCGCCACCCGCCCGCGGGCGACCGCCGCGAGGTCGGTCCCCGGCTCGTCCTCGAACGAAGGCTCGAAGCCGTAGATCTTGTAACGCTTGCGCCCGGCCTCGCCCTCCTCGACCAGCTTCAGCTCGTCGTGGTAGAGGCGCTTGCCGAGCCGGGTGACGTCGATCCCCTCGGGGTCGCCGGCTGGGCAGTTGATGTTGATCAGCGTCTCCGCCGACGGCGGCTGCTCGACCATTCGCCGGACGACCTCGCGGGCGACCGCGGCCGAGGTCGTGAAGTCGAACTCTCGCCCGGCGTAACCCATCCCGCCGACGCCGGCCTGCTGGGAGACCGCGACCCCGGGGATGCCGAGGATGATGCCCTCGAACGCCGCCGCGACGGTGCCCGAGTAGGTGACGTCGTCGCCGAGGTTCGAGCCGTGGTTGATCCCGGAGACGATCAGCCCGGGGCGCGCGCCGAGCAGCCCGAGCTCGGCGAAGCGCACGCAGTCGACCGGGGTGCCCTCGGTGGCGAAGCCGCTGGTGCCGTCGGCGAACTCGACCTCCTCGACCCAGATCGGCGAGCGGGTGGTGATCGAGCGGGCCGTGCCCGAGCGGTTCGTATGCGGAGCGATCACCCGGACCTCGACCTGGTCGAGCTCGAGCAGCGCCCGCCGCAGCTCATGCAGGCCGCGGGCGTTGATTCCGTCGTCGTTTGTGAGCAGGACGAGCATCTACCTATAAGAGTCGGGCGGTCGCCGACTTTACCGACGCCTCTAACGTCAACCCGGATGCGGATCTCGATCGTCGTCCCCACCCGCGACCGCCCCGCGCCACTTGCCCGCTGCCTCGCGGCGCTGCCGCCGGAGCTCGAGATCATCGTCGTCGACGACGGCTCCCGCGACCGCGCCGCGGTCGCCGGCGCGCTCGAGTCCCGGCCGGGCGCGCGGCTGATCCGGGCGCCGGGTCGCGGCCCGGCCACCGCGCGCAACCTCGGGGCCCGGGCCGCCTCGGGGGACGTCGTCTGCTTCACCGACGACGACTGCGAGCCGGATCCCGGCTGGGCCGAGGCGTTGGCGACGCCGGCGGCGAAGTCCGGGGCGGCGGCCGGCAGGACGGTGCCGCCGCCCGGTGCCGGCGCCGCGGTCCGCGCCTCGCAGGCGATCGTCGAGCACCTGACACTCGCCGGGCTCGAGCCGTCGGGCAGGCTCGGCTTCGCCCCGAGTTGCAACCTGGCGGTCGCCCGCGACGCTCTCGCGCGGTTGCCCTTCGACGAGGGCTACCCGGGTGCGGCGGGTGAGGACCGCGACTGGTCCGACCGCGCGGGCGCAGTCGGCCTGGCGCCCGTCTATGCGCCCGACGCGGTCGTCGTCCATCGCCAGCTGCTCGGCGCGGGCGGCTTCGTCCGTCAGCAGTACGGCTACGGACGCGGCGCCACCCGCTACCGGGCGGCCGACCCCGGCCGCCGGCTCGCCGGCCCGGGCTTCTACGCCGGGCTCGTCCGGCGCGGGTTCGCGGAGGGCCCTGCCGCCGGGGCGCTGGTCATCGCCGCCCAGGCCGCGACCGCGGCCGGGGTCGCCGCCGAGCGGCTCAGCCGCGCCGCCTGAGCAGCGGCTCGCCGGGGAGCCCGGCGCGGTCCGCCCCGGTCAGCTCGCAGACGGTGGCGGCGACGTCGACGAGGCGCGGCGGACGCGAGATCGGCGCGATCTCCGAGTTGCCGGGGGCGAGCACCGCCCAGGCGTCGCCGGGGGTGTGGTTGCCGGAGCGCCCCGAGCCGCTCCCGTGGCGGCGGACCTCGCCGAAGCGAGGCGAGCTCAGCGAGGTGAGGGTGGTCGCGGGCCGTCCGGCCCAGCGGACGACCAGGTCGGGCAGCCGGTCCGCGCGCTCCCCCGGGTCCAGGTCGGCGACCCGGATCACCTCGTCGACGGCGCGGCTGCCGTCCGGGTCGGCGAACGTGGCCAGCCCGGCGGCGATCTCGTCACAGAGGGCGTCGGCGACGGCCGAATCGACGATCCCGTCGCGCTCGCGCCCGCGCAGGTTGAGCCGGACGTAGCCCTGGTTGTCGGCCGGGTGGGCGAAGGCGCGGCTGGTCTCCCAGTCGATCCCGCGCAACTCCAGCCGCGAGGTGAGCTCGAGCGCCAGACGGTCGGGGATCGCGGCGGCGACCCTCGCCCGCAGCGATCCGGGCAGGGCGGCCCGCAGCCTCCAGATCGCGCCGGCGCCGCCGTCCGCGATCGGGCCGCCGGCGAGCACCCGCTCGAGCATCGCCGGCAGCAGATCGGCGCGGCTCGTATTGACGTCCATGCCGACGGCCGAGGTGACGATCGTGTCGGACCCCGGCGGCAGCGCGGCGAGCACCCTGCCGAAGGCGTCGTCGACGGCGCCGTAGACATCGTCGAGGGCCGGCTCGAGCGTGGCCCGCTCGCGCTCTCCGAGCGCCGCCGGGTCGAGCTGCGAGAGGTCCCAGAACTGATGCCCGGCGAGGTGGGCGGCGCTGAAGGTGAGCCAGGCGAGGTCGAAGCGCTCGCGGGCGAGCAGCCGCTCGGCGAGGGCCGCGACCCGGGCCGGCGCCTCGACCAGCTTCTCGCGCAGGGCGAGCAGGTCTCGCGGGCGCGGGCGGCCGAAGATCTCGGTCGCCCCCGGTCCGCGGCCGAGGCGGCGCGCGTACTCGCGCCCGGCGCCCTCGGGGCGCGACCAGCGCGGCAGCACGACCCGGTCGGCGAACCCCCAGCCGCAGACGAAGACGCCCTCGGCGAGCGCCGGCGGGCGGCTCTCGTACGGGTCGATCGCCAGCGTCCGCAGCCCCGACTCCGCGAGCCGCTCCCAGACCGCGGGCGGCGCCTCGAACGCGGTCGCGTAGCGCGCCCGCTGCTCGCCGGCGGACCACTGGAACGGGTAGAAGATCCCGTGGTCGCCGATCTCGACCCCGCTGTAGAGGGTGTAGAAGGCGCCGGCCGCGAAGTCGACCGCGGGGGTCTCGAGCTCGAGCCGCCGGCCGTCGCGAATCAGCCCGGCGAGGTTCGGCAGGCGGCCTCGATCGAGCAGCCGCTCGAGCGCCGCGACGCTGGCGGCGTCGAACTGCAGCACGCAGATCACGCCGGCTCGGGCGCCCCCAGACGCCGCGCCTCGTCGATCAGCGCCATCACCCGAGCCCCGTCGGCCGCGGTCGCCAGCGGTCCAGGGTCCCCGCCGCGGGCGGCGCTCGCGAAGGCGCGCAGCTGCGCCCTCAGCGAGGCGACCAGCGGGTGCTCGCGCCCCGGGATCAGTCGGGTGATCAGCGCCAGTCGGCCGCCGGCGGCGCTGCGTGCGACCGTGGCGCCGGAGCCGTCGCGAATCGCGACCAGCTCGCGGTGGCGCTGGTCGGTCGCGCAGCGGATCGTCGCCGGGCCGCGCTCGGTCTCCAGCACGAGCTCGGCGCGATCCTGCTCCAGAGACGCAGAGCGCACCCGCGCCGTCTCCGACCGGGTCAGCAGCAGCGCCAGGTCGACCAGGTGCGGCGCGAGGTCGGCGGCGGCGTCGTCGGCAACGCTCAGCGGCCGCCACGACTCGCGCCGGTAGCGGAGCTCGAGCTCGAGCTTCAGCTCCCCCTGGGCGGGAACCAGCGGGGCGAGCCCCTCGCCGTGTTGGAAGCGGCGGTTGAACCCGACCCACGGAGCGGGGTCGAGCCGGGCGAGCCTCGAGGCGCCCGCGCCCGACGGTGCCGGGGGCTTCTCGACCAGCGCCGGAAGCCCGGCGCGGTTGGCGAGCTCGGCCTGCCACACGTGCTCGACCGGCGGGCTGGCGATCACCAGGGCCTCCGCCCCGCCGGCCCCGACCAGCTCCGCCGCCGTCTCATACGAGCGGACGCCGGCGACCAGGTCCGCCAACCGGTCGCGCCGCTCGCGATCGGGGTCGGCGACCGCCACCAGCTCGACCTCGCCCAGCCTCGCGATCGCCGGCGCGTAGCCGAGCTCGGCCAGCCGACCGCAGCCGATCAGGCCGAGGCGCAGCGGGTGACCGGCGGCGCTCACTGGCGCTCGCGGTCGGCGAGCGTGTGGCCCGCCGCGCCGACGGCGACCGAGGTCACCGCGGTCAGGTGGTGGACGACGTGCAGGGCGACCCCGCCCGCCGCGAGCCCCGGCCCGCCGCGGCGGGCGAGCAGGGCGTAGAAACGGTGGTTGAGGGCGACCAGCCCCGCGAGCGCCGCCAGGGCGGCGCGTGGCCGCCTCGTGAGCGCGGCTGCCGCGAGGGCGACGGAGGCGACCGCGCTGAGCCGGTGGCGCCAGCCGAGGTTGAGCGCGCTCGAGCTCTCGCCGCGCTCGAGCTGCAGGCGCGTCCAGGGGGCACCGCGCCGGCGCAGGTCGGTATCGACCATCGAGCGCAGCGACCAGCGCTTCAGGTGGGTGCCGCGAACCTCCGGGTCGAGGACGATCGCGGCGCCGGCGCGGCGCAGGCGCATGCCGAGCTCGACGTCCTCGATCGCGGCCTCGGGGAAGCGCTCGGCGTCGAAGCCCCCGGTCCGCTCGAGCGCCTCGCGCCGGACCGCCCCGAGCCCGGCCCAGAAGGTCTCGGCCGGCCCCGGCGACGAGACGTGGACGTGGTGGTGGAGCAGGTTGCGAAACCGCGAGACCGTTCCCGGCGCAGCCGGCGTGTCGTCGTAGCTGCCGAAGACCGCGGCGAGGCCCGGGTCGGCCGCGAACCGCGCCCGCAGCCGGGCGAGCGCCTCGGCCTCGACGACGACGTCGGCGTCGACGAACGCGACCAGCGCGCTGGTGGTCGCCGCGACCCCGGCGTTGCGCGCGGCCGCGGGCCCCGCATCCGCGGGCAGCTCGACCACGACCAGCTCGTCGGGCGGCTCGGTCGAGGCCTCGAGCGCCTCGACGCAGAGGGCGACGGTCGGGGGGCGGTCGGTGGCCGGGACGACCACGGCGAGGGTTTCGGAGCGCGAGTTAGGCATACCTAATTAGAATCCCGGCCTCTGAGGTCGGAGTTCGACAATGGCGAAGGCTAGAGCGCCGCAACGGCATCTGGTCCTGGGGGCGGGCCCGGCGGGGCTGACGGCCGGTTACCTGCTCGCCCGCCGCGGGCTCGACGTGACCGTGCTCGAGGCCTCCGAGCGCGTCGGCGGGATCGCCAGAACCGAGGTGCGAGACGGCTATCGCTTCGACCTCGGCGGCCACCGGTTCTTCACCAAGAGCCCCGAGGTCGAGCGGCTGTGGCTGGAGCTGCTCGGGTCCGAGCTGCTGGTGCGCCGGCGGCTCTCGCGGATCTACTGGAACCGGACCCTGATCGAGTACCCGCTGCGCGCGGGCGACGTGATCTCCAAGGTCGGCCCGGCCGAGGTCCTGCGCAGCGCCACCTCCTACGCCGGCGCCCGGCTGCGCCCGCGCCGCGAGGCCGAGACGTTCGAGCAGTGGGTCACGCAGCGCTTCGGCCGGCGCCTGTTCGAGCTCTTCTTCCGCTCGTACACCGAGAAGGTCTGGGGCGTTCCGAGCTCGGAGATCAGGGCCGAGTGGGCGGCGCAGCGGATCCGCGGCCTGTCGCTGTGGCGCGCCGCCCGGGGCGCGCTCGGGATCGGCGGCCGCGAGGTCCGCAGCCTGATCGAGGAATTTCACTACCCCCGGCTCGGACCGGGCCAGATGTGGGAGCGGATGGCCGACGAGATCGTCGCCGCCGGCGGGGAGCTGGCGCTCGGGTCGCCGGTCACGGCGATCCGCTTCGCCGCCGGCGGCACGGTCGAGGTCGAGGCGGGCGGCGAGATCCTCTCGGCCGACGCGGCGATCTCCTCGCTGCCCCTGCGCACGGTGGCGGGGCTGGCTGAGCCGAGCGCCCCGCGGCCGGTGCTCGAGGCGGCCGCCGGGCTGCGCTACCGCGACTTCGTCTGCGTCGCCCTGGTGCTCGACGGACCGGAGCCCTTCCCGGACAACTGGATCTATATCCACGACCCCGACGTCCGCGTGGGGAGGATCCAGAACTTCCGCGCCTGGAGCCCCGACCTGGTCCCGGAGCCCGACCGCACCTGCCTCGGGCTCGAGTACTTCTGCTTCGAGGGCGACGAGGTCTGGGACGCGAGCGACGCCGAGCTGGTCGCCCGGGCATCGGCGGAGCTCGAGACGCTGGGTCTCTGCGAGCGCGCCGCGACCGTCACCGGGCACGTCGTGCGCGTGCCCAAGGCCTACCCGATCTACGACTCCGAGTACGAGCACCGGGTCGCGACCCTGCGCGGCTGGCTCGATGGGCTCGACGGGCTGGTCCAGGTTGGCCGCAACGGGCTCCACCGCTACAACAACTCCGACCACTCGATGCTGACCGCGATGCGGGCGGTGGAGAACCTCTGCGACGGCGCCGGCCACGACATCTGGTCGGTGAACGCCGACAGCGCCTACCTCGAGGAGGGCGAGGTCGACGAGCCGCCGTACCGCGACGCGCCGGCGACCAGGGCGATGGGGATGCCGCTGGCGCCCGAGGCTGCGGGACAGGAGACCTCGTAGGCGGTCCACTCGCCGCTGCGCGCGATCGGCGTCCAAGCCTCGTCGAGGGCGCGGGTCGCCGGCGACGCCACCCGGCCGGCGAGCGCGATCCCGGCGGCTGGCACCCGCTGGACCGCGACCTCGATCCCGGTCAGCGGCAGGTCCAGCGTCCAGGCGAGCTGCGGCACGAACAGGTAGTCGGTCACCGTCGGCGGGGGGCAGGCGTCGATACGATCGTCACCGACCGCACCCGCTGCGCCCTCGAGGTCCTCGACCGAGTTCGCGTAGGCACGGGCGCGGTCGAGCTCGCCCGGGATCTCCCCCAGCCTGATCGTCGC
>DASPGZ010000072.1:0-2384 GCA_035620355.1 Solirubrobacterales bacterium | reverse complement strand
CGCCTGGACCGCGAGGCCGGCCACCAGCAGGCCGACCAGCGCGATCGCCGGGCGTCGGGCGCGATCGCTCGCCCGCATCCCGTCGATCGCCGCCACCGCGCGCACCAGCCCGACCGCGCCGAGGACGCAGACGACCGCCGCCGCGGGCGCCGCGAACCGGGGCAGCCCGGCGTAACCCGCGCCCGCCAGTACCGCGACGATCACCATCCACGCGGCCGCCCCGCCGGCCAGCACCAGCGGCTCGCGCTCGGCGTGGCGCCAGGCGCTGACGACGCAGACGGCGGCGCCCGCCCAGAGGACTGCCGGGGGCATCTGGATCGCCCGCCAGAGCGCCTCCACCGTCTCGTGCACGGCCCCGCCGGTCGCCTCGCGCGCCCGCTCGGCGCCGGTGAGCGCGTCGCCCGAGCCGAGCAGGTCGGGGACCAGCCAGAGCGCCGGCAGGGCGACCGCGCCGGCGACGATCCAGCGGCGCAGCCGGGGCCGACCGCGCCAGGCCCAGACCGCGTAGATCGCCAGCAGGGGCCAGGTCTCGGGGCGCAGCAGGGCGGCGGCGAAGCCGAGCCCGAGCGCTTGGCCGCGGCGGTCGCTGAGCCCGCGGTCGACCGCTCCGAGGACGAGCGCGACCAGCAGCGGCTCGGTCAGCCCGCCCGCGAACTGGCGGGTCCACGCGGTGAACGGGTCGAACAGCAGCGCGAGCCCGATCGCCGCAAGCGCGCCGGCGAGGTTGCGCGCCAGCCGCACCCGCCCCGAGGCGAAGCGGCTCGCGAGGCCGGTGGCGACGCGGACGGGGAACATCAGCCGCCAGGCGAGGCGATAGGCGAGCGCCACGGCCGCCAGCCAGCCCGTTCGGGCGACGAACAGCCACAGCTCCGGGGCGGCGCCGCCGGCCGGCGACAACAGCGTGGTCACGAGCACCGGCAGCGGCTTCCACGACGGCCCGGCGCCGGTGTCGAGATCGAGGGCGGCGAGCTCCCTGCCCCAGACCAGCCACGCCCATGGGTCGTAGAGCGGCTCGAAAGGGGCCAGCAGCGAGAGCGCCGCGATGGCGGCGATCCCCACCGGCACCGCGATACGAGGCGAGAGCACTCCCTAAGATTAGGCTTCCCTAACAAGATCGGGCGAGGCCGCCCGACCCGCGCACGACCTTGACCCGAACCTCCCTAGCCGCCGCCCTGCTCGCCGTCGCCGCGATCGCGGCCGGTGGCTGCAGCGCCACCTCGCAGGACACCGGCGGCGACGACTCGAACGAGCCGGAGACCGAGGGCATCACCCTCTACTCGGGGCGGATCCCGGCGGCGATCGGCGGCGCGATCGACGCCTACGAGGCAGACGCCGACCGCGATGTCCAGGTGCGCTTCGGCGACACCGGCGATCTCGCCGCGACCCTGATCGAGGAGGGCGACAACTCGCCCGCCGACGTCTACTTCGCCCAGGAGCCGGGCGCGATCGGGGCGCTCGCCGAGCGCGGCCTGCTCGCCGAGCTGCCGCAGGACATCCTCAAGCTGGTGCCGCCGCAGTACCGCGATCCCGACGGACGCTGGGTCGGGGTCACCGGCCGCGCCCGGGTGATCGCCTACGGCTCGCAGGTCGCCGAGTCGGAGCTTCCCGACTCGCCGCTCGGGCTCACCGATCCGGGGTGGAAGGGCCGGGTCGGCTGGAGCCCGGTGAGCGACTCGCTGCAGCAGTACGTGACCGCGCTGCGGCTCGAGTACGGAGATGACGTGGCCCGCGAGTGGCTCGAGGGGATGGTCGCCAACGACGCCGTCGACTTCCCCGACAACGTCTCGATCCGCGACGCGATCGCATCCGGTGAGATCGACGTCGGCCTGCTCAACCACTACTACGTAGCCCAGGCGATCGAGGCCGAGGGCCCCGACTACCCGGTGAAGCTCTACTACCCGCCGAAGGGCCTCGGTTCGCTGCTGCTGCTGACCCAGGTCGGCGTGCTCGAGTCCTCAGAGCGCAAGGAGGAGGCGTTCGACTTCGTCCGCTCGTTGCTCTCCAAGGAGGGTCAGGAGTTCTTCACCGCGACCTCGAAGGAGTATCCGATCGCGATCGACGCGAAGCCGGATCCCTCGCTCGACGTACCCCTCGACCGGGTCCCGGTGCCGACCGGCAACCTCTCCGACATCTCCGAGACCCAGGCGACGATCGAGCTGATGCAGGAGACCGGAGCGCTCTGATGGCTCCCGGCGCCGAAGTGGCGGATCCCGTTGTCATGGAACGGTTCGCGCCACCTCGTCGGGGATTGGCGGCGATCCTCGGGCGCCGCAGGCCGCCGCTGCTGCTGCTCGGGGCCGGCCTGCTCGTCGGAGCGGCGGTGATCCTTCCGGCCGCGTACCTCGTGATCGTGGTCGCCGGCTCGCTCGGCCCGGCCCTCGACG
>DASPGZ010000071.1:0-5034 GCA_035620355.1 Solirubrobacterales bacterium | reverse complement strand
GCCTGATCCGGAGGCGATCGACTCGAACGCCTTGTCGAGCTCGGCGCCGAGGAAGATCGAGATGATCGCCGGCGGCGCCTCGTTGGCCCCGAGCCTGTGGTCTTGGCCGATGTTCGCGACCGACGCCCGGAGCAGGCCCTGGTGCTTGTTGACGGCCTGGATCACCGCCGTGCAGAAGAACAGGAAGTTGGTGTTGTCCGCCGGCGTCGCGCCGGGCGCCATCAGGTTGTGGCCGGTGTCGGTGCTCATCGACCAGTTGTTGTGCTTGCCGGATCCGTTGACGCCGGCGAACGGCTTCTCGTGCAGGAGGCAGACGAGCCCGTACTTGCGGGCGACGTTCTGCATCACCTGCATCGTCAGCTGCTGGTGGTCGGAGCCGACGTTCGAGTTCTCGTAGATCGGCGCGATCTCGTACTGGCCCGGCGCGACCTCGTTGTGACGGGTCTTGACCGGCACGCCGAGCTTCCGCAGCTCGGTCTCGGTGTCCATCATGCAGGCGAGGATCCGCTCCGGGATCGAGCCGAAGTAGTGGTCGTCGAGCTCGTGGCCCTTGGGCGGCTTGGCGCCGAACAGGGTCCGCCCGGTGGTCACCAGGTCGGGGCGCTCGAAGAAGTACTGCTCGTCGATCAGGAAGTACTCCTGCTCGGGGCCGACGGTCGTGAACACGCGCTGGGCCTCGGTGTCGCCGAGGATCCCGAGCGCCCGGATCGCCGATCTCGAGAGCGCGTCCATCGAGCGCAGCAGCGGGATCTTCGCGTCCAGGGCCTCGCCGGTCCACGACGCGAACGCGGTCGGGATGCAGAGCAGAGCGCCGTTCGGGTTCTCGAGGATGAACGCGGGGCTGGTCGGATCCCAGGCGGTGTAGCCGCGGGCCTCGAAGGTGGCGCGGATGCCGCCGGTCGGGAACGACGAGGCGTCGGGCTCGCCCTGGATCAGCTCCTTGCCGGAGAAGTCGGCGACCGCGCCGCCCTGCCCGTCGGGCTCGAAGAACGAGTCGTGCTTCTCGGCGGTCAGGCCGGTGAGCGGCTGGAAGACGTGGGTGTAGTGGGTGGCGCCGCGCTCCAGCGCCCACTCCTTCATCGCCTCGGCGACCTCGTCGGCGAGGTCCGTGTCGAGCGCCTCGCCCGTCTCGAGCACCGACTGCAGCTTCTTGTAGGTGTCCTTCGAGAGTCGGTCCTTCTGGACCGCGGGGGAGAAGACGTTGGCGCCGAACGGGTTGTTCGACTCTTCGGTCAGGTCGACGGTGCCGAGCGCCTCGCCGTTGGAGCTCCACTGGGTGGCGTGAACGTTCTTCTGCCGGAGCCTGGTCATCTAGGTTTCATTCCTCCTGCGTGGGAACGGGCCCGCGCACAGGCGGGACCCGTGCGGATGGTCGGGTCGGGGTTTGTGGGACTTCAGAGCCTAGTTTCAGCGGCCCGGAGCCCCTCTGTCCGCGAGTCCAAATCTAGCCGCGATCGGTTCGCCCTGGCGGCAGGGATAACCGCGGCCGTAAGGGGTACTGCGCAATTTGCATGGATGCACTGGCCGAGCAGCCCGCCTGGGCGCGCTGGAACTACGACGGGGACCCGTTCACGGTCGGGGTCGAGGAGGAGGTCCTGCTGCTCGACCCGGACGGCTGGGGCCTCGCCGCCTCCGGCCTTGCCGAGCTCCGCGAGCGGCTCGACCCCGAGCTCGACGCCCGGCTCTCCTCCGAGACCCACGCGGCCACGATCGAGTACGAGACCGCGGCGCACGCGAGCGCCGCGACGGCGGCCGAGGAGCTCGAGCGGCTGCGGGCGCGCCTCGACGAGGGCGCTCGCGAGCACGGGCGGGCGGTCGCCGGCTCCGGCACCCACCCGACCGTCACCTGGCGCGACACCGAGCTCTCCGACGAGCGCCGCTACGTCTACCTGCACGAGGAGATGCGCGAGCTCGCCCGGCGCGAGCCGACCTTCGCCATGCACGTCCACGTCGGCATCGACGACCCGGAGCTCGCGATCCGGACCGCGAACCGGATGCGCGTGCACCTGCCGCTGCTGTTGGCGCTGTCGGCCAACTCGCCCTTCTGGCAGGGACGCGACAGCGGGTTGGCGTCGGCCCGGACCTCGGTGTTCCAGACCTTCCCGCGGGTCGGGATCCCGCGCGCCTTCGACGACTACGCCGACTACGTCGACTCGTTGCAGACCCTGATCGCCTGCGGCGCCTTTCCCGAGCCGACCTTCGTCTGGTGGGACCTGCGCCTGCAGCCGAACCTGGGGACGCTCGAGATCCGGGCGATGGACACCCAGGCCGAGGCGTGGCGCGCCGGGGCGCTGACGGCGCTGACCCAGTCGCTGGTCCGGCTCGAGGCGCTCGAGTCGCAGGTGCCCGACTCGCTCGCCCGCGCCCCCGAGCTGCTCGACGAGAACCGCTTCCGCGCCGGCCGCGACGGCGTCCGGGCGGAGCTGCTGGACCCGGTGCGCTGCGCGCGCCTGCCGGTCGCGGCGATCGCCGAGCTCGCGGTCGAGGCGTGCCGCCCGCACGCCCGCGATCTCGGCTGCGAGGCGCATCTCGACCGGGTCGAGGACCTGGTCGCCGACCCCGCCGACCGGGTTCAGCGCCGGCTCGCCGGGTCCGGCGACGACCTCGAGGCGGTGGTCGAGGGGCTCAGCGAGCTGTTCAGCTCGTCGCGACCGGCTCCCGCAGCCGACGATCGACGGCCCGCGCGCAGCGGCGACCCTCCGCGATAGCCGTGACGATCAGCGACTGCCCGACGCGGGCGTCGCCGGCGGCCCAGACCCCGTCACGGGAGGTCTCGAAGGTCTTCGCGGCGAGGTTGCCGCGGCGGTCGGTCTCCACCCCGAGCGCGGCGACCACGTCGTCGTGGGCTGGATGCAGGAACCCGATCGCGATCAGCACCAGGTCGGCCGGCATCGTGAACGCGCTGTCGGGGACCGGCTCCAGGGTCCGCGAGGAGCTGCCGGTGACCCGGCGCCCGACCAGGGCGCTGACCCGGCCACCGTCGCCTTCGAGCCCGATCACCTGCTGGCCGAAGCGCCGCTCGCCGCCCTCGTCGAGGGCGTAGGTGGTGAACGAGCGCTTCTGCGCCAGCGGCCAGGGGGTGTCGGGATAGCGCCCGTCCGAAGGCACCTCGGGGTAGACGTCGAGCAGGGTGGCCGAGAGCGCGCCCTCGCGGTTGGCGTTCGAGATGCAGTCCATGCCGGTGTCCCCGCCGCCGATCACGACCACGTGCTTGCCCGCGGCGACGATCTCCGTCCCCGGCTCGGGCTCGCGCGACGGGCGCCCCTGCGACGCGGCGACCCAGCGGTTTCGCTGGTAGAGGTAGTCCATCGCGAAGTGCACGCCGTCGAGCTCGCGCCCGGGGGCCTCGAAGTCGCGCTCGACCCGCGAACCGATCGCGATCACGACCGCGTCGTTGGCCTCGGCGAGCTCGGCGGCGTCGACGTTGACGCCGACGTCGGCTCCGTACTCGAACCGGATCCCCTCGGCCTCGAGCACATCGACCCGGCGGTCGATCATCCACTTCTCGAGCTTCGCGTCGGGGACGCCGTAGCGCATCAGCCCGCCGGGCCCCTCGTCGCGCTCGTAGACGGTGACCGTGTGGCCGACCTGGTTCAGCTCCGCCGCCGCGGCGAGGCCGGCCGGCCCCGAGCCGACGACCGCGACCGAGCGCCCCGTGCGCCGCTCCGGCGGGCGGGGAACGATCCAGCCCTCCTCGAAGCCGCGGTGGACGATCGCGTATTCGATCTGCTTGATCATCACCGGGTCGTCGTCGATCGCCAGCACGCAGGCCGACTCGCAGGGCGCGGGGCAGATCAGGCCGGTGAACTCGGGGAAGTTGTTGGTCGCGTGCAGCTGCTCGCAGGCGGCCTTCCAGTCGTCGCGGCGGACGAGGTCGTTCCAGTCGGGGATCAGGTTGCCGAGCGGGCAGGCGTTGTTGCAGAACGGCACCCCGCAGTCCATGCAGCGGGCGCCCTGCTCGCGCAGCTGCTCGGCGGGCAGGACGCCGAAGATCTCGCCGTAGTCGCGGACCCGTTCGGCGGGGTCACGCTCGGGATCGGCGACCCTGCCGATCGCCATGAACGCTCGCGGGTCTCTGGTCATGCCGCTAGCGACCTGAACTCGGACGTCTTCGGGCCGCCGGTCTCGTCTCGGCGCTCGAGCGCCTGCGCGTACTCGCGCGGGATCACCCGGACGAACTGCGCCAACGAGATCTCCCAATCGCCGAGCAGGTGCTCGGCGACCGCCGATCCGGTGCGGATGAAATGCTCGGTGACCAGCGCGTGCAGCTCCTCCCGCTCGTCGGCCGGGACCTGCTCGAGGTCGACCAGCTCGGTGTTGGCGCGGACCGCGAGGTGGTCGTCGGGGTCGAAGACCCAGGCGATCCCCCCGCTCATCCCGGCGGCGAAGTTGTGCCCGGTGGGACCGAGGATCGCGGCGCGCCCGCCGGTCATGTACTCGCAGCCGTGGTCGCCGACGCCCTCGACCACGGTCAGGGCGCCCGAGTTGCGGACCCCGAACCGCTCGCCGGCGAGCCCGCGGAAGAAGGCGCGCCCGCTGGAGGCGCCGTAGAGCGCGCCGTTGCCGATGATCACGTTCTCGGCGGCGTCGAAGCCGGCTTCGGCCGAGGGGTGGACCGCGAGCACGCCGCCCGAGAGGCTCTTGCCGACGTAGTCGTTGGCCTCGCCCTCGAGCCCGAGCGAGATCCCCGGCGCGAGAAACGCGCCGAAGCTCTGGCCCGCCGAGCCGCTGAGCGCGACCTCGACCGTGTCGTCGGGCAGCCCGCCGGGCCCGTGGCGGGCGACGAGCTCGTGCGAGAGCCGGGCGCCGACGGCCCGGTCGACGTTTGTCACCCGGCGCTTGATCCGCACCGGCTCGCCCCTCGAGATCGCGCCGGCGGCATCGTCGAGCAGCTCGCGGGCGTCGAAGTGGGGGTCGGGTGGCTCGGGGCCTCGGGTGCGGTGGCGGACCGCCCGCGGGTCGACGCTCCGCGGCACCACCAGCAGGTCGGAGAGGTCGAGCAGGGTGCGCTTGATGCTCCCCGCGTCGGAGGGG